>CANPHE010000020.1 GCA_947573795.1 uncultured Alistipes sp. | reverse complement strand
GGGCATGATCGTGTGGATCATGCCGCGCCATTCGAGTTCTTCGATGAAGTTTTTCATATGTTTTTTTCTTTTGTTCGTTATTCCATCTCTAAGTCGAGAGCTTTGCGGAGCTCCGTGACGAGCGGATTTTGCTCCGTGATGAATTTCATTTTGTCCTCCGGGCGGATCGGTCGCGCTGCGCGGATCGTCTCGTCGACCCTAATGTCGAGTTCGATCAGTCCGTCGACCCCGGCGATCTCGGCGATGCGCATCATCATGCCCGTCTTGCTGCGCAGGATTTCGTCGCGCAGGTCCGTGGTCGGCACGCTCAGCGCGAGGGTGTTGCCCCGGAACATCATGCGTTCGAACACCGGCACGAAGCGCGGCCGCCGTTCGCGGATGAGGTTCAGGATGGCGCCGCGCGCGTTTTCGAGCTTCTCGGCGCAGGCTGGGTCGATCCGCACCTGCTGCGGTTCGGCAACCGCTTCCTCCACGGGCTGCGGGGGCGTATCCCCGGCCGAGGCGAGCAGTTCCGTGAGCGAAGTGCCCGAGATCAGCGAGCGCCGCGGACGCGTTGCCGCAGGCTGTTCGTGCTGCGGCACGGGAGCGGGGCGTGCCGGTTGCTGGACGGGTTGCGTCGGGGCCAGGGCAGCCGGTTGCGGTGTCGGCATCGCTACGGGTTGTGCGGCCGGAGCCGTGGCTGCGGGTGTCGGGGTTGCCGGAGCCACTGGAGCCGCCGGGGTCGTCGCTGTCGCCGGAGTAGTGCGGGGTGTCAGCTCGGGGAGCGGACAGAGCCCGGAGGTCAGACCGTCATTTTTTTTTTGACCGAGCCCGCAAATCTTCATCAGGCCCAGTTCTACGAGCAGTCGTTGGTTGGACGACTGCCGTATCTTTCCGTCGAGTTCCGTCAAAAGGGCACTGGCCCCGAACAGGAAGCCGACATCGCAGGCGCCCGCCTGCGTCCGGTATCGTTCGAGCAGCGTGCCGGTCATTTCGATCAGCCGCAGCGTCTCGGGCCGTTTGGCCATCAGCAGGTCGCGCATGTGGCGGTTGAGCCCCGCCATGAAAGTCTGTCCCGAGAATCCTTTCGAGAGCACCGTATCGAACGACACGAGCGCCTGCACGTAATCCCCCGCGAGCAGCTGTTCCGTGATGCTGAAATAGGTGTCGTAGTCCAGCACGTTGAGCGTCTGGGCGACGTTGCGGTAGTCGAGCGTGCGGCCGCAGAACGATACGGCCTTGTCGAACATCGACAGGGCGTCGCGCATACCGCCGTCGGCCTTCTGGGCGATGAGGTTCAACGACTCCTCGTCGGCCTCGATCCCCTCCTGCGAGGCGATGTATTTGAGATAATCGACCGCATCTTCCACGCGGATACGGTTGAAGTCGTATATCTGGCAGCGCGAGAGGATCGTCGGCAGGATTTTGTGCTTCTCGGTAGTCGCCAGCACGAAAATCGCGTGGGCGGGGGGCTCTTCGAGCGTTTTGAGGAAGGCGTTGAAGGCCGCGGCCGAGAGCATGTGCACCTCGTCGATGATGAAGACCGAGTAGCGGCCCCCCTGCGGGAGGATGCGCACCTGCTCGATCAGGGTGCGGATATCCTCCACGGAGTTGTTCGATGCGGCATCCAGCTCGTGGATGTTGAGCGAACGGCCCTCGTTGAACGAACGGCACGATTCGCACTCGTTGCACGCCTCGGCACCCTGCGGTGAGAGGCAGTTGATCGCCTTGGCGAAGATGCGGGCGCAGGTGGTCTTACCCACGCCCCGCGGTCCGCAGAACAGGTAGGCATGAGCCAACTGGCCCCGCTGGATGGCGTTCTGGAGGGTCGAAGTGATATGCTTCTGTCCCACGACCGAACGGAAGGTCGCAGGACGGTATTTGCGTGCGCTGACGATAAAATCGCTCATAGTAGCGCAAAGATACGAATAAGTCGAGAGAAAAAAGCAAGCTTGCTTGCATTTTTTCCGAGCGTGAGTATCTTCGGCAAAGCCAAAGTGCGAATAAGCGAGCGCAATGCCAAATTTATTTGGTATTGCTGAGCGGGAGTATCTTCGGCGGAGAAGATGCACGGTTCATTTTCTCGGATTTGCAATTCCGTTCCGTAGCATCGTTCCCGACGGCAGTACACGCGCGGCCTGTGGCCGCGTATTCAAATCCGACCCTCCCCTAAATCCCCTCCTCGGAGGGGACTTTTAGAATTGCGCCGAGGTAACTATGCGTTTTTGCCGAGCGGGAGTATTTTCGGCAGGGCCAAAGTACGAATAAGTCGAGAGAAAAAGCAAGTTCGCTTGCTTTTTTCTCTCGCTCGGGACTATCTTACGGCTTTCGGCAGGGTGATTTGCGCGCCCATCTCGCGTTGGAACTCCTCGCCGTAGGTGAGGTCCATGCCCGATGCGGGGCTGAGGGTCATTTCACCGAAGACGGGGCGGCCGCCGACTTCGTAGAGGTCGACCCGCACGAGCGGAAATCCGGCCGCGAGGCGCCGGGCCGCATCGAGCATGGCGTCGAGCGAACGGGGGCGCGGAACGTAGCGGTGCACGGGCTTTCGGTCGAATTCCAGAATCTCGGCGTTGCGGTCCTTCCATGCGGGAAGTTCGTAGAGCTCCTCGGTCGTGTCGGCCGGGGTGATGCGGTCGTAAACCACCACGCAGAAACGCGGTTCTCCATCGAAACAGTAGATTTTGTAGTCGATCAATCCGTCGTCGGTGTCGGGAACGAGCAGCTTTTCGGCGATGATGCGGGGCGGAATGGCGAGGTAGTGGTGTTCGCCCGTCATGAGGCCGAAACGGCGCCGGAGCATTCGGTCGAATTTGCGGCGCAGGGCCTCCGTATCGGTCGTGCGTTTGTCCGTGACGATCGAAACGTCGCCGTAACCGTTGTTGGTCTTCATGACGAACTGGTCGGGCAGAGCGTCGAAATCGATCCGGTCGGCCGATTCCCAGACGCCGTACAACTCGTTGAGCAGGTGGCCCAGGCCGCGGCTCTCGACGAATTCGCGCACGCGGTATTTGTCGGCCAGCAGGGGCCACTGCGACGTGTCGGCGTGGAGCAGCATCCACAGAACCTTTTCGTTGCGGGTTTTCGGATCGTCGAGATCGGGCTGCCTGCCGAAACGTTCGAGGTAGCGCAGACGCAACAGCTTTTCCCGGTCGGTACGGGCATAGATTTTTTTGAGAATCTGCCGCCATTTACGCAGCAGAAACGGAGCTTTCGGATATGACATGAACGAAAAAAGTGAGGTTTTCGGGGGCAAAGATAATAGGTTTCCGGTAATTTGACACTTTTTCGGTCGAAATGTCGCTCGGTGGCAGACGGCGTATGACACGATACGACACATTGGCGTATTTCGCCGCCCTGGCAGGCGATTTGCGTAGGTTTCTGTCGTAAAACATTTCGATATGAACATCAACACTTTGACCGTAAAGGCGCAGGAGGCGTTGCAATCGGCGCTCGTCCTGGCGCGGGAGCGGGGACAGCAGGCTGTCGAGCCGCTCCATATTTTGAGCGTGGTGATCCGCGAGGACGATTCGCTCGGAGCCTTTCTGCTGGGGCGCGTGGGGGTGAACGTGCGGGCGTTGCGCGACGAGACGCAGCGGGCCGTGGAGTCGCTGCCCCGCGTGGAGGGCGGCGGCGAACAGTTCTTCTCGCAGGACGCTTCGCGTACGGTGCAGCGCGCCGTAGATTTCACGAAGACCTTCGGTGACAAGTACGCTTCGGTCGAGCATCTGCTGTTGGCGCTGGTCGTCGAACGCGGCCGGGCCTCCGAGCTGCTCAAGCGTGCCGGAGCGACCGAGAAGGAGCTCGTCGAGGCGATCCGCACCTTCCGTAAGGGTGCGACCGTCGATTCGCAGACCGCTTCGCAGGAGTTCGATGCGCTGGGTAAATATGCCGTGAATCTCAACGAACAGGCCCGTTCGGGCAAGCTCGATCCGGTGATCGGCCGCGACGAGGAGATTCGGCGCGTGTTGCAGATCCTTTCGCGCCGCACGAAGAACAACCCGATACTGGTCGGCGAAGCGGGTGTCGGCAAGACGGCCATCGCCGAGGGAATTGCCCGCCGGATCATCGACGGCGACGTGCCCGAAAATCTGAAATCGAAATCGATCTACTCGCTCGACATGGGGGCGCTGATCGCCGGAGCCAAATACCAGGGCGAGTTCGAGGAGCGTTTGAAGGCCGTCGTGCAGGAGGTCGTGCAGAGCGATGGCGAAATCCTGCTCTTCATCGACGAGATACACACGCTGGTCGGGGCCGGAAAGTCCTCCGGGGCGATGGATGCGGCCAATATCCTCAAACCGGCCCTCGCGCGCGGCGAGCTGCGGACCATCGGCGCCACGACGCTCGACGAGTTCCAGAAATATTTCGAACAGGACAAGGCGCTCGAACGCCGCTTCCAGAAGGTGATGGTCGACGAACCGACGCGCGAGGATGCCATCTCGATCCTGCGCGGGTTGAAGGAACGTTACGAGAACCACCACCAGGTGCGGATCAAGGACGAGGCGATCGTGGCGGCCGTCGAGCTCTCGACGCGTTACATCACTTCGCGTTTCCTGCCCGACAAGGCGATCGACCTGGTGGACGAGGCGGCGTCGCGCCTGCGGCTGGAGATGAATTCCGTGCCCGAGGAGATCGATACGCTCGACCGCAAAGTCCGCCAGTTGGAGATCGAACGCGAGGCGATCCGTCGTGAGAAGGACGAGGAGCGCGTGGAGCATCTCACGCGGGAGATCGAGGAGCTGAAGTCCCGCGAGGCGGCCATGCGGGCCAAGTGGCAGGGACAGCGCGATTTGCTGAAGAAGATACAGACCAACAAGGATCGGATCGAACAGTTGAAGATCGAGGCGCAGCAGGCCGAACGCCAGGGCGACTACGGCCGTGTGGCGGAGATTCGCTACGGCCGCATCCAGGAGGCGGAGAAAGAGATCGGAGCCTACCAGGAGGAGTACCGCTTGGCATCGGCGGGCGGATCGATGATCAAGGAGGAGGTCGATGCGCAGGATATCGCCGAGGTGGTGGCCCGCTGGACCGGGATTCCCGTGCAGCGGATGCTGGCTTCGGAGCGCGAAAAACTGCTGCATATGGAGGACGAACTCCACAAACGGGTCGTCGGACAGGAGCAGGCCATCGCGGCGATCTCGGATGCCGTGCGGCGTTCGCGCGCCGGGTTGAACGATCCGCGCAAGCCCATCGGGTCGTTCATTTTCCTCGGTACGACGGGTGTCGGCAAAACCGAGCTCGCCAAGGCACTGGCCGAATTCCTTTTCAACGACGATCAGATGCTCACGCGTATCGACATGAGCGAATACCAGGAGCGCCACAGCGTCTCGCGCCTGGTCGGAGCGCCTCCGGGATATGTCGGTTACGACGAGGGCGGACAGTTGACCGAAGCCGTGCGCCGCAAACCCTATTCGGTGGTGTTGCTCGACGAGATCGAGAAGGCCCATCCCGATGTTTTCAACATCTTGTTGCAGGTGCTCGACGACGGACGTCTGACCGACAACAAGGGGCGTACGGTCGATTTCCGCAACACGATCGTCATCATGACTTCGAACATGGGCGCGGCGGTCATTCAGGAGCGTTTCGCAGCGGCAGCCGACGGCAAGCGGCTCGATCCCGAGGTCGTGGAACGGACGCGCGACGAGGTGATCGACCTGCTGAAGCAGCACCTCAAACCCGAATTCCTGAACCGTATCGACGAGATCGTGATGTTCGAACCGCTGACGCGCCGCGATATCGAGCGCATTGTCGATATCCAGTTGGGCATCGTGCGCAAGATGCTCGCCGAGAACGGCATCGCTTTGGAGTATACCGAGCGGGCCCGCGAATGGATCGCCGCGACGGGATTCGATCCTCTGTACGGTGCTCGTCCCGTGAAGCGGACCATCCAGCGCTATGTGGTTAACGACCTCTCGAAACGCATCCTGGCGGGAGACGTGCGGCGCGATGCACCGATCCGCATCGATGCCGGTGCCGAGGGGCTGGAGTTCGCCAATTAGATTCGTTTCGGCGTCCTCCGCTGGCAGCGGACTGCTAAACGTTTAAAAACGGGAGTGCCCGACCGGGCACTCCCGTTTCTTATGCCACGCGCAGGCGGACTCCCTGCGTGCGGTCCGATTCGACGATCACGGTGTCGCCTTCGTGCAGTTTGCCGTCGATGATGAGCGCCGAGAGCGGCTCCTCTACGTGGTCCGACAGCGTGCGTTTGAGCGACCGTACTCCGTAGCGGGTCTCGTAACCCATCGTCGCCAGGCGGCGTTTGGCCGAATCGGTGATCCGGAACTTATAGCCCAGGCGGGCGATGCGTGCCAGCAGCCCTTCGAGCTCCAGATCGACGATCCGCTGCACGTCGTCGGTTTCGAGCGTGCGGAAGACCACGATATCGTCGATGCGGTTCAGAAACTCCGGTGCGAACGTGCGCTCCAGGGCCTTGCGGTACTCGCACTGCGGCGATTCGGCTTCGGCCACGCATTTCGACGAGGTGCTGTATCCGACCTGTATGCTGCGCTGTACGGCGTCGCGCGATCCGACGTTCGACGTCATGATGAGGATCGTATTGCGGAAATCGACCTTGCGGCCCGAACCGTCGGTCAGATGCCCTTCGTCGAAAATCTGCAACAGCGTGTTGAAGACCTCCGGGTGCGCCTTCTCGATCTCGTCGAACAGCACCACCGAATAGGGTTGGCGACGTACGGCTTCGGTGAGCTGGCCCCCTTCGCCGTAACCGACGTATCCCGGGGGCGATCCGATCAGGCGCGCGACGTTGTGTTTCTCGCCGTATTCGCTCATGTCGATGCGGATCAATCCGCGCTGCTCGTCGAAGAGCCATTTCGACACCTCCTTCGCCAGTAGGGTCTTGCCTACGCCCGTGGGGCCGACGAAGAGGAAGACGCCGATCGGGCGGTGCTCGTCTTTGAGCCCGGCGCGCGAGCGGAGGATCGAGCGCGTGAGGTGCGCCACGGCCTCCTGCTGTCCGACGACGCGGCTGTCGAGGTGGTTGCGCAGCGTTTGCAGACGTTGCATCTCGCAGCCCGAAACCCGCTCGGCGGGGATTCCCGTCGCGGCGGTGATGACCTGCCGGATGTGTTCGGCGGTGATCTCGGCGGGGTGACGTTCGAGCGACTGCCGCCACTCGGCACGCGACTCGCCCAGCTTGGAGCGCAGCGCCAGTTCACGCATGCGCGCCGATGCGGCCTTCTCGTAAACCAGAGCCTCGACCGCTTCGCGCCGTTCGCGCTGTGCCTCGCAGAGCGCCGTCTCCATCTGCCGCAGTTCGTCTGGTTCGCGGGCCGAAAGCAGATGGGCCCGCGCTCCCGCCTCGTCCAGAATGTCGATGGCCTTGTCGGGGAAGTAGCGGTCGGTGATGTAGCGCCCCGTGAGCGTCACGCAGGCTTCGAGCGCCTCGGGCGTGTAGCGCACCTTGTGGTGACGCTCGTAGTGCGGCGCGATGTTGCGCAGGATTTCGAGCGTCTGTGCGGGAGTCGTCGGCTCGACGACGACCTTCTGGAAACGGCGTTCCAGGGCGGCGTCGCTCTCGATGTTCTCGCGGTATTCGTCGAGCGTCGTGGCGCCGATGGTCTGCAATTCGCCGCGCGCGAGGGCCGGTTTGAGGATGTTGGCCGTGTCGAGGCTCCCCTGGGTCGATCCGGCGCCCACGATGGTGTGTATCTCGTCGATGAAGATGATCGTATCCTTCGCCCGGCGCAGTTCGTCCAAGAGCTGCTGCATGCGCTCCTCGAATTCGCCCCGGAACTTCGTGCCTGCGACCAACGACGAGACGTCGAGCGAGAAGAGCGTCTTGTCGGCGATCGTGTAGGGTACTTCGCCCCGGGCGATGCGCAGGGCCAGCCCCTCGACGATGGCGCTCTTGCCCACGCCCGCCTCGCCGATCAGAATCGGGTTGTTCTTCTTGCGGCGCGAGAGAATCTGCACGACGCGTTCGATCTCCTCGTCGCGTCCCACCACGGGATCGATGCGACCCTCGCGGGCCATTCGCGTGAGGTCTACGCCGAACTTGTCGAGCAGCTGGGAGCTCTTTTTGCCCGATGCGGGCTCCTCGTCGAAATCGAGCACGTGGACCTGTATTTCCGAGCGGTATTCGTCGCCGACGGCGAATTTCTGCAACTCTTCGGTGACGATTTCCGCCGTTATGCCGTACATCTCCAGCGTGCGTGCGGTCGCCGTCGCGCGGTCGCGGACGATGGCCAGCAGGGCGTGGGCCGTCGATATGCTGCGTGCGCTCGTCGTCGAGGCGCGCAACTCCTCGACGAAGGCCCGGTAGAATGTTTCGGGCGCACCGTCCTGCTGTGCGGAGCTCTCCGTGTCGTGTTCGATGCGCAGGCGCACCTGGTAGAGTTCCCAGTCTTTCAACCGGGACGAGAGCAGCTGATAGGCGAGCGAACCCTCCTCGCGCAGCAGTTCCAGGGCCAGCCGGTCCTTCAGTGCGTGCGTGGTTCCCGCTTTCGCGGTGTCGAAAGTCACCCGGGCGACGATCGCTTCGAGTGTTTTGGAAATTTTCAGTTGCATAGTGCGTCTTCGTTTTGAATTCGCATAGATAACGAGGACGCTTTTGTTTATATTGTGCGGGCTGAAATGTGCTGTATATGGACGCAGGCTGAGAGGAGCGGATTTCTTCGGTGAAAAGTAATGAGTTAAAGGTGAAAGATTTTTCGGAACGGATTGTCTCGGCGGCCGGGGGCGTCGCGCTTTGCGGACAATCGATTCTGAAACCCGGTTCCTGGCCGGGAACCGGGGATTATCCCCGGCGCGGCCATTCGCCGACCTCCATGTCGCGCATCTGCGCGCCGTCGATCACCAGCCGCACGGCCGTACGCGTGCGGTGGAAACCGTACTCGCCGGCGGCTCCCGGATTGACCGCCAGCAGGTCGTAGACCGGGTCGTATTGCACCTTGAGGATATGCGAATGTCCCGCGATGAAGAGTTTGGGACGCACGGCCTGAATGCGTTGCACGGCCCGCGGGTCGTAGCGGCGGGGATAGCCGCCGATATGGGTCATCAGCACCGAGACCTGTTCGCACTCGAACGACAGGAAATCGGGATAGACGCGGCGCGTCACACCTCCGTCGATATTGCCCGATACGGCCCGCAGGGGTTTGAACGCGGCGATCTCGTCGGCCAGTTCGAGCGAACCGATATCGCCCGCATGCCAGATTTCGTCGACGTCTTTCAGAAATTCGCGCAGGCGCTCGTCGAACGTCCCATGCGTGTCGGAGATGATTCCTATGCGTTTCATGGCGGATCAATATTTACCTTTCCATAAGGTGCGGATGCGTTCGGCGATCTTCGCCTCGGCGGCGTTCTGCGCATCGGGTTCGTAAAAGCGGGTTCCGGCGAGCGACTCGGGCAGGAACTCCAGTTCGGCGAAGTGGCCTTCGTAGTCGTGGGCGTATTTGTAGCCTTTGCCGTATCCGGCCTTGTCCATCAGTTTGGTCGGGGCGTTGCGCAGGTGCAGCGGCACGGGGCGGTTCGTCGTGTCGTGTTCGACCAATGCCAGTGCCTTGTTGATGGCCATGTAGGCCGAATTGCTCTTGGGACTGGTCGCCAGGTAGATCGTCGTTTCGGCCAGGGTGATGCGCGCCTCGGGCATGCCGATCTTGTGCACCGTGTCGAAACAGGCGTTGGCCAGCAGCAGGGCATTGGGGTTCGCCAGTCCGATATCCTCCGAGGCGAGGATCACCAGTCGCCGGGCGATGAAACGCGGCTCTTCGCCCCCGGCCAGCATCCGCGCCAGGTAGTAGATCGCCGCATTGGGGTCGCTGCCCCGCACCGACTTGATGAAGGCCGAGATCACGTCGTAGTGCTGCTCGCCGTTTTTGTCGTAGAGGGCGATGTTCTGCTGGAGACAGTCGGTGACGTACTGGTCCGAGATCGTCAGCTTACCCTCCGTGGCGCCCGCGAGGATGTCGAGGATGTTGAGCAGCTTGCGTGCGTCGCCGCCCGAGAATTTGAACAGGGCTCCGGTCTGCGCGACTTCGACTTCGCGCGTTTTGAGCTCCGTGTCGGTCGTCAGCGCCCGGTCGAGCAGCACTTGCAGGTCTTTGTCCTCCAGGGATTTGAGAATGTAGACCTGGCAGCGGCTCAGCAGCGGCGAAATCACCTCGAACGACGGATTTTCGGTCGTGGCGCCGATGAGCGTCACGACGCCCTGCTCGACGGCGCCCAGCAGCGAATCCTGCTGCGACTTGTTGAAACGGTGGATTTCGTCGATGAACAGAAACGGCGGCCGGGCGTCGAAAAAGCGGCTTTTCTTGGCCGATTCGATCACTTCGCGCACCTCCTTCACGCCCGAGGTCACGGCCGAGAGGGTGAAGAACGGCCGTTCGAGCTGCGTGGCGACGATGCGTGCGAGCGTGGTTTTTCCCACCCCCGGAGGCCCCCAGAGGATGAACGACGGGACGTTGCCCGTCTCGAAGAACTTGCGGAATACGCCGTTCTTCCCGACCAGATGTTGCTGACCGATATATTCATCGATGTTCTTGGGGCGCAAACGCTCGGCTAAAGGGGCGGACATAGTTCGATAAATAGCTTGATACAACGTTACGGGGCATCGGCTTCCCTTACTCCGGGCGGTCGATGGTTCGCGGCTTCTGGCCGCGTCGATAAATCCGACCTGCTTCGAAATTTCCTCCTCGAAAGGGACTGTGATTCCGGCGGCCGAAAGACAAAGGTACGGATAAGCCTCGACAAAACCAAACTTGTCGGGTGGTGTTTGTCGCGATTCGGTTTTATTAAAAAGAAGGATATTTTTATTAAAAATAAAGGCTGTCCGGATGCTATTATAATAATTGTCCGGGTGAAATTTTACTTTTTGATAAAATCGGCCGTTTCGTTGTCTCGCTTTTGATTTTTTCCTACCTTTCCATCGGAAATGATAACCGAAACCGATGGAACCGAAAAAATTATTGACGGCAGCGGCGTTGGGCGTCCTTGCCTCGGGATGTGATTCCGCCCGCGAACCGATACGGGATTTCAATGTGATCTACATACTTGCCGATGACTTGGGCTACGGCGATGTCGGGTGTTACGGTCAGACCAAGATCGAAACGCCCAACATCGATCGTCTGGCTGCGGAAGGCAAACTTTTCACCCGCCACTATTGCGGCAGTTCGGTCAGCGCTCCTTCGCGTTCGGTGCTGATGACGGGCCTGCATACGGGACATGCTCCCGTGCGGGCCAATCTCGGCGGTGTCGGCAACGGCCCCGGTCGCGGAAAGGAGGGGCAGGCGGCGCTTCCGGCCGGCACCTATTCGTTGGGCAAAATGTTCCGCGAGGCGGGTTACAAAACCGGTGCTTTCGGCAAATGGGGGCTCGGGGCTCCCGGCTCGGAGGGTGATCCCACGGAGCATTTCGACGAATTCTTCGGTTACAACTGCCAGGCGCTCGCGCATAAGTATTATCAGGAGTATCTGTGGCACAACCGCGATACGGTGTGGCTCACGGGCAACGACCTGGTGAATCGTGCGCAGTATGCGCCCGACGTCATTCACCGGCAGGCGCTCGACTTCATGCGTGAGAACGCTTCCGGGAAGTTCTTCGCCTTTCTGCCCTATATCCTGCCGCATGCCGAGTTGCTGCCGCCCGACGACGAGCTGCTGGAGAAATACCGCGGCCGTTTCGAAGAGACCCCCTGGACGAATCCCAAGAACGTCGGCGACTATACCCCCGAGAAGCGGAGCCGTACGAGTTATAGTTCGCAGCCCGAGCCGCATGCGGCTTTCGCAGCGACGGTTTCGCGGCTGGATGCCTATGTCGGGGAGGTGATGGCGCTCGTCGACAGCCTCGGCATTCGCGAGCGGACGATCGTGATCTTCACCAGCGACAACGGTCCTCACCGCGAGGGTGGTGCCGATCCCGAGTTCTTCGGCGGCAGCGGTCCGTTCCGCGGTCGCAAGCGCGATCTGTATGAGGGCGGCGTGCGTATTCCGATGATCGCATCGTGCCCCGGGACCATCGAGGCCGGCAGTCGTTCGGACCGGATTTCGACCTTCTGGGATATGCTGCCCACCTTCGCGGAGATGACGGGTGTCGAATTGCCGGTCGCTACGGACGGCATCTCGATGCTGCCCGAGCTGCTGGGGACCGGAACGCCGAAGGAGCATGAGTACCTCTATTGGGAATTTCACGAGGACGGCGGCAAGATCGCCGTGCGACTGGGCGACTGGAAAGGTATCTGCCTGGAAGTTCGCGCCGATGCCGATGCGAAGATGGAGCTTTACGATCTGGCGACCGATATTCACGAGGATCGCGACGTGGCGGACGAACATCCTGAAGTCGTCGCCCGCATCCGGGAGATCATGCGCGAGGCGCATACCCCTTCGCCGCTTTTCCATTTCGGCGCGGTGGACGATGTTCGGAAGTAGTTTTCGATGATTCCATTCGCGGGGCTGTCCGGTTTTCCGGGCAGCCCCGGTTTTTCGTTCCGTAGTATGACGATAACGAAGGGAGCCCCGCAAATCCGAGGCTCCCTCCTTGAAGGTCGTTTGATGTGTCTCTACTCCTCCGGCTTCACGAGCGAGAGGTAGAGTTCGTCCAGCTGCGACTGGTCGACATAGCCAGGAGCGTCGAGCATCACGTCGCGGCCTGCGTTGTTCTTCGGGAAAGCGATGAAGTCGCGGATCGACTCCGAGCCGCCGAAGAGCGAGCAGAGACGGTCGAAACCGAAGGCCAGACCGCCGTGGGGAGGCGCACCGAACTTGAAGGCGTTCATCAGGAATCCGAACTGCTCCTGCGCCCGCTCGGGCGTGAAGCCCAGGCATTTGAAGATCAACGCCTGCAACTGGGCGTCGTGGATACGGATCGAACCGCCGCCGATCTCGGTGCCGTTGCACACGAAGTCGTAGGCGTTGGCACGCACGCGTCCCGGGTCGCTTTCGAGGTACTGCACGTCTTCGGGTTTGGGCGAGGTGAAGGGGTGGTGCATCGCATAGAAACGCTGCGTCTCGTCGTCCCACTCGAACATCGGGAAGTCCACGACCCACAGCGGCGCGAACTTCTGCGGGTCGCGCAGCCCGAGCTGGCGGGCCACCTCCAGACGCAGGGCGCAGAGCTGGGTCAGCGCGCGGAACTTCTTGCCGCAGAGGATGAAGACCATGTCACCGGCCTTGGCGCCGCAGCGCTCGGCCAGGGCGCGCACCTCGTCGGGCGTGAAGAACTTATCGACGGACGACTTCACGGCATCGGCCTCCACGCGGATCCAGATCAGCCCCTTGGCGCCCACCTGCGGACGCTTGACGAACTCGGTCAGCGCGTCGATCTGCTTGCGCGTGTAGGCGGCGCAGCCCGGAGCGGCGAATCCTGTGACGTACTCGGCATCGTCGAAGACCGCGAAGCCGTGGCCGTGCGCCAGGTCGGTGACGTCGGCGAACTCCATGCCGAAGCGCAGGTCGGGTTTGTCCGAACCGTACTTCTCCATCGCCTCGATCCACGGCATGCGGCGGAAGGGCTCCGTGAACTCGATGCCCATCACGTGGCGGAACATGTGCTTGGCCCAGCGCTCGAACACCTCCAGGATGTCCTCCTGCTCGACGAACGACATCTCGCAGTCGATCTGCGTGAACTCGGGCTGGCGGTCGGCGCGCAGGTCCTCGTCGCGGAAGCAGCGCACGATCTGGAAATAGCGGTCGTAGCCCGCGACCATCAGCAGCTGCTTGAGGGTCTGGGGCGACTGGGGCAGCGCATAGAACTGGTTGGGGTTCATGCGGCTGGGAACCACGAAGTCGCGCGCACCCTCGGGCGTGGAACCCACGAGGTAGGGCGTCTCGATCTCAAGGAAGCCCTCGCTGTCGAGGAAGCGGCGGATCTCCTGCGCCATCTTGTGGCGCAGGATCATGTTGCGCTGCAACGGCGCACGGCGCAGGTCGAGGTAGCGGTACTTCATGCGCAGGTCGTCGCCGCCGTCCGACACCTCCTCGATGGTGAAGGGCGGGGTCTGCGCCTCGTTGAGGATCGTGAGCTTCCCGGCCGTGACCTCCACGTCGCCCGTGGCCATCCGGGGGTTTTTCGACGAACGTTCGAGCACGCGGCCCGTGACCTGCACCACGAATTCGCGGCCCAGGCGCGCCGCGGCCTCGCGCACGTCGACCGGCGAGTGCTCCTCGACCACGATCTGCGTGATGCCGTAGCGGTCGCGCAGGTCGATGAAGGTCATGGCGCCCAGGTTTCTCACTTTTTGTACCCACCCGGCCAGGGTGACGGTTTCGTTCGTGTTTTCGGCTCTGAGCGAGCCGCACGTATGGGTTCTGTACATGGAATTTATGAGATTTTTATCTGTTTCGTGATTCCAAACACGCAAAGTTAGTAAAAGGTTCGGAAAATGAAAAGGGCGAGTACGGAAAATCGCACCCTGCGGTTCGGCGGGTTTCCCGAAAAATCGTTACATTTGCAAAAAATGAAACTTTACGCGGACTCGGATTTTCGACTGTCGTTTTGCTCGGACCGGTAGATGTTTCGCGGCATTTTGCCGCGTTTGCAAATCCGACCTCTCTCTCGGACGTAACCGGCAATGTCGTGGAGCATTCGTGTAAAGTCGCAGGTTACTATTGAAAAAAACATTTCGAATGAATTCGCAGACCGACGAAAAATTCATGCGCCTCGCACTAAACGAGGCTCGCAAAGCGTTAGAGGCACAGGAGGTGCCGATCGGTGCCGTCGTCGTGGCCGACGGCGCGGTGGTGGGACGCGGGCACAACCTGGTGGAGACGCTCGCCGATCCGACGGCTCACGCCGAGATGCAAGCGCTGACGGCCGCAGCCGCGACGTTGGGGGGCAAGTATTTACAGAACTGCACGTTGTACGTAACGGTCGAACCCTGCATCATGTGTGCCGGAGCGATCGGATGGGCCCAGATCGGCCGGGTCGTATGGGGTGCCGACGACCCTAAGAAGGGCTATCGCCGCTACTCCGAATGCGTGTTTCATCCGCGTACGACGGCGACGGGAGGCGTTCTGGCCGGGGAGTGCGAAGCGCTTATGACCTCGTTTTTCGCAGGTTTGCGCAGTTAGGTTTTGAAAATAAGGAAAATATTTTATACTTTTGCATCCATAGCACTTTTCAGGCAGGGTGCGGAAAAATCGACAACTCAAAAAACGTATAGAACACATGAAAAAGTTATTTGTATCGGTTGTTGCGCTGCTGGCGGTCGTGTCGCTCTCGGCGCAGGATTTGGCGGCTGTTTACAACGAGGCCGCTGCGGCATACGGAGCCAAGGATTTCGCTACGGCTGCGGCGAAGTTCGAGAAGGTCATCGATGAGGGCATGGACAACGAGGAGGCCGCTTCGATGGTCGCCACGGCCAAGTCGACGCTGCCCAAATGCTACTTCATGCTGGGCGGTGGCGCCATGCGGACGAAGAACTACGACGCTGCGTTGACCAACTTCACCAAGTCGGCCGAGCTGGCCGAACTCTACGGCGACATGACCCAGATGGCCAAGGCCAACGGCTGGGTGGCCAAGATTTACCAGGTGCAGGGTGGCGACGCCTTCAACAGCAAGGATTACGCTACGGCTGCCGGGATTTTCGAGAAGGGTTACAAGGCCGACCCCGACAACACGGGCATGGCGCTGAACCTCGCGATGAGCTACTGCGAGATGGGCGAGTACGAGAAGGGTATGGAGGTCTACGAGGCGATCGCCGCGAAGAAGCACCCCAAATATGCCGACGACGTAGCCAAGGCGAAGGAGATGATGGCGTTGTATACCAATAACAAGGTAGCTACGATGCAGGGTGCCGGCGACTACGACGGCATCATCGCGATGGCCGATGCGCAGTTGGAGAAGAACCCCGAGAGCGCGTTGTTCCAGAACGTACGCCTCCAGGCTTATGCCAACAAAAAGGACTATGCCAAGGTGATCGAGTTGGGCGAGGCTGCTGCTGCCGCACAGACCGACGAGGCCGACAAGTCGCTGATGTACTATCTGCTGGGTGCCGCTTATAACGCCAAGGAGATGAAGCCGCAGGCTATCGCCGCCTTCAAGCAGGTAACTGCCGGCGCCGCTGCCGAGAATGCTAAAACCGCTTTGGCCGAGCTCTCGAAGTAATTCGTTTGTCGAAACTTACAGGAGCCCTTCCTCGTTTGCGAGGAGGGGCTTTTTTTTTGTAATTAAGAGTTAAGAATTCAAAATTAAGAATTTCCTTTGTGGGAATAATCCTCTTTGGCGGCTGGGGGCGGCCGCCAAAGGCGCGAGCCGCTGAAGATGGCAAGGCTGCGCTTTGCCCGGCTAAGAACCGGGATTTATGAAGGCGAAAGGGGATAGGTTAAACGTTAAACGTGAAAAGTTTTTGCGGTTCGCCGCCAGCGGAGACTGCCGGAGCCTTCAAGCGATAGGCAGTCCGCCGCCACCCCCGGCGGCGGACTGCACGATCCTACGGATCGCAATTCGTAGCAAAAAATTTAAACCCATGCCGCGGAGCGGCACAAAAATTCCGCATCATCGTTCGCCTTGCCCGGCTAAGAGCCGGGTTTTAGAAATCGGCAGTGCGGTCCGGAATGTAAGAAGAAAGTAAAGGCTCGATCTTACTCCGCCCGCGTAAGCGACGGGTGAGCAACGATCCCGCGAGAACGACATGCGGATGCTTTTGTACCTTTGGCATCTACCGGTACAAAAAATCGAAGCGCATAGCGCTTCGGGAAAATCTACGGCTCGCGCGATCCGAAGGAGCGCACTTGTTCGAATCACAAAGGCGATTCATGAACTTTATATTTTTGTCCGTATGCCTCGCTTGCTCCATGCGCCCTAACTCGCTCCGATCCACCAAGAGGTATTACGAAAGACCCACCAACAAAAAAAGAGCAGAATATAGGTTTTTATCACCCAAGGATGTTGTGCGGTTGTCTTCAACCGCCGGGCGTAGCGGGTTGTCGAAAAGGTCGTATATGCTACCACTGTCAAATAAGGTAAGGAGATAAGCAGAAAGGGATTATAGCGTATGGCCATGCGCCATTGTCCGTGCAAAACCGCATGTACCGCACGTTGTCCTCCGCATGCAGGGCAATCCCAGCCAGTGAAGAACCGAAACATGCATTTAGGCATCCAAATCGAATGCTCTGGATTGATGTAATAATATAACGCAAACAAACTCATAATTCCTGCAAGCAGCAGGATTGCAAGCCCCCATCTCTTGCACTGACGAAACGGGTAGTTATTACAGTTATTCAAGGGCCGCCATACTTATTCCAAAAGCCACACATCCAATGATGAAGAGCAGGTACAGGACAATGAATGCTGCTGAGATTCCGATGCCCCAAAAAGCCCATTTCCTGGCTTCGACGGCAGCTTGACGCGCTTCTTCATAGGCTCCTTGGCTCCAATAAGTATTTACCTGGCACGATCTGATGATAGAGACAATACCCAGGGGCAAACAGCAAAGGCAGGTGCAAAGAATTGCCCATACCAAGAAGTCTTTAGGCTTTTGAGAAGGAGTGTGATCACATTCCATCGTATTCGTTTTTTTGTGGGTTCGAGTGCAATATTATGAAAAATATCATTATTCGGCAAATGATTATGGACGGCTCGTACGGTTTTTTTGCTATACGGTCGAAGTCTTGCTTCGCAGGCTTCTGCTCTGACATAGCATTGGAGACCCGACACCGCACGAAAAAACCGGAACCCCGATTACTCGAGGTCCCGGTTCGATTCGCAGAATTTCGGGAAAGCACTCCCTTCCGGCAACTTTTCTGACTCGCAGGATTCCCGAGGAGTGTAGCCTTGACAGCTCCCTCCCAGGCGGTTTATTCCGTTACGGCCGTGCTGTCGGCGGCGGATTTGTCGCCTGCGTCGATGAGGTTCTCCTCCGAGACGCCCAGCGTGCGGTAATAACTGTTCAGCTCGGCGATGACGTCGCGGCGTCCGGCATAGGAGGCCAGGTAGTAGACGTCGCCCAACTGGTCGAGTTTGTCGTCGATGATACCCGATACCATGTCGCCCTGGATGCCGTCGAAACGCAGGTAGTATTCGATATACTCGATCAGCGTGCGGGCATATTCGCGCAACAGTGCGTCGCCCTTCGCTCCGGCATCTTCGATACCCATCGCCGAGGCGGCGTAGTAGGCCTCCAGCAGCGGATAGGTGTTCGTATCGGTGAAGCGAATCTGCGAGGTCGGCAGCTTTTCGAGCGCCAGATCGAGCAGTTCGACCGCCTCCTCGGGCCGATTCTGCCGCAGCAGCTCCTTCGCTACGCGGGCGAACGAGTCGCGGGCGTGCGCCGCGCTGAGGTTGTATTGGATGAAATAATCGACGTAGACCCGCGGATCGGCCAGGTTGCCGTAGCGGAACGTTTCGCGCAGCAGCGGTGCGGCGTAGTCGGGGTCGATGCGGCCGATCTCCCACGGATTCGTCGCTGGGGTGCGGATCGGCACCAGCCGATAGGCGTAGCCGTCGAACTGGAGGTAGTCCATCAGCCCGAGGTCCTGGAGGATATAGACCTGCGTGAGGTAAATGGGGCGTTTCCAGTCGAAGTTAGCCAGCATGTCGAGGATCATCAACTGGTTTTTCTCCAGTGCATTGCGCTTGATGTCCATATAGATCGTGTCGACCATCAAGTCGCGGTCCTTCTCGGCGACGATGCCCGAAGCCAAAGCGTTCTCCTTGTTCACGGGCAGGGCGATGCGCTTGGTGGGGATGTAATCCGAGAGCTCGCCGCCTTCGGTGCCGTTGTCAAGCCGCACTTGGGTGCGGGGGTCGTCGCTGCGCACGAAGTCGATCACCTCGCGGATGTCCACCGCCCGATCGATGCGGTCGTAAACCGGAATCAAATCGTTTTTGTAGGTGTATTTATGCTTGGGCAGCGAGAAGGGAACCCCTTCGGCATCGTTGGCTTTGGTCTTCATCTCGTCGATATACCATTCGCCGCCGAGGTAGGAGGTGTTCATGATACGCACGTCGGGACGTACGCCGTAGACCTCCTGGTTGTTCCACAACGGGAAGGTGTCGTTATCGCCGTAGTTGAGGATGATCGAATTGGGCAGCGTGGACATGAGGTAGTTCCAGCCGATGTCGCGGGCCATGTAGCGGTGCGAACGGTCGTGGTCGTCCCAGTTCTGGGCCGCGAGGATCGTCGGGACGCTCAGGCACACCGCCGTAGCGACGGCCGATACCGCCGCGGTGCGGCGCCGCGCGATCCGGGCCACGAGGTCGCGCACGGCCAGCACGCCCAGCCCGATCCAGATCGAGAAGGCGTAGAACGAACCGGCATATACGTAGTCGCGTTCGCGCGGCTCGCCGGGCGAGGTGTTGAAGTAGACGACCAGCGCCACGCCCGTCATGATGAAGAGCCACATGACGATCGAGAAATTGCGTTGGTCGCGGTTGAGCTGGTACAACAGCCCGACGAGACCCAGCAGGAAGGGGAGGAAATAATAGGTGTTGCGCCCCTTGTTCTCGGCGATCTCGCGCGGCAGGTCGTCCTGCGGACCGAGGTTCATCTCGTCGATCCAGCGGATGCCCGAGAGCCAGTTGCCGTCGGTGATGAGCGTGCGCGAGGGTTGTATGTCGCTCTGGCGTCCCACGAAGTTCCACAGGAAATAGCGCCAGTACATGTACGAGAGCTGGTAGTTGAGGAAGAAATTGACATTCTCCAGGAAGGTCGGCTCGACGATCGTGCGGGTCTCGTAGCCGGTGTCGTAGGTGCGTTTGCGTCCGAAATCGAGCACTTCGCCGCGCACGGGGCGTCCCTCCTCGTCGCGGACGATTTCGCCCTTGTCGTCGCGCAGCGTCTCGACCTTGGTGCGGTAGGCCGCCCACTGCTTATACTCCTTCTCGCCCTTGCGGTAGTCCCACAGGCGGGGAAAGAGGTGCATGAACTCCGGGGCATGGGTATAACCCGTGATCGAGGAGGCGGTTTTGTATTTGCCGTCCTCGTCGAGGTAGTAGAAGGTCTTCTCCTTGAACCCCTCGACGGGCGCCGAGTAGTAGGGGCCGTAGAGCAGCGGCCGGTCGCCGTACTGGTCGCGGTTGAGCACCGAAAGCAGGGCGTGGGGGTTGTTGGGGTTGTTGGAGTTCATGGGCGGATTGACAGCCGCGCGGATCGTCATGGAGGCGTAGGAGGAGAATCCTACGAGGATCATCGTCACCGACAGCAGGGCGATGTTCAGCACCACCTTGCCCCGACGGTGGGTATACCACGAGAGGTAGCCCATGCCGCCGATCAGCGCCAGCGAGAAGAGGGCCATGCCCGTGTTGACGGGCAGTCCCAGCGTGTTGACCGCGAAGAGGTCGACCATCGCTCCGAGGTAGACCGTGTAGGGGATGATGATGTTGTTGACGAAGAGCAGGATGGCTCCGGCGACGAGCGTCGCGCCGACGATGCCGCGCAGCGTCACGCGCTCCGTCTTGCGGAAGTAGTAGATGAAGACGAGCGTCGGGATGGTCAGCAGGTTGAGGATATGCACGCCGATCGAAAGGCCCATGCAGTAGGCGATCAGCACGATCCAGCGCGAAGCGTGGGGTTCGTCGGCCTGCTCCTCCCATTTGAGCATGAGCCACACCACCAGGGCCGTGAACATCGACGAGAGGGCGTAGACCTCGCCTTCGATGGCCGAGAACCAGAAGGTGTCGGTGAAGGTGTAGGCCAGGGCTCCGACGGCTCCGGCGCCGAGGATGGCCCAGATCGATGCGGGGGTGAGTTCCTCGCCGTTGCGCGTTACGAGACGGCGCGCCAGGTGGGTGATGGTCCAGAACAGGAAAAGGATGCAGAAGGCGCTGGCCAGGGAGTTCATGGCATTGACGGCGATACCTACGTAGTCGGGGTTGCCGAAGGCGAAGAGCGTCGCCAGGCGCGCCAGCATCATGAAGAGCGGGGCTCCGGGAGGGTGGCCCACTTCGAGTTTGTAGGAGGTGGCGATGAACTCCGAGCAGTCCCAGAGACTCGACACGGGCTCCATCGTCATCAGGTAGACGACCGCCGCGACGGCGAAAACCGCCCAGCCGACGAGGTTGTTCCAGCGTTTGAATAGCGTCATATCGAAAATTTTCGTGTTTGCAGCGTTTGTGTTTAACGTGCAAAATTAATCATTTAACGGGGAAATCCAATCCTTATTGCCGCCTTATTGGCCGCAAATGCCGCAAAGCCGCCTTTTTGTCGGTGGAGAAGTCGCGGGGATTGGCGGTTTCTCAATTAAAATTGTTAATTTTGCGGTAAAATTCTCTGTTATGGAATCGAAATTGATGCTTTACAATACGCTCACGCGCCGCAAGGAGGAGTTCGTGCCTCTCGTGGAGGGACGCGCGGGCATGTACGTCTGCGGCCCGACGGTCTACGGCGATCCGCACCTGGGCCATGCGCGCCCCGCAGTGACCTTCGACCTGCTGTTCCGCTACCTGAAGGCTGCCGGATACAAGGTCCGCTACGTGCGCAACATCACCGACGTGGGACACCTCGAACACGATGCCGACGAGGGCGAGGACAAGATCGCCAAGAAGGCGCGGCTCGAACAGCTCGAACCCATGGAGGTGGCGCACTACTACACGGAGCGTTACCACCGCGCGATGGATGCGCTGAACGTCCTTTCGCCCTCGATCGAGCCCCACGCTTCGGGACACATCATCGAGCAGATCGCCTTCGTGCAGCGGATTCTCGACGCGGGATATGCCTACGTGTCGAACGGTTCGGTCTACTTCGACGTGGAGAAATACAACGCCAAGTACAATTACGGGCGCCTTTCGGGCCGCAACCTCGACGATATCGTGGCCAACACCCGCGAGCTGGACGGTCAGGGCGACAAACGCCACTCCTACGACTTCGCCCTGTGGAAAAAGGCTTCGCCCGAGCATATCATGCGCTGGCCCTCGCCCTGGAGCGACGGATTCCCCGGCTGGCATATGGAGTGTTCGGCCATGTCGACGCGCTACCTGGGCGAGCGGTTCGACATCCACGGCGGCGGCATGGACCTCATGTTCCCCCACCACGAGTGCGAGATCGCGCAGTCGACGGCCGCTCTGGGGTGCGATTCGGCCCGCTACTGGGTGCATAACAACATGATTACGATCAACGGTCAGAAGATGGGCAAATCGCTGGGCAACTTCATCACCCTCGAAGAGCTCTTCACGGGCAGCCACAAGCTCCTGGCGCAGGCCTATTCGCCCATGACGATCCGTTTCTTCGTCCTCCAGGCCCACTACCGCTCGACGCTCGACTTCTCGAACGAGGCGTTGCAGGCTGCCGAGAAGGGGTTGGACCGATTGATGAAGGGCATCGAGGCCCTCGGGAAGATCAAGCCCGCAGCCGCCTCGACGGTCGATCCCGCCGAGCTGGAGCGCCGTTGCGCCGAGGCGATGGCCGACGACCTGAACTCGCCGATGGTCATCTCGGCGCTCTTCGACTGGGTGCGCATCATCAACCAGATCGTCGACGGACAGCAGACCATCGCGGCCGCCGATCTCGAAGCGCTCACGGCCACCGTGCGCCGCTATGCGTTCGACATCCTGGGCCTGCGCGACGAGAAATCCGCGGGTACGGCCTCGGGACGCGATTACGTGACGCCGCTGGTCGAGATGCTGTTGGCCGAGCGTCTGAAGGCGCGCGCCGCGAAGGACTGGGCCGCTTCGGACCGCATTCGCGACGGGCTTTCGGCTGCCGGTATCCGCGTGAAAGACCGCAAGGACGGCAGCGATTGGGAGCTGGAATGATATATGGAGCGAACTCCGGGCCCGTTGTCCGGAGTCGCGGACCGCATCGGCGTGTGCCGCATCGTGGAAGCGGTGCGGCGCGTCGACGCGACTAATACGAACAACGAATGACACAACCCCGATCGGCAGCGCTGGAGCTCGGGACCGAGCGTATCCGCAAGCTGCTCGTACAATATGCCGTACCCGCGATCATCGCCATGACCGCCGCGTCGCTCTACAACATGGTCGACAGCATCTTCATCGGCCAGGGTGTCGGGCCGTTGGCGATTTCGGGTTTGGCGCTTACCTTCCCGTTGATGAACCTCGCCGCAGCGTTCGGATCGCTCGTCGGCGTGGGTGCTGCGACGTTGATATCCATGCGGCTCGGGCAGCGCGATTACGAAACGGCGGGTCTCGTGCTGGGGAATGTCGTGGTGCTGAATCTGATTATCGGAGTGTCGTTCGGGCTCGTGACGCTGTGGGCGCTCGATCCGATCCTCTACTTCTTCGGGGCCAGCGACGCGACGATCGGTTACGCCCGCCAGTACATGACCGTGATTCTGTCGGGCAATGTCGTGACGCATATGTACCTGGGCCTGAACGCCGTATTACGGGCTTCGGGGCATCCGCGCAAGTCGATGTACGCGACGATCAACACCGTCGTCATCAACACGATTCTCGACCCGATCTTCATCTACGGTTTCGGATGGGGCATTCGCGGTGCGGCCATCGCGACGATCCTGGCGCAGATGATCTCGCTCGTGTGGCAGTTGCGCATCCTTTCCGACCGCAACGAATTGCTGCACCTCCGCCGCGGCATCTACCGCCTGCGCGGCAAGATCGTGCGCGACACGCTCTCCATCGGCATGTCGCCCTTTTTGATGAACCTGGCGGCGTGTTTCATCGTGATTTTGATCAACAAGGGGCTCAAACAGTACGGCGGCGACCTGATGATCGGCGCCTACGGCATCGTCAACCGTCTGGCGTTCTTCTTCGTGATGATCGTCATCGGCATCAACCAGGGAATGCAGCCCATCGCCGGGTACAACTTCGGTGCGCGTCAGTACGACCGGGTGCTGCACGTTCTGCGACTGACGATCATCGGAGCCACGTGCGTCACCACGGCCGGTTTTCTGCTCGGAGAGCTGGCGCCCCGGGCTGCCGTGTCGCTCTTTACCAAGGACGAGGAGCTGATCCGGCTTGCGGCGGAAGGCATGCGCATCGTGCTCGTCTTTTTCCCGATCATCGGGTTCCAGATGGTGGCGACCAACTTTTTTCAGAGCATCGGCATGGCTTCGAAGGCGATTTTCCTCTCCCTGTCGCGTCAGCTGTTGTTTCTGATGCCGGGACTGCTCATCCTCCCGCAGGTGTTCGACCGCTACACGGAGTGGGGCGGCAGTTGGGGCGTGTGGTGCTCGATGCCGCTTGCCGACCTGCTGGCTTCGGTCGTGGCCTTCTGCATGCTTACCGCCCAGTTGCGCAAGTTCCGGCGGATGGCGGCGGAGAGCTCGGCCCGAAACTGACCGGCGGGGATTGACGCCCGGAATGCAAACAAACGGAAAATTTACAACCATTCGACCTATGGAATCACGATTCGTCATCAATATCGGCCGTCAGTTGGGAAGCGGCGGCCGGGTCGTCGGGGAGATCATCGCCCGGCGGCTCGGGGTGTCGCTCTACGACCGCGAACTGCTCGAACTGGCTGCCCGGCGGAGCGGACTGTGCGCCGAAGTCTTCGAGCAGACCGACGAGATGCGCCGCAAGACGATGCTTTCGACCTTGCTCGGGTATCTGCGTTCGCCGCTGGCAGGCGACGGCGGCGGCATGACCGACGTCTTGTCGGCCGATGCGCTGTTCCGGATTCAGAGCGACGTGATTCGCGAATTGGCGGCTGCCGGACCCTGCATTTTCGTGGGACGATGCGCCGATTATATCCTGCGCGACGATCCGCGCGCAGTGAATGTCTTCATTACGGCCGACGATGCGGATCGTGTACGCCGCATCCGCCAGCGACACGCATGCGGCGAAGCGGAGGCCCGGGCCCGCATGGAGCGGGGCGATGCCGCGCGAGCCGAGTATTACAACTATTACAGTTCGCGCACGTGGGGCGAAGCCGCGACCTACCATCTGTGCGTGAATTCGTCGTCGTTGGGCGACGAAGGGACGGCGGATCTGATTCTCGCCTTCGCGGCACGTAAACTGAACCTGAAATTCTGACGACGATATGGTACTCACGGAACAGATACGGCAGATGGAGCAGCGCCGCGAAGCGCTCGAACGCTGCCTCGACATCGAGCAGAAGCGCATCGATCTGCGCAACGAGGAGGAGAAGACCCAGGAACCGAATTTCTGGGACGATCCCGCGGCGGCACGCGAGCAGTTGCGCAAGGTAGCGTCGATCAAAGCGTGGGTCGACGACTACGAGACTGTCCGCAAGGAGGTCGAGGACCTGGCGTTGATGCCCGATTTCCTGAAGGAGGGGGTGGTGAGCGAGGCCGAGCTCGACGAACAATATGCCCGCACGCTCGAATGCATCGAGAAGCTCGAAATGCGCAACATGCTGCGCCGCGACGAGGATAAGTTAGGTGCCATTCTCGACATCAACGCCGGAGCCGGAGGTACCGAGGCGCTGGATTGGGCCTCGATGCTGCTGCGCATGTACACGCGCTGGGGCGAGGCCCACGGCTACAAGGTCAAGGTGCTGGATTACCAGGCCGGAGACGAGGTGGGCGTGAAGTCCTGCACGCTCGAATTCGAAGGCGAATACGCCTACGGATACCTCAAGAGCGAAAACGGCGTGCACCGCATGGTGCGTCTTTCGCCCTTCAACGCCAACAACAAGCGGCAGACGACCTTCGCGTCGGTCTTCGTATCGCCCGCCGTGGACGATACGATCGAGATCACGATCAATCCTTCGGATATCGAGTGGGACACGTTCCGTTCGTCGGGTGCCGGAGGTCAGAACGTCAACAAGGTCGAGACGGCCGTGCGCCTGCGTTATCACGGCAAGGATGCCGATACGGGCGAACCGGTGGAGTATCTGATCGAGAACATGGAGACCCGTTCGCAGCTGATGAACCGCGAGAACGCCATGCGTATTCTGCGCTCGAAGCTCTACCAGCGCGAGTTGGACAAACGCATGGCCACGCAGCAGGCGCTCGAAGCCTCGAAGAAGAAGATCGAGTGGGGTTCGCAGATTCGTTCCTACGTCTTCGACGACCGCCGCGTCAAGGACCACCGCACCGGGGTGCAGACCTCGGCTGTCGAGACGGTCATGGACGGCGATCTGGACGCCTTCATCAAGGCCTATTTGATGGAGTTCGGCGCAGAGGCGTAGGCGGGGGCAATTGAGAAATACCCGACCTTAGGGAAGGCCGCGGTTCTTGCGTTTTGCCGTTATCTGTTCTCGGACTCCTGCGAGCTTTGCCCGGGAGAGGCTACGGCTCGCACGATCCTATGGGATCGCATCGATTTGCCGATAACCATTTTCGGCGGCTGGGCCGGTCGCACCGAAGATGCAACGCCTGCGGCGCTGAGTCTGCCACCGATGTTGATTTGCGTACTGCGGCCCGCACGATCCTGTAGGGTCGCATCGATTTGCCGATAATCTTCTTCGATGGCCGAGGGCGAGTCGTGGCCTGCGGGGTGAGCGTAGCGAGCCTCCGCCGGGGGAGGCTACGGCTCGCGCAGTCTTACGGACTGCATTTATTAGCTGAAGTTACTTCTGCTTGGCAATGTTCCAATAAATTTGATATTGCTCTGGCTTATCCGTATCTTTGGCTGCGCCGAAGATACTGCGCCTCGGAAAAATGCAAGCGAGCTTGCTTTTGCCCTCGCTTATTCGTATCTTTGGCTTCGCCGAAGATACTTCGTCTCGGCAGAACCAAGCTGACGCTTGCTTCTGCGCTCGACTTTTCGTATCTTTGCTTCCATGGGAAAAGCATTTTTGTATGGATTGGGGCTGCTGTCGATCGTCACGGCATGCCGCGCACAACAGCCGATGCAAACGGCCTCTACGACAACCGAAATCCAGGTCGGTATGACCGATACCGCAGCTTACTTTCCGTTGCTGCGGGGGCAGCGTGTCGCCGTACTGGCCAACCACACCTCCGTGGCCGTGATGCCGAGTTCCTCCGCACCAGTCGCACCCGCAACCGCGACGGCCGAACTCGAAATAACTTCGGGTAAACTCGGAATAACTTCGGTCGAACCCGCCCCGAACATCCCTCCGAAGATGATTCATCCGATGCATCCCGACCAGCAGCCTCCGTCGTCCGAGACCGTGGCCGCCGCGCAGGCCCCCGGTCCGCAACAGCGGGTGCAGCCGCACTCCGCGCAGCTTGTCCACTTGGTCGATCTGCTCCATGCGCAGGGGTTCGACGTCACGGGCATCTTCTCCCCCGAACACGGATTTCGCGGTACGGCCGATGCGGGCGAACACGTCGGTAATTCCGTCGATCCCGCCACGGGTATTCCCATCCGCTCGCTCTACGACGGCAACACCCGCCGTCCGTCCGACGAGACGATGCGTTCGTTCGATGTGCTCGTCGTCGACATGCAGGATGTCGGATTGCGTTTTTATACCTATTATATAACGATGCTCCGGATGATGGACGCCTGCGCCGCCTACGGCCACCGGGTGGTCGTCCTCGACCGTCCGAATCCCAACGGCGATAAGGTCGACGGGCCGCTGCTCCAGTCCCGCTATTACTCGGGCGTCGGGGCGCTGCCGATTCCGGTGCTGCACGGCCTTACGATGGGTGAAATCGCCCGCATGGCCGTCGGCGAGGGGTGGGCGAAACCGTGCGACCTCACGATCGTCCCCTGCCGCAACTATACCCACTCGACCCCCTACGAGCTTCCGGTCCCTCCGTCGCCCAATTTGCGGACTCAGCGCGCCGTATACCTCTATGCGTCGCTGTGCCTTTTCGAAGGCACCTCCGTGAGCGTCGGGCGCGGCACCGACCGGCCTTTCGAGGTCTACGGACATCCCGGTCTGGCGGATTATCCCTATCGTTTCACGCCGCGTCCGACCGCCGGGGCCAAACATCCGCTTCACGAGGGTAAGACTTGCCGCGGCGAGGACCTCGGCAATATGTCTTTCGACGAGGCCCGCGCTACGGGCTTCTCGCTTCGCTGGCTTATCGACGCCTGCCGTGCCCTGGGCCGCGATCCGAAATTCTTCAATCCCATGTTCGAAAAGCTCGTCGGTGTCGATTACGTGCGCGAAATGATCCTCGCGGGTGCCGACGAAGCGGATATCCGTGCCCGTTGGGAGGATGAACTGAAGCGTTACCGGCAACTCCGCCGGTCGTATCTGCTCTACGAGGAGTGACAGCCCGGAGCGATGCCGGGGCGAACCCGTTTCGAGCGAACCGGCGGCCGACGGCCTGCTTCCTGCGAAGCCGCATTCAGTTACCAAAATTTTTTATAAATTTTTTCGTCTACGATTCTTGCGCAAAAGGCATATCCTGCTTACGGATTGTAATCCCGAATGGGTAATAATCCGAAAATTGTAATTAAATACGCCTTGGGGACTGTATTTTACCCGATCGCTGCCGAACGCCGTATGATACAACTTTCAGATAAAATAGTTATATTTGTCGCAGAGACTTGATGCCTTAGAGCGGCATAGAAGCGATTCTATGCCCTAATGTTTTCGGTATCAGATTGTTAACTTTATTTATAATTTCAAGCCTATGAAGGTTAATTTCAAATCCTATTTGCGAACGCTTCTGGCGGCTGCGGCAGTGATGTTCATGGCCCCCGGTTGCGACGACGATGGTACGGAGCAGACCGGTCCTACCCCTCCCGATCCCGGTAAGGAGGTTCCGAGCTACACCTTCTCCATCAATGTTTCGAGCGTTCTCGATTCGCGCGTTTCGGTGCTCGTAACGCCGAGCGAGTTGGGTGCCACGTTCTATTGCGGTGTTGCGACGAAGGAGCTCTTCGATGTCTTCGCCAGCGATGCGGCATTCCTGGCCAACGATGTCGAGAATCTCCAGAAGGAGGCACTCGATCGCGAAATGAATTTCCAGAGCTACCTGGAGACGGTAGTTTCGGTCAGCTCGACTTCCGAGACGGTGACGGTACCGGTTTCGGGTCTTACCAAGCAGACCGAGTACTACGCTTACTGCTACGGTATTACGCTCAACGGCGAGGTTACTTCGCCGCTGGCCAAGGTCGCTTTCACCAGCGGTACGCCCGCTCCGGTGGACCTCGTACTGTCGTCGGAAGCCAAGGATATCACGACCGATGCCGTTAAAGTGGCTGTTTCGGCGCTCCGTGCCAATGGCGAGGAGAATGGCCAGAACGGTTATATCTGCGAAGTGCAGCTCAAGAAGACCGTCGACGACTTCTTCGCCGATGACGCAGCGCTGATTTCGGCGCTCGAGGATATGTATGCCAAGGCCGATCCGAAGGACGGTCTTCAGGGCAAAGTCCTCCACGGTTCGCAGGAGGTAGCTGTTTCGGGCCTGCTTTCGGGTGCCGAATACTATATGATCCTGTTCGGTTACGACTCGACGGGTGTTACGACCGAGGTTAAGAAGTCGACCTTCACCACCAAGGAGAAAAGCGGCGGCAACCAGGGCGGCGACGACGACAAACCGCGCACAGGCTATGCTGCGTGGGTCGGCGACTGGACGATCACCAGTACTTCGTCGGAGATCAACGGTCAACCGGTTTCATTCAATGTGAAGATCGCCGAGGATGTCTACAACAAGTCGTTCAAGATCACGGGCTGGGGTATCACCGGGCTGCGTGAGGAGGCATCGATCACGATTGCTGCGAATTATTCCAACGGCACGCTTTCCATTCCCAATGACCAGTTGATTACATCCGTCGACAAAGGTGACGTATATTGGAAAGGCCGTTTCTTGTATAATGATGGCAAATATTATTTGATCTCGGGTAATTTCGATGCCTTGGAGGCAACGCTCGGAGCGAACAACAAATCGGCCACGATGGTCGGCGGTGAAATATCGCTGCAAGGCGACAATAATACCTATACGGTATCCGGCGTGGAAGTTTTCTTGAAGTATGCTGATGGCAGCGGCTGGGGTGGCTACAAACCTGCCGATGGCTATACGGCTGGTGATTATCCGGTAGGTCCTTACACGATGACCAAGACGGCTGACGGTCCTGTTTCGGGCGGCGGTGACGATCCCAATCCCGGCAACGACACTGTTAAGGGTAGCGATGCCAACTTTACGGTTGAGATTTCGAATATTACCAGCACGAGCTGCTCGGTAGATGTTACTCCCAAGACCGATGCGACCTACTATTTCGATCTTGTTCCCGGAACCTGGTCTACTGCTTCCGACGCCGACATTATCGCAGCCATTGAGAATGCTTACGCTCAGTATGGCCTTGCCAATATTGTTAGTTCGGGCCCCGATGACTATGACTGGGATGATCTCGACCCCGGTACGACCTATATGATCGTAACGTTCGGTTATGATGCTACTGGCGCTACGACTTCGGTTCTCCGTGTTCCGTTTACGACACCGGCGGGTAGTGGTAGTGACACTCCGCAGTCTGTTTCGAACAAAGATGCGAACTTTACGATTTCGGCAACGAACATTACCTCGTCGAAGGCTACCGTTTCGGTTGTTCCTGCAAGCAATTCGATGACTTATTTCTTCGATTGCCAGCCGGCTTCGATCCTTGCCGGAAAATCCGATGCGGAGATCGTTGCGGTATTCCAGGAGGGTTATGGCGATAATTTTGTTAAGTTGATTAGCCAGGGGAATGATTCTTACGATTATACGAACCTTAGCGCCGGTAAGGAATACTCGGCCGTCGTATTTGGCTACGATGTGAATTCCGGGAAAGCTACGACTGCTGTATTAAGCGTATCGTTTACCCCAGGAGGCAACGGCGGTGGCGGCAACTCGGGCAACGGACCGACCTTAACGCTTCAGGCTCGTGCAGGCGATCAGAACGGTCAGAATACCGACAATATGATGTCGTTTGTTGCTGAAGCGTCCGAAGATGCAGTTTCCGGATACTATGTAGCAGCCGAAAAAGCGGAAATTGATAAGTTTTTGGATGCAGGACACTCTTTGAGTGATATTGTGCAGGGTGCAGGTAAGGCATTGCCGGATCAGTATCTTAATTACATGCTCAGCGGAGGATTGTTGCTTACATATCAGAATATGTCTCCAAATACGGAGTATATGGCTATTTTCCAGGTTTCCAATGCTTCCGGTGCTTCGACGACGAAGAGTATTAGCGCTAAGACTACTGGTAGCACTACGACTTCGGCAGCTAAGGCATTCAAGGGCTCCAAGCATTGGATTGTTCCCAGTGCAGCCGGTTTCGCTGAAGGCATGTTGTCGAAGATTGACGCAGCAAAGGTTTCGAAGTCTGTTAAGGTTAAGTTGACTTCGCTTCCCGCTCCTGCTCGTACGGTGAACCCGCTGATGCAGCTGGGTCGTGAGGAGAGCATTCTCGACAGAACGGCAGTTGCTTCGTCGAACGCTTCGCTGAAGATTTACAAGACCGTTTCGGACATTCGTGTTCGCACGGCACGCACGAAGTAATTCCAGCGTTATCATAAGTAAACTGCGGTCCCTTGGGGCCGCAGTTTTTTTGTGCTTGGGATTTCCGTCTTGTGCCGCTTTTGGCTGCGCCTTGCGTTTGGTAAAGAGCCGTTTTTGCAGGTGAAAAGTTAAACATGAAAAGATTTTGTGGACTACCCTGAAAAAGACTTTTCACGTTTCTTATTTCACTTGCAAAATGCAAGGCATAGCCTTGCCATCTTCGGTAGCGCTGGGGGACTCGCTGAAAGCGCGAGCCGCCGAAGATGATTCTGTCCGCAAACTTTGGAATAACGATATCGGCACTCAAATTCATAAATCCCGGCTTTTAGTCGCGCGAAGCCAGGTTAGGGTGATGGTATAGGCGAGGCATGCCCGGGGAGTTTTTGGCGTTTTTTGCGGTTAAAAAGTACACGAAAATAGAATTGCACAAGTGATTCGCCCCGCTAAGAGCGGGGATTTGCGATTGACTTTACAGCAAAGATCATCTTCGGCGGCTTGTCAGAGCCGCGCAGTTCGCCGCCATCCCCAGCGGCGGACTGCTACTCGCCTGAGGGCTCGCGCAGCCTCCGCTGGCGGCGAACCGCTTGGGACGTGTTCTTTCCCGAGCGAAGGCTCGCTGCACTGGCCCCGCAGGCACATCTTGCCCCGAGCCGCAACCTGCGAAACCCTTTTCACATAAAAAAAACGCAGCGACCATACGGCCGCTGCGGTTCGTTGCGGGATGCCCTGAAAGGCCCCGAGCGTATTAGTCCTCCAGCTTGGCAGCGAGGAATTCGCGGTTCAGACGCGCGATATGCGCGATCGAAATCTGCTTCGGGCACTCGGCCTGGCAAGCACCCGTGTTGGTGCAGTTACCGAAGCCCAGTTCGTCCATCTTGGCGACCATCGCCTTGGCACGGCGGGCACCTTCTACGCGACCCTGGGGCAGCTTGGCGAGCGACGATACGCGGGCTGCGACGAAGAGCATCGCCGAACCGTTCTTACACGTCGCGGCGCAGGCTCCGCAGCCGATGCAGGCGGCAGCGTCCATCGACTCGTCGGCATCCGGCTTCGGAATCGGCATGGCGTTGGCGTCGGGCACCGAGTTGGTACGCACCGAGATGAAACCTCCGGCCTGGAGAATCTGATCGTAGGCCGAACGGTTCACCACGAGGTCCTTGATGACGGGGAACGCCGCCGAGCGCCACGGCTCGATGGTGATCGTTGCGCCGTCCTTGAACTTACGCATATAGATCTGGCACGTGGTAGCGCCCTGGCCCGGACCGTGCGCATGGCCGTCGATATGCAGCGAGCACATGCCGCAGATACCCTCGCGGCAGTCGTGGTCGAAGGCCACGGGCTCCTTGCCCTCGTGGATCAGGTTGTTGTTCAGAATATCGAGCATTTCGAGGAACGACGTGTCGGCCGAAATGTTATCGACCTTGTAGGTCTCGAAACCGCCCTTGGCTTTGGCGTCCTTCTGACGCCATATCTTTAATGTGAAATTCATAATTCCCAGTGTTATTAAAGTGTCGTCAGATCGGATTAGTCTTTGTAGTTACGCTGTGCACGGTGCGTGAACTCGTAGTCCAGCGGCTCTTTGGTGAGCTCGGGTTCGTTGTCCATGCCCTTGTATTCCCATACGGAGGCGTATGCGAAGGTGTCGTCGTGACGCAGTGCCTCGCCTTCGGGGGTCTGGTGCTCCGAGCGGAAGTGACCGCCGCACGACTCCTCGCGGTTCAGGGCGTCGCGGGCCATCAGTTCGCCCAGTTCGAGGAAGTCGGCCAGACGGAGTGCCTTCTCCAGCTCGACGTTGAATTCGTTCTCCGAACCCACGAGCTTCACATCCTTCCAGAACTCCTTGCGCAGGGCTTGAATCTCGACGATCGCCTTTTCGAGCGACTCTTTCGTACGGGCCATGCCGACGTTCTCCCACATGATGTGGCCGAGTTTCTTGTGGATGTCGTCCACCGACTGCTTGCCCTTGATCGCGAAAAGTTTGGCGATCTTCTCGCGAACGGCCTTCTCGGCCTCGTCGAAGGCTTTGGTGTCGGTCTTCACCTTCGGAGCCTGAATCTTGTGCGAGAGGTAGTCGCCGATGGTGTAGGGCAACACGAAGTAACCGTCGGCCAAACCCTGCATCAGGGCCGAAGCACCCAGACGGTTGGCACCGTGGTCGGAGAAGTTGGCCTCGCCGATCGCGTACAGACCCGGAACGGTGGTCATCAGGTTGTAGTCCACCCAGATGCCGCCCATCGTGTAGTGTACGGCGGGGAAGATCTGCATCGGCTGCTCGTAGGGGTTCACGTCGGTGATCTCCTCGTACATGTCGAAGAGGTTGCCGTAGCGCTGCTTGATGATATCCTTGCCCAGACGCTCGATGGCGGTCTTGAAGTCGAGGAACACGGCCAGACCGGTCTCGTTCACGCCGAAGCCTGCGTCGCAGCGCTCCTTGGCGGCGCGCGACGCCACGTCGCGCGGCACGAGGTTGCCGAAGGCCGGGTAGCGGCGCTCCAGGTAGTAGTCGCGGTCCTCCTCGGCGATGTCCGACGGCTTTTTGGTGCCTGCGCGCAGGGCCTTGACGTCCTCCAACTTCTTGGGAACCCAGATACGGCCGTCGTTGCGCAACGACTCCGACATGAGGGTCAGCTTCGACTGCTGGTCGCCGTGCACGGGGATGCACGTGGGGTGGATCTGCGTGAAGCAGGGGTTGGCGAAGCCGGCACCCTTGCGGTAGCACTGGAATGCGGCCGAGCCGTTCGAAGCCATAGCGTTGGTCGACAGGAAGAAGACGTTGCCGTAGCCGCCCGTAGCGATCACGACGGCATGAGCGCCGTGGCGCTCGATTTCACCCGTGACGAGGTTGCGGGCGATGATACCCTTGGCCTCGCCGTCCTCGATGACGATATCGAGCATCTCGTGACGCGGGTAGCTCTTTACCGAACCTGCGGCGATCTCCTTGTTCAGCGCAGCATAAGCGCCCAGCAGCAGTTGTTGGCCGGTCTGACCGCGGGCATAGAATGTACGCGATACCTGCGCACCGCCGAACGAACGGTTGGCCAGCAGACCGCCGTATTCGCGGGCGAAGGGAACGCCCTGGGCGACGCACTGGTCGATGATGAGGTTCGAAACCTCGGCCAGACGGTATACGTTGGCCTCGCGGGCGCGGTAGTCGCCGCCCTTGATCGTATCGTAGAAAAGACGATATACCGAGTCGTTGTCGTTCTGGTAGTTCTTCGCAGCGTTGATACCACCCTGTGCGGCGATCGAGTGTGCGCGGCGGGGCGAATCCTGGATGCAGAAGACCTTGACGTTGTAACCCAGCTCGCCGAGCGAAGCGGCTGCGGAGGCGCCGCCCAGGCCCGTTCCGACGATGATGATGTCGAGCTTGCGCTTGTTGGCGGGGCTTACGACCTTGATAGCCGCCTTGTGGTTGCTCCACTTGTCTGCCAGAGCGCCGGCGGGGATTTTAGCATCTAATTTGAAAGCCATATCGTTTGTGTGTTTATTGTTCGCGAATCAGGATTTAGCAGGCACCGCCGCAGCAGGGGCACACGCTCTTGAGGAAGTAGATCACTACGACGGCGGCGAAGCCCAGGAATACGAGCGTAGCGACGATGTTGGCGATGCACTTCAGACGGGGATACCACGTGTCGTTGGCCCAGCCCACGGTCTGGAACATCGACCACACGCCGTGCGTGAGGTGGAACCACAGGGCGGCGAACCATACGAGGTAGAGAACTACGTAGTACCACTGCGAGAAGGTGTAGGCGATCAGCGCGGCACCGTCGGCCGGGCTGTAACCCAGCGAATTGGCGTGTCCGCCCAGCAGCTCGACGAGCTGCATCTTGGCCCAGAAGTTATAGAGATGGAGCGCCAGACCCAGCAGTACGATGACACCCAGTACGAGCATGTTTTTCGAGGCCCAGGCTACGCCCGGCTCCTGTACCGTGACGGCGTAACGCTGCGTGCCGCGTGCGCGATAGTTGTTCAGCGTGAGGATGATCGCATAGATGAAGTGCACGGCGACACCGGCAGCCAATACGGCGGTACCGGCCAGCGCATACCAGTTGGCGCCCAGCAGTTCGCAGATCATGTTGTAAGCCTCGGCGGAGACGAGCGCCGTGAGGTTCATGGACATGTGGAAGAGGATGAAGAGCACGAGGAACGCACCCGTCACGCTCATTACTAACTTCTTGCCGAGCGAAGAATTGGATAGAAAACAGCTCATAATGATTTTAATTTGTTTATATTTGTTATATGATTTGTGTTCCCGGTGGCAAAGATAGCCATTGTTTGCGGAATAACAATAAAAACGGCCGGGAAATTTATGCTCGTATGGAAGGGTTTATCGATAAAAAAGCCCTGCGCAAGACAATGCGCGGGCGTAACGGGGAGTTGACCGCCGGGCAGCGGCGGGAGGCGTCGGAGACGATATTCCGGGAGGTGGAGTCGTTGCCGGAGTTCGCGGCGGCACGCTGCGTGGCGCTCTATTGCGCCTTGCCCGACGAACCTCCGACCGACGAAGCGCTGCGGCGCTGGAGTGCGACCAAATGTCTGGTCGTGCCCCGGGTCGAGGGCGATACGATGCGTTTCTTCGCGTACGATCCCGCGAAGCTCGTGCGCGGGGCGTTCGGCATTGCGGAGCCTGCGGCGGATGCTCCCGTGTGCGAACCTGCCCGGATCGACCTCATGGTGGTCCCCGGCGTGGCTTTCACGCGCGATGGCGCCCGGTTGGGGCGCGGCCGGGGATACTACGACAAATACCTGTCGCAAAACGGGATGCGGGCCTTTCGGGTCGGGGTATGCTTCGCCCATCAGATCGTGGCGGCGTTGCCTGCGGAGCCCCACGACGTGCGGATGGACCGGGTTTGCGCCGGGTAGTTTTCGCCCCCGCAGCGTCCGCCGCTTTTTGCGGCACGATGCGTGCAAGGCAGCCGTGCGGTTTCGTATCCGGATCGGGATGCGGAGCGACAGATACGGAGAATTTATGAAAAGGAGAAGAGTTGCGCTGGTCCTGGCCGGGGGCGGCGCACGCGGCGTCGCCCATATCGGGGCCATCGAGGAACTGGAACGGTTGGGATTCGAAATAACATCCGTTGCAGGAACTTCGATGGGGGCACTCGTGGGCGGCTTCTATGCGGCAGGACATCTCGAAGCCTTCAAGGCGTGGTTGTGCGCGTTGGACCGCTATAAAGTATTCGGATTGGTGGATTTTGCGCTCAGTACGGAGTGTCTGGTCAAGGGCGATCGCGTGATCCGGGCGCTGGAGGAATTGGTGCACGACGTGCGGATCGAGCAGATGCGCATCCCCTTCGCGGCCGTGGCGGCCGATCTGTTGACGGGACGCGAGGTGGTATTCGACAGCGGAGGACTTTACGATGCGATCCGGGCTTCGATTTCGATACCCTCCATATTTCGTCCCGTGCGGCGCGACGGCATGGTGCTCATCGACGGCGGGATCGTCAATCCGTTGCCGTTGAATCGCGTGCATCGCGAACGGGGCGATCTGCTCGTGGCCGTGGATGTCAGCGCTCCTTTCGGGGGCGATCCCGCGCAGCGGGCCAAGATTTCGCTCAACCATTATAAGTTGCTCAGCACCTCGTCGCAAATCATGCAGCAACATATCGTCGAATTGATGTGTCGGCTTTATCGTCCCGATCTACTGATCGAGATTCCGGCCGACAGCTTCGGACTTTTCGAATTCTACCGTTCGGGCGAACTGGTCGAGGCCGGGCGTCGGGCGACCCGGGCCGTGCTCGAAGGGGTGACGGCGTAATCGGATGACGGTTTGCCGCAAGGGTGCCGCCTATTTCCCGATGGTGCGACCGATTGATCGAAATGCGGGAATATCATTCGGTTACGATGTATTTCGTCGGCTTCTTGGCTGTCGATTCGCCTAAGACACGGTCGCGTACTCGCAGCCGAATCCGTCCCTCCCGTTTCGGGCAAGGGCTTTGGGCGATCCTTAGGGTTACGGAAACTTCGTCTGGAATCGTTGTCTTCGGAAATATGCTGCGGTGGAGGTTAAAAAAATGCGGCGGCCCGTTTTTGAAGAATTCAAAAAGATAGTGACGCAACTTCACACAGATTGAGTGGGCCGCCGCAATATTTATCGAGATATCGACTTCGGTTCTCAATTCAACAATACAAAGATAAGCAAAGATTTTTGATTCTGCAAAGCAATAATCACAAATACCTGAAAACGGTATGGGTGCGACCGAACGGTGGAAGGACGGTGCCTTTTTGGTGCGGTTCGGGTGCTTTTTGTGGTATTTCTGTCGGATGAATCGAAAGAATCCGAAATATCCGGTCGGCTATGCGGTTACAATTTTACCGAATAATCGATTGGTATTTATTATTTTACATAATAAATGCGGATAAATGGTGATACATTGAAAGAACGTGACTTTCATTTCGTTCGCGCGGTCGGCGGGCTTTGCGCAAAGGGCGGTCGAGGGTGCGGAATATGGTATGCGCCGGGGCTTTTCGGACGATTTTCGGACCGAACCGAGCGGGGCCCGGGAACGATGCGAGGCCGTTTTCAGGGGCCGGGCGTGAGAAGCAGGGGTGTCGAGATGGGTTTATCGCAGTGCGGTACGAGCCGTCGTACGGACGAATCGGAGGATGCCCGGGTGACGGCCGGTGGTTTGGAGGGCATGCGGAACGGTTCCGGGGGGGCCGGAAATATTCGAATCCGACCGGGCGGGGCGGCTGTCGGACCGAGGGGCGGTTTATGCCGTATGTTCCTCTACCCAGCGGGTCAGCTCGACGAAGTCGGCGACGGAGAGTTGCTCGGCCCGTTTCGAGAAGAAGGGATGCTCCGAGCCGCCGAAGTCGCCGAAGACGGCACGCAACGAGTTGCGGATCATCTTGCGGCGCTGGTTGAACGATGCTTTCACGACGCGGATAAACAGTCGTTCGTCGTAATCGAGGTGTGCGGTGGCATTGCGGCGCAGGCGGATGACGGCGCTTTTGACCTTCGGGGGTGGATTGAAAACTGTCTCGTTGACCGTGAAAAGGTATTCGATATCGTACCATGCCTGCAACAGCACCGAGAGGATGCCGTATTCCTTCGAGCCGGGGCCTTCGGCGATGCGGACGGCCACTTCCTTCTGGATCATGCCCACGCATTCGGGAACGAGATCGCGGTTTTCGAGAACCTTGAAGAATATTTGCGAGGAGATGTTGTACGGGAAGTTGCCGATGATCTTCAGCCCTTGGGGGAAGCGTTCGCGCAGGTCGAGTTGCAGGAAATCGCCTTCGATGAGTCGCGGTGTGAAGGCGGGGTAGTGAGCGTGGAGATAGGCGACGCTCTCCGTATCGATCTCGGCGCCCCAGGTCGTGATGTCGTCGCGTTGTAACAGAAATTGCGTCAATACACCCATGCCGCATCCGACCTCCAGTACGTCGCAGGGCTTTGCAGCGGGTTGTGCCGCAGCGGTTTCCGGGTAGACTTCGGTTGTTCGTTGCGTTGTGCGGATCGGTTCGCTCGAAAGGGCGTTGCAGATTTTCCGAGCGATGTTCAGATCGGTCAGAAAATGTTGTCCCAGTGCTTTTTTTGCTCTTACTTCGGCCATCGACGGATGTTTTGTCGGTTCAAAGATACGAAAAGTCGAGCGCAGAAGCAAGCGTCAGCTTGGTTCTGCCGAGACGAAGTATCTTCGGCAAAGCCAAAGATACGAATAAGCGAGGGCGAAAACAAGTTCACGTGCGGTTTTGGCGAAGTACGCTCTATCCGAGAATCCCTATCAACCTTACCCGTTGCCGTCTTTGTCCGAGGCCGTGAGTTCCGTTCTGTTGGTAAAATGCGAATAATTTGCTGACAATGCGATAGCTAAGAATCAGAGCCGAAATAAATTGGCTCTGAAAGTAGACATGATAGAATATTTACTCGGTGATGGATGACTGTTCTGGAACCAGCCAAAAAACACCTATGAAAAGCAAAAAATTCATGTCCCGATAATCTTCGAGATACATTTTCTCATAGGCAAGACCTTCATACCATGATTCAATATAGGTTCTATAACGATCCCAAAAATCTTGATAAACTTTGTTCCGGCATTCGTCATCTTTCGATAACTCGAATGTAAAAGGTTTGACCGCCATGGTATGTATGGGTACAGCCCACATCTTAAGCAAATCGACGGATTTTATATCTGCCTTCATCCCAGGGCAGAACGGTCGGGCAAGATTAATTCGGACTTTAAATAATACTTTTAATGAATCTTGCGATATGGTATCCGCAAATATTGCTACCCCTTTCCGCGGTCTACCTGGCACATACTCGTATAAAGGAATATCGTTCACCTGTCGGACCTGTGCATTAATATCGAGGGTTCCCAGTAATATCAGCGTAAGTACAATAAATAATCTTTTCATCTCAATAGGTAAGGAATCTCGGTAATACCTAAATTTTAGGTAACTATGTATGACTTTATACTTCGTCGTTTTTTGTACGTTGACGTACTTAGGACTCTCGTTGTCTTGCGGCCTTTGACCGCCCTGCTAAAGCGGGATTTTCGAGGGAAATAGCCGCACGTCGTTCTTTCGAGCGCCTTCTGTCCCCAGAGTTGGCCCTTGCCTGCGGAGCCAGGCGAGTGCAATCGAACTGGGTCGAATTACCGAGCCGCAGTCGCAGAAACGGAACCTTTTCGATAAACCGAGTACTGGGCCGAACTTGTTCGGGCTATGCCGAGGTGAGAAAAGATACAAGAATTTGAACGTAAATCCCCTCTGAGGAGGGGACTTAAGACACAGCCTGCAAAGTGACAGGTTTTAGACGGGATTAGTGTAAAATTATTGCCTAAGTCGATGAAAAGGGCCGTTTCCGAAATGCCTGCTTCTCTTTGCCGTTGTAACGGTTGTCCGAAAGCTCGTTTTTGGGGACGTTATTTGCGTTTTTTCTTTGCGGCTCGAGCTCGGGCTTTGCTTTCGAGGCGCAGGTGTCGTTGTGTCGTGCGGAAGGTGACGAAAAGTCCCACGAATCCGATGCCGAGCAGGGTGACCCAGAACCATACGGCGAAAGAGCGGTTCATATACTCCAGGGCATAGATGATTCCGGCAACGGCCAGGATCATGCCTGAGATGCGGACGATTTGCAGGGAGTTGATTTTCATATTCGTTCGGTGTTTTCGATGCGTTTTTCGTGTTTTTCGGATCATGAGTGGACAAGCCATATCCATCCGGCATGGCATACTCGCGTGCGAGCGCCTTGCGGGACGGTGCGGCGTTGCCGAAGTTCGAGCGAAGGCTTACGGAATTTGATTGCGGTTCACTTCGTGCAGATGGCGGCGCTTTTTCTTGTGGAATTCGTGGACGACCATAGCACCTCCGGCCAGGACGCACAACAGCGCAACGATTAAGTCGAAGCCGCTCACGGGGTGTCCTGCATAGAATTTCCAGTAGAGGGTGAAACCCAACCAGGCGATCGTAGCACAAAAGAAAATACAGGCGAGGGCGAAAGTTTTTTTATTCATGGTATTATCGGGTTGGTGAAATCGATCGGAATATTTCGGGTATATTTGGGGGTAACTATATAGGATTGCTTTCGCCTCGTCGGTTTCTTGATTACATTTTTACTTCGGGCAGTCGGTATCTCGCGGCGTTCCCCAATCTGATTTTTCCTAAATCCGTTTCTCGGAGGAGAGTTGGGGCAATCCAATAGTTATATTCCCTGTTTTTCTCGGGGTCGTTTGTAAAGATACGATTTTTTTCTCGATTTCATCCGGTTTTGAAGGTCGGAATTGCCGATTTGCGTAAAATATTTCGGGAACGAAATCGGGCTTATGTCCGATATTCGTTTCGGTACCGAGGGTACGATCCCTTTTCAGCTGTCGATCGCAGCTATTTCCGTTTCCGGTAACCTTTGTTCCCTTGGCTGTTGATGCAGTATTGCCCTCCTCGCAGTCCGGTGTGCCAGACGTGGCTGCCGCTCGAATACCCCGAATACGACGAACCTGCCGAAGATGATCGTGGCGTCGTCGCCGGTTCGATACCTTTCGGTCACTTTAGTTTAGTGCGTCGAGCCGAATGGTTTCTTCATCGTTCTGAGGCGAAATTCGTGAATGGGACGAACCGCCTTTGCCTGTCGAAACCTATTCGGGGCGGTATTTTATTCGGATTTGTCGGAGTGCTTTTTCTCGGAGGCGTTTTTCAGCTCCTCCAGATATCCGGCCGTAATGATACCCGAGGGGAGGGCGATGACGGCGATGCCGAACAGGGACGAAAGCATGCTTATCAGCCGCCCGAGGTCCGTGCGGGGACAGATGTCGCCGTAACCTACGGTCGTGAGTGCCGTGGTGGCCCAGTAGAGCGAATCGAAGAAATCGGCGAACTCCAGTTCCGTGTTGAACATAATCAAGGCTGTGGTGAAGATGTAGAACACGCAGATCAACAGGACCGAAAGCAGCACTTTGCGTTCGCGCCGAAGCACGGCGAACAGCAGTGTCAATTGTTCGGAGTGTTCGAGCAACCGCAATATCCGGGCGATTTTCAGCAAACGGGGAACTCTCAAAGCGACGAACGCCTTGCTCAGCACGTTGAGCCCCGGTAGGATCGTCAGCAGATCGATGATCGCATGGGGTGTGAAAGGGTATTTCAGAAATGCCGCGACCGGATTCCCTCCGGGGTGCTTCAAGTCGGCCGTGATCCACTTGGCGAGATAGTCGAACAGAAAGATGCCGCAGGCGAAGATTTCGAAATAGCGGAATACCGGATAGGAGGTTCGGAACATCAGGGGAATGATGCCCAGGACGATCGCCGCGAACATCACGAAATCGTAGGCTTTGCTGGCGGAAAACCGCTTGCCGCAATCGTGTTCGACGATCGTATATAAAGTCCTGCGAAGCATACGTTGCTTGGCTGAATGTCGTTCGGCCCCTCCCCTCGGGGGTTAATTGCCCTGTTCGCACATGAACTTGATGCGCACCAGGCGGATTTCTTCCTCGGTATAGTCGGCGCCCAGCTCCTCGATGGCGGCATCGAGCGAGTCGCTCTCGGCATCCTCCTTGAAATAGAGGTAGATATCCTCTACTTTGTCTTCGTCCATGAAGTCGCGCAGGTAGTAGGAGATGTCGAGCTTGGTTCCGGCGTTGACGATCGCTTCGATTTCGGTCAGCAACTCGTCGAAATCGAGGTCTTTGGCCCGGGCGATATCCTCGAAATCCATCTTGCGGTCGATCGACTGGATGATGAAGATTTTGTTGCCCGATTTGCTGGCCACGCCCTTGACGATCATGTCCTGCGGGCGGATGATCTCCTTCTCCTCGACGTAGGCTTTGATGAGCTTCACGAACTCCTCGCCGAATTTGCGCGCCTTGCCCGCACCGACGCCCGCGATGTTCTGCATCTCCTCGATGGTGATGGGGTACTGTACGGCCATGTCTTCGAGCGACGGATCCTGGAAGATGACGAACGGCGGCAGTCCGTGCTGCTTGGCGACCTTCTTGCGCAGGTCCTTGAGCATCGCGAAAAGCTCCTCGTCCGCGGCACCGCCCTTGCCCATCGGCGCGACGGTCTCGGTGTTTTTCTCCTCCTGGTCGTAGTCGTGGTCGAGCGTTACGGTGACGGCGAACGGCATGGCGATGTAATTCTCGCCCTTGCGGTTGATCGAGATCAGTCCGTAGTTCTCGATATTCTTGTCCACCAGGCCGAGGATCAGCGCTTGGCGCATCACGGCACCCCAGAAACGCGCATCGTGCTCGGCGCCCGCCCCGAACCATTTCGACTTGTTGTGTCCGTAGCTCTTGATGAGGGCCGTATTCTTGCCCGTCAGCACGTTGACGAGGTAGTCGACCTTGAATTTGTCGCCGATTTCGCGCAGGGCTTCGAGCGCCATCTTCAACGCGGCACGGGCGTCGATCTTGGGCTTGGGGTTGCGGCAGTTGTCGCAGTTTCCGCAGTCGTCCTCGGTATACTCCTCGCCGAAGTAGTGGAGCAGCGTCTTGCGGCGGCACATCGAACTCTCGGCGTAGGAGACCGTTTCGAGCAGCAGCAGCTTGCCGATCTCCTGTTCGGCGATGGGCTTGCCCTGCATGAACTTCTCGAGTTTCTGGATATCCTTGTAGCTGTAATAGGTCAGGCAGTAGCCCTCGCCGCCGTCGCGGCCGGCACGGCCCGTCTCCTGGTAATAGCCTTCGAGCGATTTGGGAATGTCGTAGTGGATCACGTAGCGCACGTCGGGCTTGTCGATGCCCATGCCGAAGGCGATGGTGGCCACGATCACGTCCACGCGCTCCATGAGGAAGTCGTCCTGGTTGGCGGCGCGCGTGGCGGCGTCCATGCCCGCATGGTAGGCCCGGGCCTTGATGCTGTTAGCCTGAAGCAGCTCGGTCAGCTCCTCGACCTTCTTGCGGCTCAGGCAGTAGATGATGCCGCTCTTGCCCTCGTTCTGCTTGACGAACCGGATGATCTCGCGGTCGACGTCGTGCTTGGGGCGGATTTCGTAGTAGAGGTTCGGACGGTTGAACGACGATTTGAACACCGCGGCGTCGCTCATGCCCAGGTTCTTCTGGATATCCAGCTGCACCTTGGGGGTGGCCGTCGCCGTGAGGGCGATCAGCGGTGCCGAGCCGATCTCGTTGATGATCGGGCGGATGCGGCGGTACTCGGGACGGAAGTCGTGACCCCATTCCGAGATGCAGTGGGCCTCGTCGATGGCGTAGAACGAGATTTTGATCTTGCGCAGGAAGGCCACGTTGTCCTCTTTGGTGAGGGACTCCGGAGCGAAATAGAGCAATTTGGTCTTGCCGTCGAGCACGTCCTGGCGGACCTGGGCGACGGCCGTTTTGTTGAGCGACGAGTTCAGGAAGTGGGCGATGCCCTCCTCGGAGGAGAGCGTTCGCATCGAGTCGACCTGGTTTTTCATCAGGGCGATCAGCGGCGAAATCACGATCGCGACACCCTCCATGAGCATGGCGGGGAGCTGGTAACACAGGGATTTGCCGCCTCCGGTGGGCATCAGTACGAACGTATCCTTACCTTCCAGCACGTTGCGGATGACCGCTTCCTGGTTCCCTTTGAACGAGGAGAACCCGAAATACTCCTTCAGCTTTCCGTACAGCAGGGATGAATCGTATTGTTTCATTTCGTCGTTTCTACGCTTTAGATCATAAAATTCAACGTAAAGATAAAAAACTTTTCGGAAAAAAACATAACTTTGTAGAAAATTTATGGGAACCGTACGCAACTTTCTGCGAACGAAGTTTGGACGGATCGATTTCCGGGCCCTCTGCGGAGGCGGGATTCGGGAGGTCGGAACGGGAGCGGTTCGAAAATTCATACGGATAACGCGATGCGCCTCTATACAAGCGAACTGGTCAAGAAATACAAAAGCCGCACGGTGGTCAACCACGTCTCGATCGACGTCAACCAGGGCGAGATCGTCGGATTGCTCGGCCCCAACGGAGCGGGCAAAACCACGTCGTTCTACATGATCGTGGGGCTCATCAAGCCCAACGAAGGGCGTATCTTCCTCGAAGACGACGACAAACGGATCACTGAGCTGACCGACCTGCCGGTCTACCGCCGCGCCCAGCTGGGCGTGGGTTACCTGGCGCAGGAGGCGTCGGTTTTCCGCCGTCTGTCGGTCGAGGACAATATCCGCGCCGTGCTGGAGATGACCGACTATTCGAAGGAGTACCAGCGCGAACGCGTCGAGGCGCTGATCGAGGAGTTCCGTTTGCAGAAGGTCCGCAAGAGCTTGGGTATCCAGCTTTCGGGCGGCGAGCGGCGCCGTACGGAGATCGCGCGCGCCGTGGCGATCAACCCGGCGTTCATCCTGCTCGACGAGCCTTTCGCCGGTGTGGACCCGATCGCCGTGGAGGATATCCAGTCGATCGTCGCCACGCTCAAGCACAAGAATATCGGCGTCATCATCACCGACCACAACGTGGACGAGACGCTGGCCATCACCGACCGCACCTACCTGCTCTACGAGGGCAAGATTCTCAAGACCGGTACGGCCGAGGACCTGGCTGCCGACCCGATGGTCCGCAAGGTCTACCTCGGGCAGCATTTCGAACTCAAGAAGAGCCACCAACTTACGCAGGAGATGCTCAACCGCAAGCCCGACGAGGCCGAAACGCATGCGGAATAATTCCTGACCGACACTACCGATTTATCGCATACGATGGAGATCACCATACCTCCGGGCCGCGTCGAAGGCACGCTGACGCCGCCCTGTTCGAAAAGTTACGCACAGCGTGCCCTGGCGGCGTCGTTGCTCTGCGACGGCGTTTCCGAATTGCATCACATCGAATTCTGCGACGATACGCGTTCGGCCCTGCGCTGCATCGAGACTCTCGGTGCGCGGGTCGAACGGCTCTCGGACGATACGCTGGAGATTCACGGCGGCCTGGCGCCCCGTGCCGCGACGCTGCATGTCGGCGAATCGGGGTTGGCGACGCGTCTGTTCACGCCCGTGGCGGCGTTGTGCCGCACGCCGATCCGCATCGAGGGAGAAGGCACGCTGCTGGGGCGTCCGATGCGGATGATGACCGGCCCCCTGCGCGACCTGGGCGTCCGGGTGACGGACCGCGACGGCTACCTGCCGATCGAGGTCTGCGGCCCGTTGCACGGCGGTGTGGTGCGGGTCGACGGGTCGGTTTCGTCGCAGTTCGTCACCGGACTGCTGCTTTCGCTGCCGCTGGCCGCGAACGATACGACGCTTTATGTGTCGGATGCCGTCTCGACACCTTATTTAGATATGACGATCGATACCGCCGAGCGGTTCGGCGTCGAGATTTTCCAGCGCGACTACGAGGAGTTCTATATCCCCGGCGGACAGCGCTATTGCGGCACGCATTTCGATATCGAGGGCGACTGGAGCGCTGCGGCGATGTTGTTGGTCGCGGGTGCCACGGCGGGACAGGTCACCGTGCGCAACCTCTCGATGCTCTCGAAGCAGGCCGATACGGCCATCTGCACGGCGTTGGTCCGGGCAGGTGCCGCGGTGATCGACGAAGCGGATCGGATCACGGCCGTGCAGCGTCCGCTGCGGGCCTTCGAGTTCGACGCTACGAACTGTCCCGACCTCTTTCCGGCGCTGGCCGCCCTGGCTGCGGTGGCGGAGGGCGTCAGCGTGTTGCACGGCACCTCGCGCCTGACTTACAAGGAGAGCGACCGTGCGGCTGCCATTCGCGACGAATACGCGAAATTGGGCGTGGAGGTCGATATTTCGCAGGACGACGTGATGACTGTGCGCGGCGGTGCGATCCGCCCGGCGCATGTCGACAGCCATCGCGATCACCGCATGGCCATGTCGCTGGCCGTGGCGGCCCTGCGCTGCGAGGGGCCCGTGACGATCGCCGACGCGGAGTGCGTGGCGAAGAGCTATCCCGACTTTTTCGAGGAGCTGGGAAAGGTGAAAGGTGAAAGGTGAAAAGTTTCGGGGTTATCCGGAAAGGACATTTTATGTTTTTAAAAAGACTTTTCACCTATCACATTTCACGTTTCACCTAAAAGTTGCAAGGCTTCGCCTTGCGACTTTTAGATAAAAGGATCGAATTGTTAATAAATTACGGTTTTCAACGATGAACCGATTCGGAGAAAATTTCCGCCTGTCGATCTGGGGTGAGTCGCACGGACCCTGCGTGGGTATCGTGCTCGACGGCGTTCCGGCGGGTATCGCGTTGCAGGAGGCCGATTTCGAGACGGACCTCGCACGGCGCCGCAGCGGTGCCCGGGGTACGACCCCGCGTCGCGAGACGGATGCGCCGCGCATCGTCTCGGGCCTCTACGACGGGTTCACCACGGGTGCGCCCCTGGCCATCGAGTTCGACAACGGCGATACGCGTTCGGGCGACTATGCCTCTTTGAAGGACCATTGCCGTCCGTCGCATGCCGACCGGGTGGCTCGCGAGAAGTTCCGCGGCTACAACGACCCGCGCGGCGGGGGCCATTTTTCGGCCCGTCTGACCGTCGGACTGGTCGCTGCGGGAGTCGTCGCGAAGAAGATGCTGCCCGAGGGGGTGAGCTTCTCGACACGCCTCACGGAGGTGGGCGGATGTACGGAGCCGGAGCGTTTCGACGAGGTGCTGCGCAGTGCGGCCGCTGCCGGGGATTCGGTGGGCGGCGTGGTGGAGTGCCGCGTGCAGGGCGTGCCGATGGGGTGGGGCGAACCCTTCTTCGATTCGGTCGAAAGCGTGATCGCCCACCTGTTGTTCGCTGTTCCGGCCGTCAAGGGGGTGGAGTTCGGCAGCGGATTCGCCGCGGCCCGCATGCGGGGTTCGGAGCATAACGACCCGATTGCCGACGCCGAAGGCCGCACCGTCACCAACCATGCCGGGGGCATCGTCGGGGGCATCGCCAACGGCAACGAACTCGTCGTGCGTGCGGCGCTGAAACCCACGCCGAGCATCGCACGCGAACAACAGACCTATAACCTGGCGACGGGACGCATCGAGCCGCTCGCAATCCGCGGCCGTCACGATGTCTGCGTCGCCCTGCGCGGCGCGGTGGTCGTCGAGGCCGCCGTCGCCATCGCTTTGGCCGATCTTTCGAGCAGATGAGTACGCGTAAGGAGATCGTCGACCGTATCGCGGGGGCGATTGCCCCGCTTTACGATGCCCGCGAAGCCCGCAGCATCGCGCTGCTCGCGGCCGCACACCTCACGGGGCTTCCCGAGGCGGCTTTCCGGACCGATCCCGCAGCTCCGGCACGGGCCGAGGGGTTGGAGCTGGCTATCGAACGCCTGGCGGCGGGCTGCCCCGTGCAGTATGTCGTCGGCAGTACGGAGTTTCTGGGGCACGACTTCATCGTGCGCGAGGGGGTGCTGATTCCCCGTCCCGAGACCGAGGAACTGGTGGACTGGATCGTGCGCGACGAGGGCGGTGCGCCGCTGCGGCTGCTCGACGTCGGTACGGGAAGCGGCTGTATCGCTGCGTCGCTGGCCGCCGGGATGCCCGGGGCCGAGGTCGCGGCGGCCGATATCTCCCCGCAGGCGTTGGCCGTCGCGGCGGAGAATTTCCGCCGGCTGGGCGTTCGGGTCGATCTGCGGTGTGCCGATGCCCTGACCGATCTGACGGAGGTCTTTCCCGGGCCGTTCGATGTCGTGGTTTCCAATCCGCCCTATGTTCCCGAGGCCGACCGGGAGTCGATGCATGCCAATGTCCGCGACTACGAACCCGCTCTGGCGCTGTTCGTCCCCGACGACGATCCGCTGCGGTTCTACCGGGCCATCGCGCGTGCGGGACGTCGGATGCTTCGTCCGGGCGGACGGCTCTATTTCGAAATTTACCACCTTGCCGCCGAGGCGATCCGCACGATGCTCGGCGAGGAGGGTTACACCGCCGTGACGCTCCGCGAGGACCTCTACGGCAAACCCCGCATGATATGCAGTCGACTCGTGTAAAACGTTCCCGCACGGCGGCCGGAGAGGCTGCCGTACGGACGCGGACGCCCGAACAGGCGCTCGCGGCCCTGATGCGGCTTTGCGCCCGGGCCGAGAAGACCCGCAGCGATGCCCTGCGCCTGATGCGGGGGTGGGGGATTGCCGAGGCGGATGCCGAGCGGATCGTGGCGCGGCTCGTCGCCGACCGTTTCATCGACGATGCGCGCTATGCCGAGGCTTTCGTGCGCGAGAAGCAGCGTTTGAGCGGTTGGGGCGAGTACAAGATCCGCACGGCGTTGCAGCGCAAACGCATTGCGCGGGAGACGATCGATGCCGCCCTGGAGCAGATCGACCGCTCGAAGACGGGCGAGCGTTTGGCGGGTTTGCTCGCCCGCAAGCTGCGCACGGTGAAATACGCTACTCAATACGATTTGAAAACCAAACTGATGCGTTACGGGCTTTCGCTCGGATACGACTACGAGACGGTGGCCGATGCTGTGGCTCCGCTTGTGAAAGAGACCGATTTATGCGACGAATTCTGATTTTGGCGGCGCTCCTCGTCGCGACGGCCGTTCGTGGACAGCGGCTCGATCCGCAGGAGTATGCCTATCCCATACGCGACGTGCCGGGCCTTTGTGCGGCCAATTTCGGCGAGATGCGTCCCGGACATTTCCATGCCGGGGTCGATATCAAGACCGACGGTGCGGAGGGGAAACCGCTGGTCGCCGTAGCCGACGGTTACGTCTCGCGCGTGACGATTTCGGCCGGCGGCTACGGGCGGGCGCTCTACGTCACGCTGCGCAACGGCAAAACGGCCGTATACGGCCATTTGCAGCGTTTCCGCAACGATATCGAAACCCATGTCTGCGAGGAACGTTGTCGCCGCCGGAGCAACAACATCGATCTTTCGTTCGACGCTTCGCAGTGGCCCGTACGTCGGGGTGAAGTGGTCGGATATTCGGGCAACAGCGGCTCGTCGATGGGGCCGCATCTCCATTTCGAATTGCGCGATACGCAGACCGATCTGCGTTATAATCTCGTGCGGGAACGGGTGATTCGGCCCGAAGACGATCTGCCGCCCCGCATCATGCGGGTGCATTACGTCGAGGTCGATACCGTGCGGGGCGTTCCGGTGCACGGCCGACCGGAGAGTTATGCCGTCGTGCGGGGGGCCGACGGGCGTTATCGTCTTACGCGCGAGGAGCCTGTGCCGGTGGGTCCCAAGGGCTATTTCGTGTTCGAGGCGTCGGATCGCCGCAACGGGGTGCACAACACCTTCGGGCTGTGGCGCGTCACGGCGTCGGTCGACGGCGAGCCCTATTTCGAATACCGCATGGATGGGTTTACCTATGCCCAGGCGCGGTTGTGCGATGCCGTGAGCTACTATCCGTTGCAGCTCACCTCGCGCAACGAGGTCTTTCGCCTGGCGCAGCTGGCCGGGGCGCCGGACTGTTTCTATCCGGTGATGACCGATCGGGGCGTGGTCCGTACGGCTCCGGGCCAGCGACGCCGGATCCGTATCGAGGCGGAGGATGACAGCGGAAACAGCTCCTCGATCGAATTTGCCGTTAGCGGTCGGGAGCGGTCTTCTCTGACGGCGGCCTGCAAACGGGTTGCGGAGTCGGGCATCGTGCTGCGCCACGACCGTCCGGGAGTGGTGAGTGTCGGCGATTCGCTGACGGCCTATGTTCCGGCCGGAGCGTTGTTCGAGCCGATCGTTTGTCGCCCCGCACGGTTGGAAAAGGATGCCTCGGGTGTCGGGGTGGTGGTACTGTCGCCTGTTTATCGGGTGTTCGATGCGAGTACGCCGTTGGCTAAGGCGGCTAAGATTTCGATCCGGGCCCGCATTCCGCAGTCGTTGCGGCTGCGCTCGGTCGTGGCCCGGCGGCGTGCTGACGGTACATTGAGCTGCGTGGGCGGGCATTATGCCGATGGCGGTGTGACGGTGGAGACGCGCACGACGGGCGATCTGCTCGTTGTGGCGGATACGGTGCCGCCCGTGATCCGGCCGCTCTTTACGGCCGAAAAGGAGCTCGCTCGCGACGAGGCGTTGCGGTTTCGGGCTTCGGACAATTTTTCGGGGATCGTGGCGTGGTCGCTGCGCATCGACGACCGTTGGGTGCCGTGCGACCGTTTCCCGATGCGCGGCACGCTGGTGCACACCTTCGATACGCCTGCCCGGCATGAGAAACATCGGGTCGTGCTTACCGTGACGGATGCCTGCGGCAATACGGGGCGCTGGGAAGGGACGTTCCGGCGGTAGGATAGACGGTCTCGGCAGTGGTGAAGTTTTGCCGGTGCGGCTCGGCTAAGCGTATTTTCGGCGGCTGGGTCGGTCGTTTCGGAGGTGCGAACCGGCCTACGATGCAACGCCCGAGACGTTGAATATTTCGCGAACAGCTTTTCTTCGTGCTTGCGGAGAGATGCGAACGAAACGAAAACAGGCTGCCCGATCGGACAGCCTGTTTGTCGAAAACGGAAGCGGATTACTTCGCGTTCTTCTTATCGTAGCGCTTTGCGTAGCGGCTCATAAACTTATCGACGCGGCCGGCGGTGTCAACCAACTTCA
>CANPHE010000019.1 GCA_947573795.1 uncultured Alistipes sp. | reverse complement strand
TAGAGCAGCGGACTCATAATCCGAAGGTCGTGGGATCATGCCCCTCTGGGTCCACCTGAAAACCACTCACTTACAGCGATGTAGGTGGGTGGTTCGTTTGTCTCGGGTACACAATTTAGACACAACTTCGATCTAATTCGTGTTCCAGTTGTAAAACTCGGCACACAGATTCACTCCGTGATAGTGCGCCCGATAGTCGCCGTCGGCATCGTGTTCCGTTTCATATTCCGTGATGCGGTACGTACCGGCGGGCAGGTCTGCGGCATAATCCCGTGCCGCCTCCGCCGTAGGGAAAGTTCCGAGCGCAACCCCATCGCGCGAGAGTTCATAGATTGTTTTCATAGCGCATTCATTGCATTCCCTTCGGCGACCGATATTTGTATCCGTTCGGTCAGATACTCGTTGATGACCTTGCGCACGCCCTCGATTGCTCGGAGCAATTCGTCGTCACGAGGAGCATCTGTATAGCAGAAGCCCCGAAGGTCTTCCAGCATTGCGAGTGCGACGATCCATCTTTTCGTCCCGGGCGATATGGTCGTTATGGTCCGCACCCGTTCAGTGGTCGGCGTATAATGTCGGATTCGGTCGACTGACGATCTTTTCTTGCGTCTGCTGTTTCTCATCTTCGTCAATTGCTAAATTTATACACTGCATTCATCGTAGGGTCGAACGTGAGGTATTCGCCATCTACGCCCCATTCCCGGATCGTATAGCAGCCCTTGGGCATATATCCGGCCTGCTGCCGTGCCTCGGCCTCGGTGGGGAATAACCCCAGCCGATAGCCGTCATAAGAGAGTTCGTATATTTGTGTGTTCATAGTGCTCTTTTATCAAGTAATATCGTTCGATTCTTTTCCGGGCCCGTTTTATTTCCCTATCTGCCGAATCGATCTTCGGCCAGATTTTCGGCTTCAGCTCGGGGCGCTGCTCCATGATCCGTAGCAGCGCATTTTTCTCATACTCCATTACGTCGATGTTGCGATTCATTGTTTCGACGACCTGCCCGGCGGCGGATAGAATCTTTTCTATCGTTACACCTTTTACAGCTTGTGCACTCATATTGTTCCCTCCTCTCTTAACATTCGTGCATAGATAGACGATCCCATTTCCGAAATGACGAACCGTTTGACCGTATCCATTACCGCCTGGAACTCGTCGAACTTCTCTTTTCGGTTGGGGACACCAGGGGAATAGGTCCCCTCCAGTTCATGCCGCACCGCATCCCGAAGGTCTTGAACCGCACCCATAATGACGAGCCAGTTACGGGTGTTGTCGCTAATCTTGTTCACGGTGCGCATATACGCTTCCGAGGTGGTCATTTCAGATTGGGCCGTTTTGCCCGTTGTCGTTTTTGAAGCCATTGTATCGTTGTTTTATTGGATTATTGTTTGTTTGCCCTGCTCTCTGCCCCGGCGGCCGGATTACCGCCGGGGGCGTCGTGTTTCGGTGTGTTGACACCTTGCTCGCAGAAGTTGAGAGAGCTGCTAATATGCGGTTACGAAATTCTCGACCTTGAACGAGCGCCAGCCATCGGCCTCAACGTCGTAATATCTGACCGTGCGCCCATCATCGGGGCGGCCCGTACCCTTGACGAGGGTGGCCACCTCTTTGAGTGTGCCGATTGCCCTGCGCAGCGTGCCGTCGGCCTTTTCATAGGCGAACTTGACTATGCCGACCCGCATCTGCTTGGCCAGCCGATAGAGCTGTCACGACTTTGAGAGAGCCACGGCGAACGCCTTGCCCGTTGCCCGGGCGATCTGCCACGCCCGGCGCATTACTTTCGATAGTTCTTCTCCTTTCATAGCCTTGTTCTTGTTTTTACTTGATTCTTGCACCGCCTTTGAATGCCTGGCCACCCCAGGCGAAAAAGCAAAGAATAACGATTAAAAATGCCATAGTCGTAAGTTGTTTTAGTGGACGGCGGTTGAGGCTGCCCCGATTTATATTCGTGTTAGTTCAGCATCTTTTTTAACCACTTGGCGGCCTCGGTGTTGTCGCCGTCCTCGTTATAGACCGCTACGACCTTTGCCTCTTCACGCTTGACCCACCAGCTCGGGGCGGTGTAGCGGTCGCCGCCATCTTCGCCGATCTCGGCCTCGTAGGCGATTACGGCGGTCAGGGTGTTGTCCTCGATCTCGAAAGTCTCGCTTTCGCCGTTCAGCTTTGTAATGTACTCGGCGGCATCTTTGGCGATCTGCATCAGCTCGGTGTGCGTGGCGGTGGTCATGATTGTTATATCTTTAGTTTTGTTTTGACAATACAAATATAACTTAAAATATAATACAAACCAAATAAAATGGGTGAAAATTACCGTTATAGTAATTTTATCATGCATTTTATTATACTTATATGGATATTTGTTATATTTGTGGCATCTAACGATAAATAAACTATTCGTATAATGTCCAAATTTCGTATTTTGGAGCTGTGCAAAGAAAAGGGCATAACTCAAAAAGATTTAGCCGAAAGAATCGGAATGACACCCGTAGGACTGGCAAAAGCCGCAAGCGGAAACCCAACCGTTGAAACCCTCGAAAAGATTGCGGCAGGCTTGGGTGTAGAAGTTGTAGAGTTATTCGCTAAAGGAGGCGATTTCGTGGCCTTTGTGCGCCGTGACGGGATCACGCATACCTTTGACACGGAAGATGCGTTAATCGACTATGTCGAGGGATTGAAAACCGACAAGGGGGCCCGGGGGTAGAGGCGACCGATGCCGGTGGGCGGCAGGTGCGACCCTAAAAAATTTTTTTGCTTAAAATTTCACCTTTGAGGTAGTCGGCATTTCCCATAAGCACATATATTCACTTTTTTTGTGAATATACGGATAATTGTATTATCTTTGCATAGTGAAATCCTGCGACGATGGATATATCATTCGACAAAGAGTATTTGGAGGATTTATACCTCAAAGGCAAAAGCAGCGACAAGAAGCATCGTTACCAGCCCGAAATCGTCAAAGCATACAAACGGTGCATCGACCGACTGATCGCCGCTCCGAACGTGGAAACTCTGTACCGGATTCACGCACTGAATTACGAGGTATTATCCGGCGATAAGGCGGGCATCTCGTCCGTGCGGATCAATGACAAATACCGCCTCGAATTTCAGGTGCAGAAGGAGCAGGGACATGAATTTATCACGGTTTGCCTGATACTGGACATCAGCAACCATTACCGTTAAGACTATGGAGACGACACGCAAAGTTTACAGAGCTGAAGATTTGATCCCCTTCGAGCCGACCCATCCGGGCGAGGTGCTGAAAGAGGAGCTGGAAAGCCGTGGCATTTCGCAACGCAAATTTGCGGGGGTAATCGGTATCCAATACACGGCATTGAACGAAATAGCGAACGGGAAACGGGCGATTTCTACCGATTTCGCCATCATGTTGGAGGCGGCATTGGGGATCGACGCCCTTTTTTGGATTAACCTGCAAACCCGTTACAACGTGCAGACCGCCCGTAAAGATAGCAAGCTGTCGGAGCGTCTGAAGCAAATACGCAAGGTTGCGGCAATATTGTAGTATAGATCGCTAATTCGTATAATAGCGAACTTATGTCGATGTTTCTGTAAAATGAATTTATTTATGGAAGAATATAAATATAATAGTGTAGAGGTGGCAAAATTCATAGTTGCTACAGCAAATAATAAGCATCTGTCAATCAACATGACGAAGGTGCAAAAATTATTATATATTGCATATGGGATTTTTCTTGCAGTCAAAGGGTATCGATTAACCAATGAGCACCCGCAGGCGTGGCCTTATGGTCCCGTATTCCCAACCACAAGAAATAAATTACTTAAAATAGATTTGTATTCTATTGCTACTTCGGATAGTGATTTATCGGATATTAAGGATGATGTCGAGATAAAATCGTTAATAGAGCTGGTGTTTCGTAGCTTCGGAGGTTGGAGTGCCGCTCAATTAACAGATTGGTCGCACGGAGAAGGTACTCCGTGGCAAAAAACCGTATCGACAGAAGGCTTCTCGTGGGGACGTCAAATTCCTGACGAGTATATTAAATCATATTTTGCGAGTATTATAAGCAATGGAGCAGAAAGGTAAATTTGATGGGATTACTGTTTCTGTTCCTCATGAAGACAGAAGCGATATAGACGTTCCTGATTTCGACATATTGCCTATTGAGAAACAGGAATCTATAAGATTCGGACAAGATACAAAACATCGAAAATGTCTTGTATATTGGATGATGGTGGTTGTAAGTATATGGCTTATATCTGTTCTACTAATAACGACGTTTAATAATCCGTGGTGTTTAAACATTGATAAAAAAGTACTTATAACTTTATTGGCTACAACAACTATAAATGTATTAGGTTTGGCAAACATTATTCTTGATGGTTTATTCGGAGATCATAAATCTATTAAGAAATTCTTCAACAAAAAACGTCGGAAATAATCCACTAAATACCGGTTTTCCGCATTCAACGATACAAAGAAAATACATTAAATCTACGTGGTCAATTTTTGGGGCGGCGAGGAATAGAGTTGTGAAGATCCCCATAACGGAAGCTATTGCAGTCGTTGGAATAATCATTACCTTTGCAGTGTGAGGGAATAACCTCGAAGATTCAGCACGGTATTTGTCCGTGTTTACGACGTGGAAAGAGTGGGTAATACCATCTTTCTGCACCTGCCCGGCAGAGCGCACCTGTCACGCCTCGAATGGATAACCGTTTGGGGCTTTTTGTTGCTGTCGCATTATGCGACGCCATGAACCAACGCAATTTTGCGCTCGTTGAATAAAGGATGCAAAAGCGGAGCAACGGAACGTTATGTTGGGGCGCATTTGAGCACCGCCTGCAACATACGCAGGAAATTGCGTATGTAAATTATCGGCCAAACTAATAGCAGAATAACACCCAATATGCAGAGAAATATGCAATAGGCCGGCACGAGGTCGGGATTCCGGCCTCGGCCACCGATGTATCAAAATCTCGTTACGAGGATTTCCGGTTCGGAAACATCTCTTGCTTTTGTCAATGGCGTTGATAGACCGTTATTACGGTGTAATTACGCAAGTATGACAATATCAAGTAAGTACGAATCCGACCTCGGCCGTTGCGGAGATTCTTGGTTCGATGGGAATATATCAAGGGAACACCCGTACAGTTGAGTGTACGGGTGTGGACCGAAGATTCGACAGCCGGAGAAATTACAATAGTTTGACGTTATTTTTCCGGCATAGCCACAGCCAGCATAAACTATCCGGAGAGATGATTATCGCTTCAGGGTCGTTTTCCCAAAAGTAAAGGCAGCTAACAATTCCTTTAAAATCTGCGGGCGTAAATGCATCCCAGTCCCCCAATCGGATCGCCTCTTCCGCTATCCGTCGCAGTTTCCCCATAATAACCTGAATCGTTGCGGCGGTATTTTCTGCGTCGGGTGTGGCTTGGCTGGGGTTTTTCAGCGAACCATCGGAGTTTATGAATTGCAGTTGGTCAGCATCCGGGGTCGGAACATTGATCGTACAATACAGCCGCTTACGTTTGTATGAAACTGCGAACCTCAAAGGCGTATAACAGGGGTTCACGTTTTTCTTGGGTGTGTAGAAGTGCACACTTATTGCAGGTGTTTTTTCCATTGTTCTGATAATTTTATTCTGTTTCTTCATCATAATCCGTCTCGTATCCTTTGAAGCCTTTGAAAGTAAGCATCTTGTCGGACTGGTATCGGTTCAGCACTTCGGTGTAGGCCTTCACGCCGTGACTGCACGCCATTCGCCCGGCCATGACCGCTTTCGAATTGGGAGATGCTTCGGACAGCGGATTGAGGACGCCCCACGCTTCCGCATTCGTGAAGCCCAGCCAAGTCAAAGCAACAAATACTATCTCTGAAAAAGATAAGGGCATCCAATGACCATCGTCCAATACTTTGCGAGGGCTGAATCGCCCGTCTTTGTGTTTGCGTAATCTTTTGCGTTTTCTTGCCATACTTAAAAAGCTATTATTAACAACTACAAGCGAGCCGATTTTTCTCTCGTTTTGTCTGTACCTGATTGGATTAAAGTGTTTTTTATTGAATAAGAGCATACAAGGCAATAACCACAAAACATATACGAGATACTAACTATTCCAAGCCGAGAGATTACAAAGGCTCGCTTGAAGAATAACTAATTACCCCATTTTTGGGGTGTTTGCATCCTTTTTTTCGCCCTCTGCCCATACCTCACGGATATGCCGTTCACTCTCGGCGAGTTTTTCCAGCAGTTCGGGGTCGGATCGGTCGATCTCCGCAGCCGTGCGGCACTTGCCGGCAAGCCGCAATAGTTTTCGGGCAAGCTGGCGGGCCTGTTGAGGCGTGAAGGTAAGCCAGGCCACGCCGTCGGCGGAACGCATCACGTCGCCGTTTTCTTCCCATTGTCCGGTGGTTTGATCGTATTCTCCGACATCCTGTATCGAAAGGCGGATTTCGTCGTCATGAACGGTCCAACTATGGCCGTCGAAACTACAACTCGGCGAGACCTCTAATTGTGTTTGCGCTCCGTTGCGGTTGTTGATTTTCAATATTTGCTTGTACTCTTTTCGGGAGTTTGCGACCTGCTCGCAACAGGTCACGATAGGTATGATATTTTCCATGATAATCAGTTTATAAGTTTTGTTTTTAAAATGCGGCATCTTCTTCGCCTTGTGCGGTTGGGATTGTGTCGTAATCGGTTATCTGCGTCAGGCTCTCGTTGTGGCGGAAGGGAATGAAGCCCGTGCCGCCCTCGCGGTTCTTGGCGATCGTCAGGCGGCCCACGCCCTGACTGCTGATCGTTCCGTACCGGCCCGCCTCGAACTCCCGAATGCCGTACGCGGCCGGACGGTCGATGAACAGGACCATATCGGCATCCTGCTCGATCGCGCCCGACTCCCGAAGGTCGGACAACATCGGCGTCCCGCTGGTCCGTTCCTCGACCCGGCGGCTCAACTGCGACAACAAAATAACTGGGACGGCCAATTCTTTGGCCAGCAACTTTGCTGTCCGGCTGATCTCGGCCACCTCGCGCTCGCGGTTGCCGTAGCGCTTTTCTTCGGTCGATACTGCGATAAGTTGTAAATAATCGATGATGATCAACTCGCACCGCCCTTTTCGCTGCATCGCGCGGCAGAGGGCCCGGATGCGGGGCATCGAGATCGAGGCGGTATCGATCAGACGGATCGGGAGCTGGCCCAGCCCCGCCGCCCCGTGCTCGATCCGCCGCCAATCTTCCGCTGTCACGTCGCCCGCCCGGAAGGCCGTCGCATCCGTCCCCGAAGCCCCGACCAGCATCCGCCCGGCCAGCTGCGTGTTGGGCATCTCCAGCGAAAATACGACTACCGGCGTGCCCGTTGAGGCCGCCGCCCGGGCGAAGTGCAGCGCCATTGCCGTCTTGCCCATCGCCGGCCGCGCTGCGAGGATGATTAGCTGGCCACCTCTCCAGCCGCCCGTAACGCGGTCGAGGTGGGGCAGGCCGGTCGGAATCCCGACGCACGCGCCTTGTTGACGGGCTTGCTGGCGGCGTTCAAGGTCCTGCAAGGTCTCGGCCAGCACGTCGCCGATTGGCCGGGCCGTATCGACGCAGAGGGCCGCGCCCGTGATCTCATCGAGTTGCTTAGCCGCCCACTCCGCAGCATCGGAGCCCTGCTGCGCTCGGGCTGTCAATTCCGAGGAAAACAACACCAGTTTGCGCCGCGTCTCAAGCTCGGCCAGCCGGCGGGCGTGATTCATGACCTCAACGCCCGACCCGACCGTTTGCGTAAGGCCAGCCACATAGGCCGGGGCGATTCCTTCGGCCTTGGCCTCCTGCACGACCGAAATAAGGTCCGGGGTTGCGCCCTTGTCGTCCAGGCGGCAGATGATCTCGTAAATTTTTGCATTCACGTTGTCGAAGAATGCCGTCGGGGCAATAATGCCTCGTATGTCGGCAATGTATTGGTTTTCGAGAAGCAACGCCGCCAGCACGGCCTCTTCGAGGCTCGAATCACTGGGCAGGTAGTCGGGGGTGGCCGCGCTTGCTCTGTCGTTGCGTTTTTGATTATTTCGGTTCATGGTTTCGTTCATTTGCTGATTTGTTGCAGAAATACCGAAAATTTCGATTGTTTTTTATTCAAGTGACAGTTGTAATCTTTGTGGTTTATTTCGAAATTTGATGTGTTTCCGTCCGATTTGTGAGGTGTTGTTACAATGCCTTGTACCTCGGTTGCGCCTCGCGGTTCGTTTCGGGGACTTTCGTGTTGGTGAAACGAGGCTCGCTGAGCATCCATTTGCGGGCGGCAGCGGTCCAACTCTCCATCGGACCTTTAGAGGTTCGCCACCCGCCTGCCTCGTTGTGATAAAAAAACTTTTCCGCATCAATTCTTGTTCCCTTGATCGTCGAAAAGAAATTTGCGACCTCTTCGAGTTGGGGAACAACAAATGTCGAGCGTTTGGGTGCGACTTTTTTCTCTAAAATACCATTCTCATTTTCATACTCATTCCTATTCTCATTCTCATTGCTTGTTTCCCCCGGTTGTTTTTCGGTTGAATCTGGGTTGTTTTTCGGTTGTTTTTTCGCGTTCCGATTCCCTTTCGGAGCACCTCCGTTGCATCCATTTTCAAAGTTTTTCCGTCCCGATTTGATATTGGGGCTTATCGCAGTCCAGCACAACCTGCCTAAAGCATCCAACGTCGAAATATCAGGCTCTATTCCATCGAGTGCATAATCGGCAATTGCTTTGTATAGGACAAGTTGATCGGACGCATCTGTCATTTCTATCGAATCCCTGAAACTGCGATAGAACGTGAATCCTTCTCGGATTTTAGGTGTGTCGCGTTTACTCATTGCAGGCCTCCTTCTCCATGAATGAAATAGCGCTTGAAACGCATCCGATTCTCGCGCACCCATACGTCAGAGATATGAATGCCCATTTTGCGCAGATAGCGGACTGTGCTGCGCGGGTCGGGCACGTTCAGTTGCTCGGCGATGTCGAACGTCGCCAGCTTGGCCCCTGTAAGCAGGAGCGAAAAGACGCGGTATTCGTTGGTGTTGAGGAAAAATTCCTTACCTTTGTGAAGAATTCGAGTATATGCTCCCGTGTGCTTGCCTTGAGTGCCGGGGGCGATTTGTTTTGTATCCATCTTCCGGCTCATTATTGACGGTTTGCGGCACTTCGGGCAATACGCGACGCAGCCTCGGCCCGTGCATCCGCCGGGCGCGTCGTGCGGGCTTCGATCCACGCAAGAAGATCCTTTTTCGAGAACACAACGCGGTTGCCCAGTTTGGAAAATGGTATACGTCTGTTATATATCAGATTGTATAGGGTTGATCGAGTAGTCGGCGCTCCCTCTCTCCAAAAAATCCACAGCCCCACTGATTGACAGACGGTCCGTCTCGTAAACGTCTTTTTTACGTTGTGTTTCGACAAGAATTTTGGGCATAACCGAATGCAACGCTTTTTCCACAGCGGCCTCCAGTTCATCTCGACTGGTAACAATAACTACCTCGCTCATAATCTTTTCGATATTTAAAAGTTTAAAAATTGGCAAAAAGAAAAGAGCCGACCTATCCCGTAAGGATAAAATCGGCTCTTGGCTCTAATGATTCAGTATGTATGTTCTCGACCTATTTTAGGTCCGTTTACACCCGTTTATAATATGGGCGTAAACTTTCATTCTCTTTCTATGCTGCAAATATACAAAACTTGAATTTATTATGCAATAAAATATGCAAAAAAACTTTGATAAAAATAAAAAAGGCTAAAATTTTGTCAGCAGTTCGGCGTTTCTCTGTCTTTCCTCGCGCTCGAAGCTGGCAAGGTAGCTTTCCGTCGTCTTGAGGTCCTGATGCCCCAGCGATTCTGAGATATAGGCGATATTCGCCCCGGCGCGCTTCAATACTGTAGCGAACGAATGCCGCGCCGTGTAGGTCGATACGCCGCCGATGTCGAGCTGCTCGCCGATCGTCTTCATCCGCTTGTTGATCGCCTTCGTCGCATACAAGGTTTTCATCTTCCGTCGTGTCGCGTCCTCCGTTCCGTCGAGGATCGGAAAAATGAAGCTGTCGGGCCGAAAGGGGATACCCCATCGGTCGATGATCGCCTGCATCCGCTCCGTGACGACAACCCGGATCTCCTTGCAGGTTTTGGTCGTTCGCTCGGTCTTTTGGCGGACGAAGCATATTTCGCCGTTCACGATGTCCCGATGCCTCAACCGCACGAAGTCCGCCACGTTGATCCCGTTGCAGAGGTAGAGAAAGAGCCAGTAATCGCGGTATCGTTCCGTCGCCTCGGTCCCGTCTTCGTAGTCGGCGATCCGCCCGATCTGCTCCAGCGTAAGAGCCAGTTTGCGCCCCTCTCCGGCCTGTATCTCGTAGCGCCCCTGCCCGAAGGGATATTGCGCCTCCTTGATTATCCCGCACCGTACCGCATCGTTGAGGATCGCCCGCAGGTGGCGCATATGGATCCCGACCGTCGTGCGGCTCTTGCCCTCCTTGAGGAGGAAGCGTTCGTAACGACGCAGCCACTCCACCGTCACGGCCTCCAGCCTCGTTTGGAGGCCGCCGAAACGCTCGATGCCCTTGTGTACGGTTTCGTATGCGAGCATCGACCCGATACGCTCCTGCCGCCTCAACGCCTCGATTTTCGCCCTGAAGGTCGCATCCAGCATTCCGGGACCGTGCTTCAGGCGGTTGTTGAGGTTATCGAAAGAAAAGGTCCCGAGGTTGGCCAGCTCCTCAACCGTATCGCGCACGAAGGCATAACTATTCTCGATGTCCTTGCGCGTGGCAACGATGGTGCGAATCTTTGTCGTCGGGAGCACCTCCCATTCCTCTGCCGTCAGGGCTTTGCCGGTCGGGTAGTATTGACGCATCCGCCTGTATCCGACTCGGACCCGGACGGGAAATGTTCCGTCTTTTTTCGGGTGGCTGGTATCCAACATAAGAGACACCGTTATGCCGTCTTTCGAGTAGTTAAAAGCCATCTTTTTCCGTATTTCGACTAAAATTTAGACACAACTTTTCGAATTATGCCTCCTCACGCTATTGTGAGGCCGATCTTCGGGTACACAATTTAGACACAAATGTACGGAATTAAATGAAATCGGCAAAAACAGAATGAAATAAAATAATTATATTCGCATCTGAATAACAAGAATTTAAGCCAAAAATAAAAATCGGGTTAAACCGGCAAAAAAGGCTGAATTAGGACTCATAATCCGAAGGTCGTGGGATCTGCCCCTCTGGGTCCACATTCATAATCGAGAGGTTGCAAGCAGTTGCAACCTCTTTTTCGTGTTCGGTCGCGAAATGTTCAGCAAAATTTACAGCAGAAAAAAGTAGATTGATACCATTTACTCTTTTGGTTTATGTCAAGTCCAGCACCAAAGAGGATTTGGATCAAGTGTTTGAAAGTAGTCCAAGAGATTGGATTTATTGAGTTTGTATAACTCAATCCCCGAATTTTTGAATGCCTGTTGAAGTCGAAGCAGATCAAATTCCAGAGGAACATCCGAAACGAAATGTAAGGTTTAGTTTTTCATCACTCAATAGGTCATACTCATCAATGTAGATAGCAGGTTATTTTTTTAAGAAAGGGAGAATTGAAAGAGGAATGAGTTTAAAAGATTCAACTTTTGCCTTCCTCCCAATCCCCGGACAAAACAGCGACCGGGTTCTTGCCGAATTTTCGGCAAGAACCCGGTTCTGCGAACCCCGGGATATAGTCTTCTGCCGGACGAATCCCAGTTTGGGCAGGATTGCTCCCGGACGCTACTCCGCGCCGGCATCGCGCCGCCACTGCGCGAGCAGTTTCGCCAGACGCTCCGCCTGCTCGGGAACTTCCGCCAGCCGGTCAGTCGTTTCGCTCGGATCCTCCCGCAGGTTGTACAACTCCCGGGTACCGTCGTCATGGAATTCGATCAGTTTCCAGTCGCCCGAGCGCACCGAACTGCACCACCGTCCGCCGCTCTTGCGCCCTTGAATTCGGAAGTACCAGTAGAGCGGACGTTCGGTGTCGCATGCACCTCCGAGCAGTTCATCGGCGATGCTCACGCCGTCGGGTTCGAACTCCTCCGGAAGCGGAGTTCCGGTCAACTCGCAGAGCGTCGGATAAAAGTCGTAGTTGTTGGTCGGCAGCGACGACACTCTGCCGCCGCAAATGCGTCCCGGCTGAAACACGATCATCGGCTCGCGCGTACCGCCCTCGTAGAGTGTGCCTTTGCCGCCACGCAACGGACCGTTGTCGGTCACCTGGGGCGACCCGCCGTTGTCGCTCGTAAAAATAACGATCGTGTTTTCGGCGAGGCCCAATTCGCGGAGTTTGGCCAGAATCATCCCCACGCCATCGTCCACCACCTTGAGCTGCGCTGCCAAATGGGGATTGTGCGGCTTGGCCAAATAGTCCGCAGGCCATTTCTTGTAGGGATCGTTCTCGGGATTGTTCTTCGACGGCGCACTATGGTTGCATTCGGGTTTGCTGCGGAAATAGTCCACCAGTTCGGGTTGTCCGTGCACCATCGTGTGCACCGCATAGTGGCTCAGGTAGAGGAAGAACGGTCGCTCGCGGTTGCGCTCGATGAATCGCAGAGCCTCGCGGTTCATTCGCTCGACGATGAACTCGTGCTCCTCGGCCTCGTCCGGACCGATCGATTTGAGGTGATGCCACGGGTAGAAATACGAGCCGTTGCCGATGCTCTCCTCGGCCGAGAGCACCACCTCCTCGAACCCGTATTTTTCGGGCCCCATCTCTACCGGTGCGCCGTTGGCCAAATAGCCCGAGAGGTGCCACTTGCCGATGATGCCCGTGTGGTAACCGCCCCGTCGCAGCGCTTCGGGCAATGACGGTTGCTCGGTGCCGAGGTGGATCGGCGAGTCGGGTTTGATGTAGTCGGTGATACCGTCGCGCAGCGGATAACGTCCCGATATCAGCCCCGCTCTCGACGGCGAGGAGATCGGCGCCGAAGCATAGGCGTCGGTAAAGCGAACTCCGAAGCGCGCCATGCTGTCGAGCGCCGGCGTTTCGTTGAACGTGTTCCCGTAACAACCCAGCTCGGCCCATCCCAAGTCGTCGGCAAAGATGAAGATCACATTCGGCCGCTGCGGAGCCTTTTGTTGGGCGCAGCACACCGAGGTACCGGCCGCGCTCGTTGCGGCCAGCGACAGATAAAGCATTTTTCGTTTCATGAACTTCGGGTTATTTCAGGACGATCCGCATCCAACTCTCCGGATCGTCGGGTTTGGCGAAAGTAAACGTATCGTGCAGATTCTCTGCATCGAGAGCGGCATAGAACAGCATCGTGTCTCCGGGGCCTACGCCCAGCAGGCGCAGCGGTACGGTGATTTCCGTCGCATAGCCCGCTTCGCCCGAGGCCGTCAGCCTCCTGCGGCGAACGCTCTTCGCACCGGCGCATCCCGACACTTCGCCGTCGGGAGCGATCGACAGCGTGATATCTCCGAGGCGCAGTTCGATGCGGCAATCCTCCGGACATCCCGCGGTTTCGACCAGCAGGCAGAAATTTTCGCCGTTGTGACCTGCTCGGAAAAGCGCCTTCGCCGGCGAATCGCCGCCGATGAACAGGGCATGGTCGTGGCTCCACTCCCGGGGATCGCCGTCGAGCCGCATTTTCAGGTGCGGCGCGTCGATGCGGTGGTTGAGATAGAAGACTCCGAGTTGAATACCCTCGTCGCAATGCATCGTACCGATGACCCGATGGCTGTCCAGCGGCTCCAGGCTGCCCCAGAATCCCCGGCCGGAAAAGGGTCGGAACCAATCCTGTTCCCAGGAACGGCCGTTGAACACGTGTCCTTCGCGATCCCCGATTTTGAGGCTGAACAGCCGGTCTATGTTACACGAGACGAGCGTTTCTCCCGACGGGAATACCGATACATAGCCTGCACATCCCTTCAGGACGTTCGTCTCCCGGTCGGCGGGCCCTGCGGTCTGCTCGCCGAGCGGCGTCCAGTCGAAACCGCGGTTGCGGACGACCGACATCATATAGATGCTTTTGCCGCCGGGGCCCTCGGGCTCGAGCCGCGCTTCGAGAAATCCGAGCAGCGTCTTTCCGTCGTTGAGCACCCGGAAGCAGGGCATCTGATCGGTAAAGATTTTCACGCCCCGGTCATCGTACTTGTATTGGCGGCAGACGCGCATGTGCCCGTGCCAGGTGCGGCCGTCGTCGTCGGAGGTTATGACCGAAGTCCCGGAATTGCGGGTCGCGGGCAGGCAGTCGGTAAAGTAGCACTGCACACGTCCGTCGGGCAGTTGCAGCAGATAAGGTTCCCAGTTGGTCCCCTCGAAAATGACCTGTTCCTCGGACCAGCTGCGGCCGTTGTCGCGGCTGCGCTTCAGCACGATGCCGCAGCCGATATTGCGCTTGTAGCCCCCGGAGGCTCGGAAAGAGCAGGCGGCCAGCAGATCGCCGTTTGCGAGCACCACGGCGTCCGTCGTTGAATAGCAGCGGCGGTCGGAACCTTCGCTGGTCCGGATTTCACGGGGCTCGAACAGAATCCGGCCTTCGCTCCAGTGCTTCAGGTCGTCGCTCGTATAGTAGTAGATCCGCGACGCGATCTGACCGCCCTGGCAGAAGAGGATATAACGTCCGTCGGCCATCTGTTTCACCCGGGGATAGATGGCCGTACGATCGGTCTTGAGGTGTTCCGCCGGGATCAGCTGCATGTACTCGAACACGGGTTCGAGCACGCTGAACCGCTCCTCGCCGGCGTGCGAGTCGAGCGGCTCCGCGACCGTATTCATCTCCTGCGGGAGATGCAGCCGCACGTCTTTCTTTTTCGCGGACGCGTCTAATGCGCCGAGCGACAACAGGCCGAGCAGGATCGGCCGGAAGAACGTTCGTTTCATCGGTTCGAAAGAAAAACGGGGAACCGGACCCGCCGGTCCCCCGCAGTGAATGCATCTATCGGACATTGCCCAGATAATAGTTCGCCCAAAGGTGATCGTTGTGCTGCTCCAGCGCCTTGCGGAAGCACTCCTTCGCTTCGGCCTCCCGGCCCAGCGCCTTGTAGCCGATGCCCTGCATGTAATAGGCGCGCGAATTCACGTCCTCGGGATATTCGCCGTAGTCGAAGCTCTCGAAGAAGCGCTGCACGTAGTCTGTCACTCCGGCCTCGCCCGTGGCGACGATTCGCCGAAGCATCCCGTCCGTATCGGCCCGCGGATCGAGTTTTCGCATGGCCAGTGCCTTTTCGTAGTTGTAGATGCCGTCCTTGTCCTTCACTTCCACGCCTGCGGCCATCTTGAAATATTTGCGGGCATTGCGCTTGTCGCCGATCCGTTCGTAGGAAAGTCCGATCTGATAGTAGACCTGTGCATCGCGGGCGTAATATTCCAAATGGGCATAGCCGTGGTTCTCCGGATATTCGTTCATCATCAGCATGTATTCGAGCGCCTTGCGTTCGTCGCCCGCGGCACGGGCCTTGAGGCCCGACAGCAGGCAGGCGTCGACATAGATGTCGTGCAGGTCCTCGATGTGCTCGCGACGGCTGTAGAAGCGCGTCAGCAGCGGTTCGAGCACCTCCTCGTATTCGCCGTGCAGGATGCGCTGCTTGATGGCCTTCGTCTCCGAGTCATAGCGCTTCTCGTACAGCTTCCGACGATTCGCGAACAGCGCATAGCGCTCCTCGACCGGAGCGTTCATGCGCTCCAGAATCTCGTCGCACTCCGCCAGGAAGATGGCATTGCCCTCTCTGTCCGCGTCGATCGCCCGGCGATACCACTGCGCGGCGGCCGGATAGTCCTCCTCGAAGAACCGGCAGCCCCAGCCCAGATTGCGCAGCGCCATGGCGAAATCGGGACGGATATCGACTGCTTTCTTCCAGCACTCCATGGCACGCGCCGGCTGCTTCTGGAAGTAGAGGTTGCCCAGATAGTACCAGGTGGCGGCGCTTTGGGGCATATACTCCAGCGCCTTCTCGTAGACTTTCACGGTCTCCAGCCGGAACGGATAGACGTAGTCCGTACGGCCGGCCTCGGCCTTGGCGAAAAGTTTCCCGGCGGTCGTCTTGTCGCCGCGCGAATCGGCCAGATAGGCCCGATAGTAGGTCACGGTCGGGTAGGGGGCGATCGCCTCGCTGCGGACGAGTATGTCGTCGGCCTCGGCCGCGAATCCGTTGTTCAGATAGTAGAGTGCCAGTTCCAGATAGGACTCTCCTTCACCGCGCAGCAGAGCGGCGAATGCCTCTTCGGACATGCGTCCGAGCTGCACCAGCTCGTAGGAGGCATAGTAGTTGAGCGGATCGAAGGTCAGCACGTCGGCTGCCAGACGTGCCGCATCGTCCGTCCGTCCCGCATGGCGGAGCAGTGTCGTGAACAGGTTCCGGGCCTCCAGGTTCCGGCCGTTGTAGTCGATCGCCGTCCGCACCTCCTCGAACGCACGGGCTGCATGGCCCGTGATGGAGGAGATTTCCGCGAGCTGGAAATAAGCTGCCGAAGCATATTCGTAATCCCAAGCCGCGCGGTAAAGCGTATCGACAGCCGCTTCGTAACGGCCCTCGGCCTTCAGCACCAGACCGAGATTGTACATCGCCTCGCCGTCGCTCACGCGTGTCTGGTTGGCCGTCTGACGCTTGAGCGCCGTCCGCAGATGGTACTTGGCACGGGCCAGGTCGCCCTGCTTGCGATAGTAGATACCCAGCTGCGTGTTGGCGCGCACGTCGCCCGGATCGCGGCGGATCACCTCGCGGAAATAGTCGTTCGGATCGACATGCGCATTGTGGAACTGGAGATTGCGCATGCCCAGATAGTAGAGTTCCTCGCTGTTTCCCACGCTTTTCGGATCGGGATTCAGCGGTACGACCGGGTCCGGCATCGGCTTGGTCCGATCGAGCTTGTAGGGATGGTAGCGGATCAGCTCCTCGCCGGTCGCGTCGTAAAGATACATCGTCACCTCCGACGGTTCGACGACCTCTTCCGCCGGTACCTTCGCATCGACTGCGAACGGTTTGTCCGGAGCGATGCAGGCTACGGTTTCGTAGAGGGTCTTCTCGCCGCGGCGCACGACGATGCGGGCATCGTCTCGAATCTGGGTTACGTTGGCCGCCAGGTGCAGACGTCCGTCGGCACCGACCTCCATGTTGACCGTCGCCTTCTCATTCCCGCGGTTCACGTGGCGGAGATTCCGGATACCGTACCAGTAAGCCGTGAACTCCTTCGTCTCGTAGGGATTGAGCCAGCAATAGTCGGGCTGGTTGTCGGAATAGGCCGCCGTCATCAGTTCGACATAGGCGCCGTCCTCGTCGGTCAGCGTTTTGCAGTCCCACTCGTGTCCGTAGTTCATGTGGCCCCAGGTCCAGAACTTGCCGCCCTTGTTGATATGGCGGTTGCCGGCCAGCATCGTTCCGGCATCCTTGCCGTAATCGTAGCCGCCGATGAAGTCGTCCTGAAGATCGTAGACGAAGACCGATCCGCCCGTCAGTGCCGGCAGATTCCGCCAGTAGCTCACGTCCTTGCCGATGTAGTCCGGGTTGTCGCAATAGGGGGCGTCGGGTACGGGCCAGCGCATGAAGCTGTTCTTGTGGTGGAACGTGCCGAACTCCGTATTTTCGGGAAAGACGATCTGATAATTCTCGTTCGCATGGGTCGCCACGTTGTTCCAATGCAGCATCGAATTGCGGTCGGGGCTGTTGTTGAAGAAACGGCCCGTCACCTCGATATACGACTTGTCGGGATAGAGCGTCATGCCGATCGCCCACGACATGCGATGCCGTTTCTCGATCTCGCCCACCCAGATCGTCTTCGATCCGTCGCCGTTGTCTACCAGTTTGTAGTCGATCGGATACTGGCTCGTCGCACGGTGATGGTGGAAGACGTTCCACTCCACACCGCCCGAGATCCAGGCGCCGAGCATGCCGACATTGGCTGGCTTGATGACGTGCTGACGGTAGAAAATCTCGTAGCCGTTGGTCTTGTCCGTGGCATAGAAGAGCCGGCCGCCGATGTCGGGCAGCACGCACACTTCCAGGTAATCGTTCTCCAGGAACAGGGCCCGATAGGTGGTGTCGGTCTTTTCATTGGTCGGATTGTCGTTCATGGCATAGGGATAGACCCCGCGCCGGGCCCGTTGGTAGGCGAAGTCGCGCTCGAAGAGCGGCGCTTTTTCCGGGGCGTTCACCCGATAAGCGGGCAACGTGATGGTCCCCTCGCGCATTATCACCTCGCCGTTCTGGGCACCGGCGCTGCCGCAAAGCAGCACCGACAGGACGCCGAGTGCGAATCTGATTCTTTTCATGCTGTTCGTTGATTTATGGAATAATGACATGGTAACTATATACGATTTTGTACGGGTTCGGGTCTTCGACTGGCATTTCATGCGTGCGGGCCGATGCCTCGCGGCCTTTGGCCGCGTTTACCAATCTGACCCACCCCTAAATCCCCTCCTCGGAGGGGACTTCTGTTGCAGCCCGCTAATTGATACGGTTTTAAGGCTGGTTTCGTGTAAAATTGTATGTAATTGTCATAACTATATACGATTTTATACGGGTTCAGGTCTTCGACTGGCATTTCATGCATGCGGGTTGATGCCTCGCGGCCTTCGGCCGCAATCCCGGATTGGGTCCGCCTCCAACCCCCTCCGCTGGAAGGGGTGGGGACGGGCCGCAAAGCGGTAGCGGTTTGAATGGTATATAATTGCCTGAGAGCATTCGGTTATTGTCCGATCTTAACGCAGCGCACGGCCATGCCCTTGGTATGCGGTTCGTGCTTGACATTCACGGCCGCATTGTTGACATAGAGCCGGTTCCCCTCCGTACCGCCGGCGTTGAGCCACAGATATCCGCGATACTCCAGATAGAACATGCCGTCGGCGTTGCCCTCCAGATAGCCCGTCGTAGGGAAATAGGAGGTCGTGCCCTGGCCGTCGATCGCGAGTAGCAGTCCGTAGTTCGCATCGCATTCGGCTTTCGACGTGAATTTGAATTCGGAGACATGACGGACGCCGGGTACGCAATATCCCTCCGGACACGGATCGTACACGGTCTTGACCGGTCCGCCTTCGGCATCGCCCCACAACCGGTCGTTGCCGCCCGCGCCCGTATACCATTCGTTGGCCGACAGCAGACGGGTCTGCGGATGGCGGTTCGCATAGGCTATGGTTCCCGTCTCCTTGGTCGCGGTCTCGGTTTTCTCGAGGTCGCTGGTCGCGCTTTGGTAGGGCTTGCCGGTCGGACGCGCTGCGGTCAGATTGCGTGCGAACGGGTCCTTGCGGCCCCACTGATAGAAAAGTCCATAGGCATTGCGGTCCTTGCTGACGGTCGACGTAGCGCCCAGATTGCGGTCCATCATCCGGAAAGCACCTGCCTGCTCGAAGTTGCAGGCCAGGTCCTGCACCTCGCTGACCCAGACGTGATACGACCAGAGGATGGTTCCGGCCACGTCGCACACGGCTACGAGCGCATTGCCTTTCGTACCGGTTGCCGGTACCTTCAGCGTGGCCCCGTCGAGCGTCGGAGCCGACACGACGTCGCCCGATTCGTTCGATGCGGCCTGTTGCCAGACGATCTGTGCCTTCGCCGGCACTCCGGCAGCGCGGCCCGAAGCATCCACGCATTTGCGGCCTTCGTGCACGTATGTCTCGCTGAACGTGTAATAGGGCGTCACATCGATCTCGACCGTACCGCTGCCCGACGTGCGGTAGCAATTCGCCGTGCCCCAGTAGAGTGTCAGCGGCAGCAGCCGGAGCGGCGTCACGATGCCGGGGGCGACTTTCACCGCCTGTTTCGTCTCCGCTTCGTAGACCCGACCGTCGGTGTCGGTCACGACGAACCGCAGCCCGGCGTATTCGCCTGCTGGCAGGAAAGCGATGAATCCGCTGCCCGTCGTCAGATCTCCGCCCGAAGCGATGTTGGCGCCGTCGCCGCAGTCGATCGTCACGCTCTGCGCGCCGCTGCCCTTGCGCAGGGTCGGCTGTGCCGTCGCCAGATCGACCCCGACCGTTCCGGCGATCTGCTCGCCGCCCGTCGAACTCACGGATACCGTCTTTATTTTCAGTCCCATGTCCTGATAATCGACGAGCTGGAACCGGATGCCGCCGCAGATATTCTTGAAACTGAAATTCTGGTCGGTCGACATGGCCACCATCGGCACCTTCGCCACGTCGGCGCCGGCTCCGAGCGCCGGATTGTAAGGTTGATCGGCCAGTCCCGACAGGTCGATTTCGAGCTCCGTTCCGGACAGCGAGGCCTTCTCGACCGCGGTGGCGGGGTAGACCGCATAGCGGGTCTCGTCGCTCACTCCGGCACTTCCGCTTACCGGCAGGAAAATTCCCGTCCGGGTGTTGTCCGACTGGGTCGTATAGACCGCACCCCGGGGTGCGGTCGCCCCGAATATGCGGATTTGATCGCCCGCACTCCAGAGCACCGCCCGGGTGTTGTCCATCGTCGTACGGGTCGTCTGCGCTGCGGCAGCCACCACGGCCCGCGAATCGGTTTCGGGCATCTCCGTCGCGGTCTGCGGCAGCATCGGTTCGTCCTCTGCGCAGCCGGCCATTGCGAATGCCGCGAGAAAAAGAGGGATAATATAACGTGTTTTCATAGATTTTGCAGGTATTTAAGGATTACTTCCACGGGTTCGTCTCCTCCCCGTTGTCCCACTGGGGACCCCGGCCGTTGTCGTCGTCGCCCGGCTCGGGTTCCTCGACGGGCGGTGCGGGAAGTTTCAGTTCGACGGGCAGCCACTTCTCGTAGTTGGTGGACGTCAGCCCCGTAAAGGTGTCGTCGCCGGCATCGTCGTGCAGCACGGCATTGAAGAGGATCCGATCCTGTACCGCGTTGATCTCGGTGCGGGGGATTGCGATCTCGAGTACGTAGCCCTCGTCGTTGTCTTCGTTGTCGACCGATCCGAGAATCGTCGCGGCCGATGCGACGGCCTTGTTGTCGCAGACGAGCGTTCCCGCTTCCGCATCCACCGTAAATTTCAGGACCAGCGGATTCCCCGTCGCATTGCCGCTCTGGATCATCAGCTCTACGCCGTCCTGGGCCGTGACGTTGCCGTCGAGCCGCTCCACGAGGCAGTAGAGCTTCTCATCGTCGTAGGCGAACCGGAACGCGGCCTGGGCCTGCGAGACGCTGCCGATGAACAGCGCATCCTGCACCTCTTTCCAGGCGTTGCTGCTGCCGATGACAGAGGGCGTGAACTGTGTGGCGTTGATCCGGTGATTGAGGACGAATTTCGCCAGCATGAGATTCGCGCAGTCGGTATCCTTGCCGTCGATATTTTGGGTGAAGACGGCCGGGAAGACTCCGGCGAACGTATGGTCGTCGATGATCTCCACCGATCCCATCACGCCGCGTTCGGCATAAAGCTGCACCGGCTCCCCGAACGTGCGGGCTTTGGCGTCGCCCAAACGGACGTTGAAACGCTGGCTGATGTTGCACGAAAGCAGGGTCTCGCCCGAACGGAACTGCCGCAGATAGGGTGCCGCCTGGTTCAGGAAGAGATTCTTCTGCTTGTCGGCCGGACCCTCGTCGGTGCCGGTCAGTCCGCCGGCCGCCCAGTTATCGTTCGTATAGGCCATGCCGAGGTGATACTGGTCCGAGCTGCCGCCGGAACGGCCGAAACGGGCTTCGAATGCCACGGCGATCTCGTCGGAACCGTTGAGCTGGATCGGTACGGGCATCTGGTCGGTGTAGATGGGATCGCCCGAACCGTCCGTCGCCGTGCCGGCATGCTCGCGGATCACCTTGCCTATGTGGGTCCAGGTGGCGCCGTTGTCGGTCGAGCGCAGCAGAGCGGTACCCGAATCGCCCTTGTTGGGATCGGCGCTGGTGAAATAGACGTGGATTTCGCCCGATGCCAGCTGTACGGCCGAGGGCTCCCAGGTCGTGCCGCGATAGATAATCTCCGGTGTGCTCCAGCTTTTTCCGTTGTCGGTCGAGCGGCGCATCTTGATGCCGTTGTTCCGATTATCGGTCCGGTATCCGTTCTTGCACCGGAACGAGACGAACGAAAGGATGTCGCCGTTGGCCAGCACGATCGCATCGGACGACGAATGCAGCGCCGTATCGTCCGTACGTCCGTCGTACTGCTTCTGCGGGCACGAAGGGAACAATCCCTCGGAACCGGCCGTCCAGATGTAGAAATTGTTGCTGCGGGCGTAGTAGACGCTGTGCGCCGTTGCCCCCTGCTGGTAGGAGAGCATGTAGGAGCCGTCCTTGAGTTTCTTGATGCGCGGATAGCGGGCGTTGATGGCCGCCAGCGGCGTCTGGTGGCGCAGAATCGTATACGAGCGGTAGTCCATCTCGACCGAGCTGTTCTGCCATTCGGCGGAATGGGAGTTCAGATACCCCTCTCCCGTATTGAGGTCGTGGATCGATGAGATATCCGTCTCCACGGGCTCGGGAACCTCGCCCGTTCCCGGTTTGGGATTGGGATGCTCGTCGGCCGACGGTTTCGTACATGCGGCCGGCGCGAGCGCCAGTGCGAGTATGCAAAGACCGGTTGTCAGTTTCGAAAAATTCATGACAGTCGAAGTTATTGGTTGTTCTTGTTTTTGTCTTGGGTCATCGAGCGGATGAAGTCGATCTCCTGCTGGCTGTACGGAGTCCCGTCGAGCCGGTAGATATCGTGGAACCACACTTCGGGTTCGGGATCGCCTGCTTTGCTCGACCACTGGAGGTGGAAGTTGCATTTTCCGGCGGTCAGTCCCCAGCTGATCGCCCCTACGTGTTCGCGTTTGAGGATCGGCATGATCTCCTCGAAGGTCGAACGCGGCCGTCCCATGTATTCCTGACAGATGATCGGGCGTCCGAACTGCTTCATGAAGTCGATGAACAGCTGCATCTCTTCGGGCCCGTAATAGCAATGGAACGTCATTACGTCGCAGTTTTCGCCTAAGAAACTGATGATCGGGAAGTTGCTGCGCGTGGCGTGCACGCCCGGGCAAATCCATACGGGCGACGACAGCGGTTGCGAGGGATCGATCTCACGGCCCCAGCGGAATACTTCGCGCAGCAGCGGCAGGCTGCGGGCGCCCTGTTTGAAATTCTCGGGTTCGTTGTAGAGGCACCAGAGCAGAATCCGGTCGTCGTCGCGGAAAGTCGTCAGGATATCCTTGACGTATCGTTCCAGCCGCGGCCAGGCCGCAGGATCGTTCACGGCCTGCGCGCCGGGGCTCTGAATCCACTGGGAATTGTGCAGTCCCTGGATCGCCTCGGGCTGCTTGCCCAGGCGGGGGTTGTCGAACCGGCCGCCATTGGTGAAGAAGGTGACGATGGCCTTCAGCCCGTGTCGGTCGCAGATGCCGAGGAATCGGTCGATGCGCTCCTTGAACCCTTCGGGATCGGCCTCCCACACCATGTCGTGCAGGAAGATGCGCACCGTGTTGAATCCCAATGCTTCGGCCATACCCATTTCATGCTCGATCGTCTGCGGGTCGAACGACTCGCGCTGCCACATCTCGAACTGGTTGATGGCCGTAGCCGCCACATAGTTGAACCCTACGGGCCACTCCCGGTCGGCGTACCAGGCGGCGGCGCGCTCCTCCGACCAGCGTTCGGCAGGCGATGCCGGTTTCTCGCAGCACGATACGGCAGCGAAGAGCGACGCAATGAGAGCGATGCTGATAACTGATATTTTTTTCATGTCTTGTTTTTTAAGTCGATTTGGGGAATATGTACCGCCGTCCTGCCCCGTCGCAGACGAAGGCGCGGACTGCGGCGGCATATCAATATCCGGGATTCTGGTCTTTGGTGGGATCGAGTGCGGTGTTGTAGTTGAATTCATCGGTCGGAACGGGCCACCAGTAGGCTGCGGCGCCCACCTCCGACTCGGAGGGGATGCGGCCGGCCCGTACGGCGTATTCGGCCAGCTTCCCGCAGCGTTTCAGGTCGCAATAGCGCTTGCCTTCGAACATCGTTTCGTAGCCGCGCTCCTTGAGCACCAGTTCCATGAATCCGTCGAATGTCGCGTAGTCGGCCAGTTTGTAGTCCGAACTGTGCTCGCGCGTGGGTTTGAGTCCGTAAGCGCGGCGGTGAATGCGGTTGACCATCTCCATCGCCACGCCGTTCGGCGCACCGTCGCGGCGGCAGATGGCCTCGGCGTAATAAAGCAGCGCATCGGCATAGCGGTATACGGGCAGGTCGTTCGCGGCGCCCGTAGCGGCGTAGTCGCGGAACTTCAGGCAAATCATGCCGGTGCGGGTCAGTCCGTTGAGCGTTCCGTTCCCGGTCTGCACATAGAGGTTGTAGCGATAGCGCAGGTCGTTCTGGTCCCACTCCTTGATGACGTTGTTGTTGGCGTAATCGGTATAGATGCCCACGTTGCCTCCGTCGCGCACCGGATTCGGACGGCAGAGATACATCGCCATGAAGTTGTTGCCGTCGTCCTGGTTGTACTTGATGTAGAAGATTTCCTCCTTGGTGGCATTGGCTGCGGTGCCGTAAAGTTTTTCGTAATCGTCGGCCGTCGTCACCTCGACCAGCGCATAGCGGTCCGAATCCACGATCTCGCCCAGCGCCTCGGCGGCTTCGGCGTAACGTTCCAGATAAAGATCGGCTTCGGCCTGGAGCATCAGCGCGGCATAACGGGTCGGCCGGCCGGCTTTCGCTGCGCTCCGGGGCAGCAGACCGGCGGCCTCGGCGGCTTCGCTCGCCACATACTCCCAAATCTCCTTTTCGGGCGTACGGGGCTTGTTGAAGTCGGCCATGTTATGCTCGTCGAAGAAGGGCACGGCCCCGAAGTAGCGTGCCAGATAGGAATAGCTGAATGCACGCAGGAACCGAGCCTCTCCGCTCAGATGCTCGTATTCGAGTTTCGTGAGTCGGGCGTCGCCGATCTGCGACATGATCTCGTTCGAGAAGCGGATGGCACGGTAAAGCACGGCCCAGGTGTCCTTGGTAAAGGTGACGCCTCCGGTGGTCAGACCGCTCTGATAGGACGAGGCGTAGTTGCCGCGGCCGTAACAATAGTCGGCCAGGCTCTCGCTCAGCACCGACAGGTAGCGGCCGAATCCCGGTTCGCGGCGCAGCTGGTAGTAAATCGAATTGATGACGCTCTGTACCTCCTCGGCATTGGACATGAAGGTCGTGGCGTCGACTTTCTTGGGATGTTCCTCGAGAAACTCCCACTCTTCGCAGGACGAAACGCCGGTCGCGAGTCCGGCAAACGCCAGTAAGGATATGATGAATCTTTTCATGATCGATCTGTTGGTTCGTTAGAAAACAAGTTTGCATCCGAGCGAGAAGGTCCGGGCGCTGGGATAACTGCTGGCATCGACGCCCTGGGAGAGCGACGTACCGCCGCCCTTGGCGTTCACGTCGGGGTCCCAGAACGGATAGGAGGTGATGGTGAACAGATTTTGAGCGCTGACGAATACCCGGGCCTTGCTGATGAAGCGGCCCCGGCCGCAGGGAATGTTATAGGCGAGTTCGAGATTCTTCAGACGCAGGTAACTGCCGTCGTAGACGAACCGGTCGGACATTTTCAGCGCGATATCTTGTCGCAGGTTGGGGTACTTCGCCGTGGGATTTTCGGGCGTCCAGTGATTGTAGAGCACCTCGCGGAGCGTATTGGCGTTCGAACTGTAATCGTAGGCGGCCGAAGCCATACTGAGCGAATAGAGGTCGTTGCCGACCGATCCCTGGAAAAAGGCGCTCAAGGTCAGTCCCTTGAACGATACAGACGTATTGAAGTTGATCAAGAAATCGGGATTCGGGTTGCCGATGATGGTCTTGTCGGCGGCGGTGATGCCCTCCTTCCCGTCGATATCCTTGTAGACGAGCTGGCCCTTGTCGTCGTATCCCTGCTCGACATAGCCGTAGAAGACGTACATCGGTTCGCCGACCCGCATCAGATTGAGACGGTCGCTGATGATGACGTTGCTGACCGTCGGTCCGAAAATGTCCTTGTCCTCCGAGAGCGACAGCACCTTCGAACGGTTGAGCGAGAAGTTGGCTCCGAAATCCCATTTCACCGCTTTGTCGATGATGCGGGCGTCGACCATGAACTCGAATCCCGAGTTGCGGATCGAACCGATGTTGCGGAGCGACGTGGTATAACCGCTCGAACGGGGCATCTCCACGTCGTTGAGCAGGTCGGTGGTCTTCTTATAGTAGTAGTCGGCTGTTATCCGGATGCGGTTGTCGAGCAGCGCGAAGTCGATACCCGCATTCAGCTGCGAGGTGGTCTCCCAGCGCAGACCGCCCAGATAGGTGTTTTTGGGAGCGTATCCCACGACGGTCTCCTTGTCGAATACGACGTTCACGGATTCCAGCGTGTTCTGGGTCGAATAGGGCGAAATGGCCGTACTGCCGGTCACGCCGTAGCCGACGCGGAACTTGAGGTCGGAAATCCAGTCGGCCTCTTTCAGGAATTTCTCCTGCGAGATGCGCCAAGCGACGGCTGCGGAGGGGAAATAGCCCCACTTGTTGCCTTTGCTGTAACGCGACGATCCGTCGGCGCGGAAATTCACGGTCAGCAGGTAGCGGTTGTCGAAGTTGTAATTGATACGCCCGAGGAACGAGAGCATGTTCCATTCGGAAAAACCCGACGTAGGCAGACCTTTCACCTCGGCGGCATCGAGATCGTAGGAACCGACTACGTCGCTCAGGAAGCCGCTGGCGGTGCCCGTTCCGACACTCTTGCTGGTGCTCTGTTCGTAGGTGACGCCGCCCATCACGTTGAGGTGATGCCGGCCGAAGCCCTTGTCGTAGGTGATGATGTTGTTGCTGGTGATGCCGAGCGTCTCGCCGAAATCGATCGAGGCGCCGCCGTCGTAGTTGGGATAGGCCAGAGAGCGGGTGTAATCTTTGCGCGACTGGCTGTTGGCGATGTTGGCCGACATCTGGATGGAAAGCCCGTCCACGGGTTTTACCGTAAGTGCCGCATTGGCCAGCAGCCGGTTGGAGTACCATTTGTTCTTCACCTCGTGGAGATAGGCCACGGGGTTCATGCCGGCCGTGGGCTGGGTCTGGAAATCGTTCCACGATCCGTCGTCGTAGTGGGGCGTGGCCAGGGGCGATGCCGTGAGGACCGAACCGACGACCGAGGTGCCGCGGCTTCCGCCCTGGGAATTCATCTGGTCGTGATTCGAGCGGCTGAAGATCAGGTTGGCCGAGGCCGTCACGCGTTTCGAGATGTTGTAGCTGAGGTTCGTGCGTATCGAGATTCGCTCGTATCCGCTCTTCTTGATGATGCCGTCCTGGCTGAAATAGCTGGCGCCGAGCGATCCCTGGAAATCCTCGCCGCCGCCCGACACGTCCACCGCATGATTGGTGATGACCGCCGTACGGAACACCTCGTCCTGCCAGTTGGTATTCCAGATGTTGGCGGCGATCTCCTGTTCGGTGAACATGACCGGCTGGGAGTTCACCTCGGCTTTCTCGTTGAGGTAGCGCATGTATTCGTTGCCGTCGAGCACATCCATCTGCTTGGTAAGGCTCTGTACGCCCACGCTTCCGTCGTAGGTGACCTTCACGCTGCCTTTCTTGGCGCTCTTGGTCGTCACGATCACCACGCCGTTCGCACCGCGCGAACCGTAGATGGCCGTCGCCGACGCATCTTTGAGAATCTCGACCGATTCGATGTCCGACGTGTTGATCATGTTGATGTCGCCCGGGAACCCGTTGATGATCCAGAGCGGTTCGTTGTCGCCCTTGATCGAGTTGGCGCCGCGGATGCGCACCTGGATACCGGCTCCGGGCTGTCCGTTGAGCTGGTTGATCTGCACGCCAGAAACCCGGCCCTGGAGCGCCGAGGCTACCGAAAGGTTCGCGAACTCGTTGAGCACGTCGCCCTTGACCTGGGCCACCGCACCCGACAGGTCGCTCTTGCGCTGAACGCCGTAGCCGACGACAACGAGCTCCTCCACCATAAGGCTCGTTTCCGAGAGTGTGACGTCGATCGCCGTATGGTTTGCCACGGACACCTCGCACGAGGTCATGCCGAGGCAGCTGACCGACAACACGGCATCGGGCGCTACGGCCCGGAAGCGGCATTCGCCCTTCGCGTCGGTTATCTCGCCGTGGTCGGTACCCTTTACGACGACGGTCGCCCCGACTACGGCCGTTCCGTCGGAATTCAGGACCCGCACCGTACACGGCGCCGCCTGTTTCGACTGTGCCGGAAGATCGAGCGAGCACAGCAATGCGAGAACCGCAGTAAGGAACCATCGGATCCCTGTTCTCGCCGCATGAAAATGGACATGTAATTTCATGACACTTTTTTTAGGTTAGTAGGAAGGTGTGAACCGGATTGCCCGGTACGAAGCTTCGACACTTCGCCTCACGAAGATAGCGGTCTTCGGGCGTTGCGGAAACCCCTTCGGAGGTTTTGGAATAATCTTCGCATCGGTTGAAAAAATCGTCGCATCGGAGTGCCGGTATACGTTCGGACATCCTGCCGGACCGATTCCGGCGGCGAACGCAGGTGTCACGCGGTCGGCTGCGCGGCTGCGGAGATTTCCTGCGCCGCGATTGCGGAAACTTCCTACCGGAAGGCCGTCGGCCCGGCACCCCGGTCGGAAGTTTTGTATCCCCGGCATCCCGGCCCGACTTACGGCTCCTTGGAGGAGGATTCCCGCTTTTGCCACTCGGCCGGCAGAATCCCGAACTGATCCTTGAAGCATTTGGCGAAATAGGAGGGCGAATTGAAGCCCACGGCGAAGCAGACTTCGCTGACGCGGCTTTTGTTCCGGGCCAACAGCTGCGCCGCCACCGAAAGACGTTTGAACCGCAGATAATCGTTGGGGGTCGTGTCGAGCAGTGCCCGGACCTTGCGGATCAGCGTCGAACGACTCAGAAACAGTGCCTCCTCGATCTGCTTGCTCGAGAACGACGAGTCGCCCAGATGCTGCATGATTACCTCGTCGATCCGGCGCAGGAATTCCTCGTCGGCGCTCAGCAGATTGAATTGTTTGGGATCGATCTGTCCCGAAGGACTTTGCCAGGCTTTCTTCAGCCCGGCCCGCCGGTCGAGAATGCCCTTGATGCATGCCTGGAGATACTCCAGGCTGAACGGCTTCTCGATATAGGTGCTGGCTCCCGCCTCGATGCAGGCGATTTTGGTGGCGGTCGCCGAGATGGCCGACACCACGATCACGGGGATGTGCGAATGTTGGAAGTCGGACGCCACCGTGCGGCACAGTTCGATTCCGTTCATGCCGGGCAGCGCGATGTCGGTAATCAGAATATCGATCTCGTGTTCGCCCAGCAAAGTCCGGGCCGACTCGGCCGAACGGGCCGTCAGCACCCGGTACTCCGTCTCGAGTTTCCGCCGCAGGTAGGCGAGCAGCTCGGCGTTATCCTCCACGAGCAGCAATTTCGGCCGTTTCGTATCGGTCGCCGGAGCCGGCTCCTCCGTCGCGTGAAACTCCTCGCGGGCGGGAAGTGCGAGCAGAAAGGTCGTACACGCGGAATCGTCCGCCAGCGAGAGGGTTCCCCCGTGCATCTCGGTGAGCGAACGGGCGAGCGCGAGCCCGATGCCGAAGTTTCCGGAAGAGGGGTCTTTGTCGTTGCCGTATTGCACGAACGGTTTGAAAATCTCGGTACGGTGCTCCGGCGTAATGGGAGGCCCGTCATTGCTGACCGCGACCACCGCCTCCTCGCCCTGTTTGCGGACCGACACCCGGATGTCGGTTTCGGCATACTTGACCGCATTGTGCAGCAGATTGTTGAGAATCTTGTTCACGGCGGCTTCGTCGGCCACGATCCCGACATGCTCCGTCTCGACCGTAAACCGCAGGTTGCGCGATTTGGCCGTCTCGGCGAAATTCGAGCAGAGAAAGCCCACGCATTCGCCCAAATCGAACGGCCTCGGGTCGAGTCGGTAGCCGTGTTTCTCGATGCGGACGAAGTCGAGCAGTTCGCGAACCAGCCGATTGAGGTATTCCGTGCTGTTCCCGATCACCATCAGATCGTCGCGGAGCGCCGGGTCGAGTTGCCGCAGTGCCATGATGTTCCGCAGCGGCGTATGCATGACCGTCAGCGGTGTCTTGATCTCGTGGACGATGCTCGAGAAGAACGAGAGTTTCTGCTGGAAAAGCTCCGCCTCCTTCTGCTGCTTGTACTCTTCGTGCTTGCGCTGCTCGCGCACCATGGCGCGATGATAGCATACCTTGAAAATGACGACGATCATCCCCGCTGCGAACAGGATGTAGAGCACCACGGCCAGTGTGCTCTTGTAGAACCGCTGCGCTACGACCACGACCAAGTCCGCATGCCGTGCGCTTGTTTCGCCGGCACTGTCCAGACTTTTGACCTTCAGTATGTAGGTTCCGGCCGGCACGTTGTAGTAGAAAACCGAGCGGTCGCCGTCCGCCCTGCACCACCCCTCGTCGTAGCCTTCGAGCCGGCAGACGACGGTATGCAGTCCCGGCGAACCGGCGTTGAGCAGGGAGAAGCCGAACCCGAACGAGTTCTGTCGGGGCGAGAGTTGGATTCGCTCGGTGATGTCGATGTTGCGCGCGAGCACGGAGGTTCCGTCGGCAGCGGGAACGACCGGATCGTCGCCGATGCGGAAATGGGTGATCGCCAGGAGCGGCGTCCCCGATGCGGGAGCGACCTTGCTGGGGTTGAACCGGATGAATCCGCTGCGCGAGCCGAAATAAAGATCGCCGTCCGCCGTCTTCAGTCCGCAGTTTTTGAAGTCGTCGTTCAGCAGCCCGTCGTAGATCGAGAAGCGGCGGATCTCGTCCGTACGGGGATCGAGCGACAGCAGTCCCTTGTCCGAACTGACCCACAGCGTTCCCCGGTTATCCTCGAGTATCTGGAAACAGATGTCGGTGGGCAGACAGTCGTAGCGGGCTCTGTCGTAACTCCGGAAGCACCGGTTTACGGGGTCGAAGGTACTGAATCCGCCGCCGAAGCTCGTCGTCCAGATATTCCCGTCCGACCCGGCGATCACCGAAAAAAGTTTGTTGGACGGAGCGATTCCCTCCGTCGGATCGTCCGAACGGTTCGTGATGCGTTCGACCTCCCGTTTCGCGACATCGTAGCGCACCAATCCCCGGGCGTAAGTCGAAACCCACAGTGTGCCGTACGCATCCTCGTCGATGCCGGTCACGAACAGACCGTCGAATCCCTCGACCGAGTCGAACGCATCCTGGTGACGGTCGTAACGGAACAGCCCGACGGTCGTTCCGACGAGCAGATCGCCCGCCGAGGTGCGGAATACGGTGAAAACCCGGCGGTCCATCATCGAATCGGGCAATCCGATGGTATCGTAGATTTTGACGTTTTTCGTACCGAGATCGAGCCGGCAGAGCCCCTTGATCGTCCCTAGCCACAGATGCCCGGCATCGTAGCACACGGTGAACTGCGAGGACGGCAGCCGGTCGTCGTCGACCCGCGTCAGCGTCCGGCCGACCGCATCGTAGAGCAGCAGTCCCTCCTTTTCGGTGGCGATCCAGATATGTCCGGCTCCGTCGTCGGCGAACCCGCGCACGAGACAGTCCTCGAGCGATCGCCCGTCGGCCCTGTAGTATTTCTCGAAATTCCGCTGGAAGGCGCCGGCATAATTGACGCCGCCGACATTGGTGCCGACCCACAGTCCGTCCATCGCATCGACGCAGACCGTGAAAGCATGGCTGTCCGAGAGCGAAAACCGGTCCTGAGCGTCGGCCGTCAGCAGATGGGTTTCTCCGCTGCGCGAATCGTAGCAATATACTCCTCCGTTGGTTGCCATCCATACCCGTTGCGACCGGTCGATGAAGAGCGATTCGGGTAGGAAGCCCCGCGAAGAAGCGGGAATTACCACCTCCGGCACACCGTTCGTCCCGTCGAGCCGGCACAATCCCCGGGCGACGCTCGCGACATAGATCGTCGATGCGTCTCCGGGCACGCTCCGCACGGCGGTCACGTCGTCGTTGCGGAAGAACGTCACTTCCGACCCGGCATCCAGGGATGCGGGAATCGGGCATCCGGGCGGAATGTAGTGAAACGACCGATAGAAAAGCGCGATCCAGATGCCGCCCGAGTCGTCCGCATGCAGCGAACGGATGTTTACGGGCAGCGTTTGCCGGCCGTTTTCGCAGAAATAGTTGCACAGGGCGTCGTTGCGCGCATCATAGGCGAAAAGCCCTTGGTTGTTGACCGATATCCAGATCACGCCGTCGGGCCCCTTGCATAAGGCATTGACCTTGTTGCGGATGCTCGTGCCCCGGTCGCTTCGGCGCACGAACGGTTCGAAACGATCCGTTTCGGGATCGTAGATCGTGACGCCCAGATCGGTGCCTACCCACAGCCTGTCGCGGTCGTCGAGACACAGGGAGATGACATAAGCCGATTCCAGTCCGAGGTCCTCCTTGGTATAGTTGCGGAAGCGAACGCCGTCGAAGCGGCTTAGCCCCGACGAGGTGCCGAACCAGACGAACCCCTTGCCGTCCTGTACGATTTCGTATACCGTATCGTAGGGCAGATCGCTGTTGAACGAGGTGAAGTGGGTGAAGCCGTAGTCGAAAGCCGAGGGTTGGGCCGCCTGCACGAAGACCGGCATGCCGATCGCACACAGCACGACCCGCAGCACGGCCCGGAAGACCCGAAGCACTCGAACATCTGCCGCTGTCATGTCACTCCGCATAAAATCTGAATTCCGTAACGGACCGATACCGCTCCCCGGGGCGCAGCACCGTCGAGGGGAATTCCGGGCGGTTGGGCGAATCGGCGAAATGGAGCGTTTCGAGCAGCATGCCGCCGAACTTCTCGAGCGGACGATCCTCTTTGCCGATCATCCGGTCGCTGAGACCCCGCCCGGTATAGGTCAGCAGCCCGGGTTCGGTCGTCCAGACCTCCACGCCCCGGCCGCTGCGTGCATCCCGCAGGTCGGCGGCTTTCGCCAGCGAGCCGTCCCAGTCGCGCAGCACCCAGCAGACCGAAAATCCGCGCATCATGCGCAGTTGCTCGTCGGGCCGGTCGATCGCATGATCCACCCGGCAGGGCTGCCGCATGTCGAACGGCGTATCGTCCACCGGCCTCGGCGCCCCGTCGGGCACGAACTGCTCGTTGTTGCGGAAGTAATAGTCGGCCTCGACCTGCATCAGATGGTCCATGACATAGCCTCCTTGCGAACCTTTCAGATTGAAATAGGTATGGTTGGAGAGGTTGACCACCGTGGGACGGTCGGTCGTGGCGGCATATTCGATCCGGCATACGTCGTCGTTCGTCCACCAATAGGTCACCGTGCAGTCGAGGTTGCCGGGGTAACCCTCCTCGCCGTCGGGACTTCGGCGCGAAAAACGCACGCCGACCCGCTCCGGTTCCTCGAGGGGCTCGCCGTGCCACATCACCCGGTCGAATCCCTTCGTGCCGCCGTGCAGATGCACCGGTTTGCCGCCGAGCGTTTCGTTGGGCGTCAGCCGGACCTCCCGGTCGTCGAGCCGGAACGAGGCGCCGGCGATCCGATTGCCGTAGCGGCCGATCAGTGCGCCGAAGAAGCGTTCCCGACCGCATTCGAACGACTCGATATCTCCGTATCCGACTACGACGTCGTCTACCCGGCCGTCGCGGTCCGGCACTGAGATCCGGACGATCCGACAGCCGTAGTCGATCACCTCCATCGAGCTGCCCGATGCGTTGACCAGCCGGTAGAGCGACACCGGCTCACCCGAAGATAGGGCCCCGAAGGATTCGATGACGATCTCGGGACTGCGATGAACGGTACAAGCGGAGACGACGATCGCGGCCAGACCGAAGCAGATACGACGAAGAGACATGTTCAGTTTAGGTTTAGTGTAAAACAAAGATAGAATTTTTTTTGCATACGGCCATGCGGCCGTTTCCGGCTTAGGGCCTTCCGACGGCTTTCGGAAAGGGTTATGCCGATTTTCTGATATTGATTGAATCTATTTTCGCATCGGCTGCATCTCGCTGCGACGGACGGATTTCGCGATGGGATGCGGCCGCCTGCGGCCTGTTCCGGATTCTGCCGGCCATGCAGCGCATCCGGAGGAGTCGGTTCGGAGTACTCCGCACCCGAGGACGGGCTGTCATGATGTTTGGTGTTTTGACCTGGTATCCCTCGAGTTGGAGTTTCCTTTCATCGGGTGTGTCGCTGCATATTTTGCGATTTCCGAGACCGTCCCGTTCGGATCGCGTCGTCGTGAACGGCCTGGCGAACAGCCGGCGGCGACCCATATGATGCGAATCGATCTTGACGCCGAATGTTTCCATGCCTTTCTGGCGAGCTCGTGCCGAGATCCAATTATATATGACTTTACGCCGCCTCGATCTTTCGGACCGCAATTTCGCTGATCATATAATTGCCTTTCTTTGTTGTATCGTTTCCGAAAGCGTGTCGGTTTCTAAGCCCATTTAACTTTTTTTACACGCAAATTTTGTTTTTAATAATTTATTGTATAATTTTGTATTTAGATCGCTGTGCGGATCGTTGTCCCGCCGTGCGATCGTAAACAACCTAATTAGAATTAACCGAACCCAATGACCGACCTTTATCGCCTGTCGTCCGACGTATATTCGTTGAAAACGCATGATTCCATGCGTTCGGGAGTTCGGAATTCCCCCCCCCCTCAGAATGAAATAGGAGGGTATAATATTCTGAAATACATATTGTTACGTGCTTGTATGGCGTTCGAAAAGAGCGCTGTACAGGCACGTTTTTTATGCTTTCCTTCGAATCCTTCCTTAGATCGATAACCCCCAAAACTTTACCTTATGATTTCAAATCTACTCCAATCCTTAAAAATCTCATCGTATGCCGTAGTGCTGTTCTCGGTGGCGCTGTGCGCGGCTTGCAGCAGCGGAGGCGATGATATCGACGAGCCGGACGGACCCGATCAACCGAAACCGGGCGATCAATACGAAGATATTCAGGTCGTCGACGGTAAGGTGCGTTTCTACCTGTCCGAAGCCGAGGACGCCGCGCGCCGGACGATGGGCATTCCCGTGCATAAATGGAGCGGTGCGGATGTCTTGACCGTGAACGGCAAATCGTACGCCGTGGCGACCGATGACAAGGGCAATAAATATATAGAGGTGTCGGCGTCGAGTTCCGGTTCCTACACCGCGACTTTGACCTCGGAGAAATCCGCCCAATGGCACGGTTCGTCGGCCTATGCCGATTTGAAGATTCCCTATTCGCAATTCTGGTCGAAAACCGCTTCGGCCATGCAGAGCTATCCGATGTTCGCGAGCTACACGAAAGAAACCGGTAATAAGCTGGTCTTCAACGATTGTTTCGCCGTCCTGGATGTCGTGCTGACCGGCTCGGCGAAGATCGCTTCCGTGAAAGTCGAGAACCTCGCGGGCAAGGCCCTGGCGGGATTCGCCAATTATGTCCCTTCGCGCGGAACGACGAGCATTACGAAAGGTGTGGATTTCGCAGTCCTGAATTGTACGGATAACGGTCAATACGTGGCGTTGAAAAGTTCGTCGCCCACGCATTTCTCGCTGCCCGTAGCCCCCGGCACCTACAGCGAGGGGCTGCGTATCACCGTTTGCGATGCCGATCATCGCGCGATGGTGCATACCGTCCCGGCGGCGCAGCTCGTGGCGGGGAAGGCCCTTGCCGTAGAACTCAAGTATGCCCCGGAAAGCGATCTGGTGTTCTACGAGTCGTTCGACAATTTCGTGTGGGGCGGCGATATCATGGGCGGATTGTCGTCCGTGGGATTCGCTCCCGACGCTACGAAAGTCGTCTGGAACACGGGCATCGATCGCGACGGATATGCCGATGCCTATACGGAGGTCGCATGCGATGTTCCGGGAACCGGTTTCGTGCAGTCCAACGACTGGACGAATGATGTGAGCGGCAAAACGGTCGCTACGTCGCACGTCGTGCCCGACTCGTGGGCCGTAAGCCGCAATGTCGGCGATTGGTCCTATATGTTCCGGGTGCAGGAGTACCAGGGTTGCGTGGTCGTAGGTGCCGGAAATACGGCCCGCGGGATCATGCAGACGTGCAGTTTCTCCAATATCGAGGGGCTGCGTCCGGTGAAGATATCGTTCGATTACTGTCCGCAGAGCGGTGCGACGGACAATATGCTCGTTCAGGTGCTCAACGGCGGTTTCATCGAAAGCGTGACGTTGAACGGTGCTCCCGTCGAATTGACGGCCGCCAATTCGGGCTACAAGGCGAACGGTGCGCAATACGTCGCAGACCGGAACGCCGTGAAGATTCCGACGAGCGATACGGCGGAGAAAACCTGGAACCGAGTAGAGCTTACCGTCAAGAACGCGACCGACGGAACGACGCTTTATTGGGCCGGAAACGACGTGAACTCCGGAAAGCACGGTTTCTATATCGATAATATCGAGGTGCGTACGACCGGCAAGGGATACGAACGCGACAAGAATACGCTGCGCGTGCTCTACTGGAACATTCAGAACGGCATGTGGGCCGACCAGGCGAATAACTACGACAATTTCGTGAAGTGGGTGAAGAGCTACGATCCGGATGTCTGCGTATGGTGCGAATCCGCGACGATCTACAAGGATAATACGAACACCTCGCAGACCGCTTCGCTGCGCTTCCTGCCCGACGGATGGTCTTCGCTGGCAGCCCGTTACGGACATGCCTATGCCGCCGTGGGTGGAAAACGCGACAACTATCCGCAAACCGTTACCTCGAAGTATCCGATCGAAACGCTGTTGAAAATCACCGATTCGGACGTCGCCGGGAAACCCGTTTCGCACGGCGCCGGCATTCAGCAGGTCAACGTCGACGGAAAACTCATCAATATCGTGACGCTCCACATGTGGCCGCAGGCCTATGCGTTCGGAGTCAGCGGTTCGGCCAATCAGGCGGCGAGTGCCGAGAAGAAAGAGGGCGATTATTATCGCGAATTCGAGATGAAATATATCCTTCGCGAGACGATCAACAATTCCAAGTACGCCGCTCAGCAGGATTGGCTGATGATGGGCGATTTCAACTCGCGTTCGCGGCTGGACGAGTGGTATTACAACTACGGCAACACGAACGACACGCGTTATCTGGTGCACAACCATATTCTCGACAATTGCGATATGGTGGACATCATCGCCAACCGGTATCCCGGCAGTTTCATCACCTCGACCTACGGTTCTTCGCGCATCGACTTCATGTACGCATCGCCTTCGATGTATGCGAAGATCGCGAACGCCATGGTCGTGATGGACAAGTGGACCACCGCGAAGCAGAGTACGTATGTTCCCAGTTTCTACGATCCGTCGGACCACCGTCCGATTCTGACAGACTTCAATCTGAAATAATGCGATGAAAAAGATCAAACTCGTATTCAGCCTGGCGGCTGCGGCCGTCGTGCTGACGTCGCTCGCACTGACCCTCCAAAGTGCGAAACGTCCGAAAAACGACACCCTGCGTCTGCTTTACTGGAATATCCAGAACGGCATGTGGGACGGTCAGGAGGATAATTACGATCGGTTCGTCGGTTGGGTGAAGGCGCAGAATCCCGACGTCTGCGTGTGGTGCGAAGCCAAGTCGATCTACAAGACGGGCACCGGCGATAAGGCGGCTCCCGAGGCGAACTACCTGCCCGATCATTGGGGCGAACTGGCTGCGCGCTACGGCCATAAATATTGGTACAAGGGCGGCCAGCGCGACAATTATCCGCAGGTCATCACCTCCCGATACCCCATCGAAAACGTCGCGCGCATCATCGGCGAGAAACCCGACAGCGTGGTATCCCACGGTGCGGGGTGGGCCTATATCGAGAAGAACGGCCGCCGGATCAATATCGTGACGCTCCACACGTGGCCGCAGGCCTATGCCTTCAACGTCGCGCAGGAGGATCGCGATCGGAGCCGCCGGGAGAACGGCGGCGATCGCTACCGCCGCATGGAGATCGAGTATATCTGCCGCCATACGATCCTCACGGAGCCCGATGCCGCGAACCAGCTGTGGATGATGATGGGCGACTTCAACTCGCGCTCGGTGAAGGACAACTGGGTCTACAAGTTTCCCGAGGACGATCCGCGGCTGTGGGTGAGCCGCTACGTGCTCGAAAATACGCCCTACGTCGACGTGATCGCGGAGCGCAATCCCAACAATTTCTACACCTCGACGGGCGGCAAGTCGCGTATCGACTTCGTTTACTGCACCCGTCCGCTCTACGATCGGATTACGGACGCCCGCATCATCGACGATGCCTATACCCGTCCGGTGCGCGATGCCAAGAAGATTTCGAACTTCTACCATCCGTCGGATCATTTGCCCATTATCGTGGATTTCGATTTAACCGAATAACAACCCCAAACCAAACAACCTTTTTATTCATTCAATTATGAGAAAAACAGCATTGATGAAGAGTTGCGTGCATTTCTCGCGAGGATTGGTCGGTGTCGCCCTAATGGTGGCGGCTGCGACTTTCGTCGTATCGTGCGAAGAGCATTCCAACTCCGAACGTAACGAATCGATCGAGGTCTATGTCGATCCGAGCGATCCGGAGCCGGGCGACTTCGTGTCGGTCGACGCGAAAGGCGGCGTCTTGAAACTCTATGTCAAATCCAATGTCGATTTCACGGCCTCGTGGGAAGACGAGGATAAGTCGCCCTGGGTCTCGGTGGTAGATTACTCCGCCGTGGATCCTCAGTCGGGCTACCGCATCGTGACGCTGAAAGTAAAACCGCGCAGCACCAAGTCGTGCTATTATACGCGCCGTACGGGTATGCTGATTCTTTCGCCGCTGGACGGTAGTCTGAATTACAATAAGTATATTCCCGTGCATCAGGGTTATACGGCACGCGTCAGCTGCGATTTCTCGTTGTTGAAATACGGAAAGACCGATCCGCGTTTCAGCGACAACGAGACTCCGATCGAAAATTGGACGGACGCACAGAAGAAATACGGCTTTTTGTCGACGGTCATTGCCGGCGAGGAGAAATCCCACTGCTACGGCAAGAACGGCTATCTGAAGATGGGCGACGACAAGGGACACGGCGCGGACCTCATTTCGCCTTTCTCATCCGATCTGCGCTACGATTCGTTGTTGATGGTTTCGTTCCGTGCGGTCGCATTCACCGATTATTTTACGGGGAAGAAGGACGCCAACAAGATCACGGTCGAAGTCCTGGGCGGAGGCGTGATCGCCGACTTTGCCGAAGAGGAACTTACGACGATCGAGCTGGAAGCTCCCTATTACGATGTTCGGAGCGACGAGTTCCCCGAGAATATGTGGGACCACAGCGATTTCCTCGTATTCGTGGTCGGCACGAAGCAGAACCCCATTACCGTCAATACGCAGGTGCGCATCACGTGCGGTTCGCTTTCGTCGACCGCTGCCGGGAACAATCGTATCTACCTCGATAATTTCTACATCCGTCGTTATACCGAGGATGAGGTTTCGTATTTCGAGGAGAACGGAGGCAGCGGTGCAGACCGGATTCTCGGTTCGATCGTCTACGAGGATAACGTCGAAGATGAGGTGGAAAGTTCGGGTGAGTAAGTGTGCAAAATAAGTTGTTATTACCTAAAAAAGCTAATGATGAATAAACTTCTTCACAAATTAAGCGCATCTGTCAGAGCGGCATTGCCCATAGCGGCTTTGATGCTGCTCGCGGCGTATGCGGTTCCGGCAGCGGCTCAACAGAAAGCACAGACCGTGAACGGTACGGTTCTCGACCCGGACGGCAGTCCGCTGATCGGTGCTACGGTCATCGTGCTGAAAACCACGAAAGGAACGGTGACGGACGTCAACGGTAAGTTTACCGTAAGCGCGAAACCGTCCGACGAACTCGAAATTTCGTATCTCGGATACAAATCCCAGACGGTCGGCGTCGGATCGCGGACCAATATCACCGTGAAGATGGAGCACGACTCGTCGACCAGCATCGACGACGTGGTGGTCATCGGTTACGGTTCGGTGGCCAAGAAGGACCTTACGGGTTCGGTCTCCAGCGTCAAGATGAACGATATCCGGGATGTTCCCGTGACGTCGGTCGACAACGCCTTGCAGGGCCGTATCGCCGGTGCCGATATCATGTCGACGTCGGGTGAGCCGGGCGCTACCACGACGATCCGTATCCGCGGTACGCGTTCGATCAGCGCTTCCAACGAGCCGTTGATCGTCGTGGACGGCGTGATGGATGCCATCCACGACCTGAACGACCTCAACTCGGACGATATCGCGTCGATCTCGGTGCTGAAGGATGCCTCCTCGACGGCGATCTACGGTTCGCGCGGTGCCAACGGCGTTATCCTCATCACCACCAAGCAAGGTCTGGGTATCCAGGACAAGGTGAACATCACGTTCAAAACCGATCTCGGCTTTTCGCAGCTGCCGCGTCACCTCGACATCATGAATGCCGCCGAGTTCGCGCAGTTCCGCAACGATTACGCCTACTTCGGCAACGATGCCAACCATGCCGACGTGGGTCCCAACACGCCGCTTTCGGGTGCGGTCTATTCCGATCCGCTGTCGTTGGGCGAGGGTACCAACTGGATCGACGAAATCACCCGTACGGCGATGTACCAGAACTATGCGCTTTCGCTTTCGGGCAACAACGACAAGTCGTCGTACTATGCTTCGTTCTCGTACAACGGTACCGAAGGTATCATCCAGGATAGCGGCCAGCAGCGTTTCACGGGCCGTATCAACCTCGACCGTCAGCTGTTCAAGTGGCTGAAGGTGGGTTACAAAGGCTCCTACACGTGGCGTCACAACGACGAGAACAAGGCAACCATCGGCGGTACCAACTGGTACAGCGGCGCGCAGTACCTTTCGCCGCTCATCAAGCCGCAGGACAACTACAACCCGTTGTATTATTCGGGACAGCGCATCAACACGCCGCGCGCCCTGATCGACCAGAATACCTACTATCTCGAACGTCACTCGAACAACCACGCCTTCACGGTGAAGATCGAGCCGATCAAGGATTTCGTCATCAACAGCACCTTCTCGTATTACATTTATCAGCGTCATACCTATCGTTACTATCCCGGTACGCTGCCCAAAAAGACCGAAAGCGAGGGCGGTGAGGCTTATCGCGCGGAGTGGGACGAGCATTCGTTCTCGTCCGAGACCACGATCGGCTACAAACTCAAACGGAAAGACCATTCGTTCGATGTGCTGGGCGGTTTCTCGGCTTACAGCTTCGCTTCGCACAACTTCACCCTCTCGGGTACGGGTTATATGGACGATGCGGTCATGTGGAACAACATGAACGCCGTGCTGGACAAGGAGACCTACTCGGCCGCCACGTCCTATTCGAAGAAGACCAAAATGTCGTTCTACGCCCGTGCCAATTACAACTACAAGTCGCGCTACTATCTGACCGTCACGGGTCGTTACGACGCAGCCTCGAACTTCGCGGCCAACAACAAGTGGGCCTTCTTCCCCTCGGCTGCGATCAAGTGGAACGTCGCCAACGAGAATTTCATGAAGCATGTCGACTGGATCGACGATCTATCGATTCGTCTCAGTGCGGGTCTCACCGGTAACGATGCCATCTCGGCCTATCAGTCGTTGGCGGCCATGTCGTCGACCACGGGAGGTTACCTGTTCGACGGTTCGCAGCCCGTAGCCTTCTACCGCAGCCGTTTGGATTCGCCCGATCTGACGTGGGAGAAGACCGCTTCGTACAATGCGGCCATCGACTGGTCGATGTTCAAGGAGCGTCTGAATATCACGGCCGAAATCTACAAGTCGAAGACCACGGACCTGCTTATGTCGCTCGCAGTGGCTCACACGACGGGTTATTCGTCGCGTCTGACCAACATCGGCGCCACGTCGAACAAGGGTATCGAGCTTTCGATCGAGAGCCAGAACATCGTCAAACCCAAGTTCCAGTGGTCCACGACCCTCACCTTCTCGCACAACGAGCAGAAGGTGGACGATATCGGTTCCGAGGAGTTCATTTCTGCCTACAACTCGCCGGGTAACAACTCCTACATGATGTACGGTTACGTGAAGGGCTATCCGCTCAACTCGCTGTGGGGCTTCAAGTACGGCGGTACGTGGAAGAACGCCGACGAGCGTGAGGAGAACAAAGTCACGAAGACCTACGCCACGACGACCAACAGCGACGGCGCCCCGCGCTACTACGATATCAACCACGACGGCAAACTCGACCGCGAGGACCTGATCTACCAGGGCAATGCCGATCCGTATCTCTACGGAGGTTTGCAGAATACGTTCTATATTCATGGCTTCAAACTCGGCGTCTATTTTGCCTACTCGCTCGGCGGTAAGATCTACAACTATTCCGAGTTCTTCATGGGCGGTTCGACCTTTACCAACCAGTATCGTTACATGGCCGACGCATGGCATCCGGTTCGTAACCCGAATTCGAACATTCCGCGTGCCGGCGGTAAGACCGATGCGGCGCTTCCGAGCGACTTCATGATCCACGATGCTTCGTTCCTGCGTCTGAAGAACATCACGCTCGCTTATACGTTCAATCTCCACCGGAAATGCAAGTGGCTCCGCGATCTTACCGTCAGCGTGTCGGGCGAGAACCTCTATCTGTGGAAAAAGTACAACGGTTTCGACCCCGACGTATCGAGCGAAGGAACCTCGTCGACCCTGCGCCGTATGGACTTGGGTGCCTACCCGAAACCCCGTACCATTATTTTCAGCCTTCAGGTAAGATATTAATTTAATCCATGACGATGATGAAAATCAAACATATATTCTATGCGGTCGTGATGGCGGCGATTTCCTTCCAGGCCTGTACGCTGGATGAGGATACGTCATCCCTGTCTACGCCCAAAGATTTCTTCCGCAAATTCTCGGAGTGCCAGTCCGTGGTCAACGGCTGCTATATTCCGATCAAATCGATCTATACCTATCAGTATATGCTCGCCACGGAGTGCGTCTCCGATATCGCATACTGCCCGTCGGGTACGCTCGACGCGAGTGTGGATATCTCTCCCGCCGTGCCCCGTTTCGGTTCGACCGTATGGCAGCAAGGCTATCTCGGCGTGCAGCGCTGCAATTTCGCCGTTGCGGGTATCGAGCGCGCCTACCAGAACGAGGTGCTCAGCGACGAGCAGTATCATCAGCTGTTGTGCGAGGCCAAAACCCTTCGTGCATTTTATTATTATACGCTGACGTGCTTTTTCGGAAACGTGCCGTTCTATTTCGACGACGTGACCGATAACGAAGTCCTGAACCGGATTGAGGTGTTGCCTCGCATGGATGCCTCCGAAACCCGTGCTAAGGTGATCGAGGATTTGCAGACGATCGCTCCGCTGGCTTCGCAGACGCGTACCTCCGACAATGCCGGCGCCCGTCTGGGTTCGGCCTGCGCCTATATGCTCATCGCCAAGATGGCCATGTGGAACAAGGAGTGGGACACGGCGCTCGATGCGTTGGAGCAGATCGAGAAGATCTACGGCGATTTCGAACAGTACGACTATGCCGAGAATGTCATGTTCCGGAACAAGAACACCCCGGAGTCGATCATGGAGGTGCAGCACATCTACGTATTGGGCGGTCTGACCTATACCTCCAACGTGGCTTGCATCTGCTCGCCGTATCCTCGTGCTGCCAACTCGTCGATTTACGATGGCGTGGAGATTCCCGAGTTGGGCGATCAATCGACGGTTTGGACTGCCATGCGTCCCAACGTATATTTCTGCCAGGGCCTTCAGTCGAAGATGGGCAAGGATATCCGCGCCCACTACAACATGGCCTGGTCGTACGACGGCAAGGATTTCAAGAGTGTCAACGCTCGCCCGTGGTGCGGTCCCAAATTCTGGTGTCTGAACATGCAGACTGCTGCGGACGGAAACAACTACAAGGTGTTCCGCTATGCCGACGCGATGCTGATGAAGGCCGAGTGCTACTGCGAAAAGGAACTTTACGACGAGGCTGTCGAATACCTCAACAAGACGCGTCGCCGCGCGCAGCTGCCCGATTACATCTTCCGTTCGGCGGTTCGTCTCCAGGAGGAGATTCGCAACGAGCGTGCCCGCGAGTTGTTCGGCGAATTCCAGCGCAAATACGATCTCGTGCGTTGGGGCATCTGGTACGACGCCGTTACGTCCAATAGCGACTACAATTATCTTCAGTTGAACACCGCTAACAGCCGTATCAAGCCCTGCCACCGTTACTATCCCATCCCCGACATGCAGGTTACCTACTCGAAGAATAACCTCGACAACAAGGAGTATGCGGCTTACGGCCTGTAATCATTCGAAAACATCACACTATGAAAACGATATTCAATAAACAGAAAAAATCGATCGTCGGGATCATGGCCGCGATGCTGGCATTCGCGACCGTCATTACCGGCTGCCAGAACGATTTCGAGCTGGACTTGCCGCTGGCGGTGTCGTCGCGCGAGTTGTCGCTGAAGGAGACGGCCGGTTCGACCCACGTGCTGGTCTATTCGGACGGCGAGTGGACCGCGCACCTCACCCGCAATGTGAAGTGGGCTTCCATCAACAAGACTGCGGGATACGGCAATCACGAAATCGTCTTCTCGTATTCGGCGAACTACGGTATTTCGCGTAAAGTCGGAGTGGTCTTCACCAAAGGTGCATTGCGCGATACGGTCATGTTTACCCAGGCTGGTACGGTTACGGAGCCGTCGCTCGTATTCTCGAAACCGGCCGTGACGCTGCTCAAATCGTCGTCGACGGTAAAATCGCCGCTTTCCACGAACCTGCGCTACTGCATCGGGGACGTCGAGGCTACCGTTACCTATTACGACGTGGAGGGTTTGGCGAACGATCCCGTGCCGGTCGTTACCCGTGCCGACGAAGGAACTGAAGGAGGCGAAGGGGGCGAGGAGCCCGAGGAACCCGAAGAACCCGAGGAGCCGACGGCTCAGCCCGTCGATCCCTGGATCGCGAACGTCTCGATCACTCGAACCGCCGTTATGTTCGACGTCGACGAGAATCTGGGGGGATTCCCGCGCCGCGCCGATCTGACGATCTTCATCGAAGATGCTGAAGGCAAGCTTACCACTTCCGTGCTCTCGATCACGCAGGGTGTCTCCGCGCCCCAGTTCAAACTCGACGAGCCCGAAGTGACCTACGAGGGTTACTCTCAGGATTGTGTGGTTGCCGCATCGAGCAACAACCTCGTGCCGTATACCGATCAGGTCGCTTACGAGGTGGCGTACGACATCGAGCCCGAAACGCCGTGGATCGTGAAACCCGCGATCACGGACGAGGGTCTGTCGTTCTCGCTGACGAAGAACGAAGGCAACGTTTCGCGCAAAGCTACGATCAACCTGATGTATGCCGACGAACTCGGAAACCAGGTCACCGCTCAGTGCAAGGTCGTTCAGAAGAGGTATCCCGCCGCTGTCGATTTCGCTGCGGTGCGTGCCCTGACGCCCGGCGAGATCGCGCTCCAGCAGTATATCGAAGGTTTCGTCGTAAGCGACAAAGAGAGCAAAAATATCTGTTCGAGCCCGCAGACCGCACAGTTCAAGTTCGATCGTGCAGAGAATAACAAGACGGCCTACATCGAAAGCACGGACGGCCGATACGGTTTCTGCCTGAAGTTCACGACCGATACCGATGCTGCGCTTTTGGAGCGTTTCTCGAAGGTGCGGATCGCCATCAACGGTCTGACGCTCGAAAAGCACGCCGATCCCGAGTATTATACGATCAAGGGCCTGACGGCTGCGAATATTCTGGAAGCTACGACGCCCGACGAATTCAAGGTACCCGTGAAGACCAAGACGATCACGGAACTCACCGACGCCGATATCTTCACGCTGGTTTCGGTCCCCAATCTGGAGATCATGCAGAAGGACGGCTGTTTCACCAATGCCACGGAAGGTTATTTGCAGAAGGACGACCATTCGCCCAGCGGCGGCAGCTCTCCTCGTTACGACGTTTGCCCGCTGCTGTGCTACGATACGAACGGCAATACGATCAACATGCTGACGAACTGCGCCGTACCTTGGCGTCGCGACGGTAAGGACCTTGCGTTCAATACCGTAGTTCCCCAGGGATCGGGTACGTTCCGCGGTATCGTGGTCGCCGACGATATCGTTACGGTGCGTTACGGAGACTGCGGACGCTATCAGCTGCGTGCGATGGTCAAGGAGGATATCGCGTTGAACGATGCTCCGTTCTCGAAGACGATCGTCGAGTGGAACTGGAACAACCGTGTCGCCGACCTGATTCCCGAAATCGGTGCCGGAGAGATCAACAAATACGGTGCGGGTCAGGGTGCTGCTTCCGACTTCAACAATCCGTATCACTGCAACGGAGACTCCAAAGAGTCGAATGGCGGCGGTACCAACCAGAAGGGTCTGGTCGTTAACGGCGGTATCAATTTCACCCAGCAGTGGTGGGACTTCACCAACAATGTGGGCAAATATTTCGATATCTCGTTCTCGACGGCCGGCATCAGCGGTGAGAATATGATATTCGGCATCGTCTGGGGCCACGGCTCGATGAGCAATACGACGATCTTCGGTCCCTCGCATTGGAAACTCCTCTACTCGGTAGACGGCGGCGAGACTTTTGCCGAGGTTCCCGATTGCCCGATCATCAAGAAGCGCTCGATCGTATGGTATAGTACCACTTCGCAGGATGCGACGCCCGGTTTCACGGAGCATCTGCGCAAATTGCCGGCCGCCTGCTTCGGCAAGGAGAAAGTCGTGCTGCGTCTTCAGGTAGCGGATACCGTGACCGACATCAAACCCGGAACGTCGGCTTCGACCTATCTTACGAACCTCGGTATCGAGAAGGGTACTCTGACTCCCTCCGTCGCTGCCGGAAACAGCCAGGCTCGTATCGGTACGATTACGGTACGCTACAATTAGTACAGTGTCTTTTCCTGGGTGCGCAACGGGGTCGACCCGTTGCGTATCCGGAAACGATGCGGAAAAACTTAATTCATAAAAAAGATCAATATGAACTATCGTAATTCGATATTCAAATTCGTAGGTCTCGGAATTTTGGCGATCGGTGCCGTAGCTTGTACGGTGGACGATGCTCAGGAGATAGACCTCGTAAAACTGGGCGCTCTGGAGAAGGAGTTCGTCGTGGAGGCCGAAGCCAACGAGTTCGACATCAAGATTTATACCAACGGCGCTTATCATATCGAGCGCACGAACGAGGCTGACTGGCTGAATCTGACGTGCGGCGATACCCAGGACGGAACCGCTACGATCAAGGCGGAATGCGACTTCAATGGCGATTTCAAGCGTAAGGCGGGCGTGGTGCTCTGCTCGGACGTCGACGGACGCCGCGACACGCTCTACGTGAAGCAGAAGGCGCTGGTAGATGCCCGGATCGCTTTCGCCAACGCTTCGGTGACGGTTCCGGGTGCGGGCGGTGCCACGCAGTCGGCCATCACGACCAACGTGCCTTTCGAGAACATCACGGTCGATATCGCCTACACCAAGGAGGATAATGTCGACTGGGTCGAGAACATCTCGATCGAGGACCTCGAATCGGAGGAGCGCATCCTGACCATCGAGACCGAGCGCAATACCTCCGATATGATTCCCCGTGCGGCTGCCGTCACCCTGTCGTTCACCGACGGCTGGGACGATACCGTCGCCGTGGAGTTCAACCTCATGCAGCGCACCGCGCAGGAGACCCTGGGCCGCGACATCACCTTCGAGGAGTTCCGCACGACCTACGCCCTGAACAAGGTGATCGACGACTACGTGCTGATCGAGGGTATCGTCGTGAGCAATAAGGCCAACCACAATGCCGGCGAGAATACGCAGATCACTACCTCGACGATCGACTACACGATCTCCGACCGCACGGTCTATCTCGAAACCTACGACGGCAAGTCGGGTATCGCGCTGTTGACGACCACGGCCGACGACAACGTGTTCCAGCAGTACGACCACGTACAGCTGCTGATCCAGGGTGCCAAGGGTATGTGCGTCGAGAACCCCGACCGCTATGAGCTGCACAACGTCACCAAGGCGATGGTTACCTCGCGTGTGGCCGGTTCGGCTTCGGATGTTCCCGTGAAGGAGAAGTACATGAGCCAGCTCACCGACGACGACTTTTATACCTACGTCACGCTGAAGGACGTGGAGTTCCCCGTGCGCAAAGGTGCGATTACGCCCATCAACGAGGGTTATGCCATCGGTACGGGTGCGCACCGACTGAGCAAATATCCGCTGCTCGTGCGCGATATCAACGGCGACGATATGTACATGTATACCAACACCAACTGTAAATACCGCAGCGACGGTACGCGTCTGCCTTACGGTTCGGGTAAAATCTCGGGCGTGATCGTTCACGAGCGTTTCTCGCGTTTCGAGTGGCGCGACGGAGCCGACCCCGCCGAGATGGACGACGATCCGACGCTGGGTTACATCGGCCGCTACCAGATTCGTCACCAAACCAAGGGTGATATCTGGGACAACATGAACAACAGCGTCGAAGACAGCTTCTCGGCCCTGCTGACCGAGTACCGTTACTGGAACCCCGATCTCGAGAACGAGGTTCAGCGACCGACCTACGGAACGAACGGTTGGCTGACGCACACCTACCAGGAGAAGTACACGGGTTCGGAGAGCAAGGAGTATATGATGGCTACCTACAAGCAGCACATGTGGGGCGGCGGTACGTCTGAGTATCTCGGTCCGGTCGGCAACAACGTGAACTATCTGTTCGGTGCCAACTTCGGCAACAAGAACGGTTGCGGCGTGGTGCTCGATCCCGCGAAGGAGAGCTGGAACCCGGTGATGGATAAACTGGTCAGCCGCAATCCGGACGGTACGATCGAGTGGTGCGGTCCCTATGCCGAGGATGCGAATGCTGCGAGCGGCAAGGGCGGATGGCCCGGTAACGACAAGATCGCGACGAACAGTGCGCAGATCAATTACAACGGCTCGACCGGTATGCGCGGCAAGGGTAACGTTTACGGCGCCTGCTTCATGGCCTTCGCCAACCACTTCTGGTGGGACGACGATACGGACCGTTTCTATGCGTGGTTGATCAACTTCTCGACCGCCGGCATTACGACGTCGCATATCTCGATGCAGATTGCCGTGATGAACACGCAGCAGACCTTCTTCTCGCCTCGTTTCTGGCGTGCGGAGTGGGCGCTTACGGATTCGCAGGACCCGAAGGACGATTCGCAGTGGCATCTGATCGGCGATTACACGGTTCCCGACGTGTCGGTATGGGCCAATACGCTCTATTCGTCGATTACCGCCTACAAGTACATCAACTTCGAGCTGCCGCAGGAGATTCTCGGCCACGACAACGTTTATGTCCGTCTGCGTCCGACGAGCGACCTGTGCAGCAACGGTTCGGATTATGCGAATGCACGGCTGCATGAGAGCTCGAAAGGTGCGGCACTGGCCGACCAGCACGCAAGCTGCCTGTCCTATTTCGCGATCCGCTACAATAAATAGAAGGATTGCATGAAGACCGAGACGTGGAGGTTCGCCTCCACGTCTTCGTCGTAAACTTACGAAACCGGAATGAAAACCAAATTTTTACTCTTGCTCGCCCTGCTGTGTGGTGGCGTTGCGGCGGCTCAGGACGATGCCGCTCTGGAAAAAGCGGCCGAGAAAGCCGATCTGAAACTCATGTCGTTCAATATCCGCTACTACAAGAAAGGCGCCGACGGCAGCAACGGCTGGGAGAATCGCAAGGAGGCGGTGTTGAAGATGTTGCGCGAGGAGAATCCCGATATCGTCGGGTTTCAGGAGCCCCATCGTCCGCAGGTCGACTATCTGAAGGTCCATTTGAGCGATTACGGTTCGGTGGATATGGGGCGCGATGCCGATACGGATATCGAGAAGAAGCCCGACGGCGGCGAGCATTTGATGCTGATGTACCGCAAGTCGCGTTACATCTTGCTCGACAGCGGTTTTTTCTGGCTGAGCGAGACTCCCGAGAAGGCTTCGCGCGGCTGGGACGCCATGTGCCGCCGGGTGACGGTGTGGGGCAAGTTCCGCGACCGCAAGAACGGCAAGGAGTTCTACTATTTCGATACCCATTTCGACCACATCGGTCCGAATGCCCGCAAGCACGAGGCCGAGATGATGGCGGCCAAGATGCGGGAGATCGCGGGCGACAAGGCGACCGTATTCGTGTCGGGCGATCTGAATACCACCTACGACCACGATGCCCTCTCGCCGCTGCGCGCCTGGATGTCGGGCGCTCGCGAGACGTCGCCCGTGACGGACAAGCTGCCGTCGTTCAACGACTGGGGCAAGTACGATCTGTGGATCGACCACATTTTCTATCGCCGTGCGAAAATCCTCGGATACAAGACCGTGATGAATTCCGAGGCGAAGTACGGTGTGCCTTATCTTTCGGACCATAATCCGATTTACGCACTTTTCAAATTGTAGAGGAGATGAAAAACCTATTGATTCTGTTGGCATTGATGTTCGCTTTTACGACGACGAACACCGGTTGTACGAAATCGGAGACCGAGGAGCCCGGCAAGGAGGAACCCGCGGGCCCCGATACTCCGCCGCAGGAGGATGAAATCGACTGGAAGAAGATCGATCCCAAGGCTACGGTACGCGGCGTCGTCCGTTGCGAGGGCAAGGGCGTGCAGGGCGTCGTCGTTACCGACGGTGTGAATATGACGCGTACCGACAAGCAGGGCGCCTACGGTTTGCGGACCTCTTCGGCGACGTCGAAACTGGTCTATCTGACGATTCCGTCGGGCTACGAGGTTGCGTCGACGCACGGGTTCATTCCGTCGTTCTATCGCAAGATCACTGCCGCCACGAGTTTGGATAAGGTGCAGCAGTTCGATTTCACGCTCAAAAAGCGGAATAACGATCAGCATATCCTGATCGTTTCGGCCGATATGCATATCCGTAATCGTTCGATGATCTCGTCCACGTCGGCTACGACGCCTTCGATCTGTCCGCCCAAAGGCGAATTGGACTCGGTGACGTTCCGCCGCACGTATCTGGCTTACCTGCGCGAGTATGTGAAGAAATTACCCGCGGGGGTGCCGGTTTACGGGCTCAACCTGGGCGACATGACGCAGGAGACCCACTGGACGAACAACCGCTACAAGGCGACGCTTTCGAACTTCGTGACTGTTTGCGAACGGGGCGGCATGCCGATTCAGACGTTCCATGTCATCGGTAACCACGACCACGACATGGCTGTGTTGAACATCACCACAGAAGACGATTCGGAGGCTGAGCTGGCCTACAACACCGTCTTTGGTCCGACCTACTACGCCTTCAACCTCGGCAAGGTTCACTACGTCGTGCTCGACAACACGCAGTATCGCAACCTGAGCAGCGACAAGCGCGGCTACGACGTGCATCTGAATGCCCGCCAGTTGGAATGGGCGCAGAAGGATGCCAACTATATGACGTCCGACGTGGAGCGTATCGTGATTGCCTGGCACTGTCCGGCGTTTCGCCGCAATCCGGTAGCTTCGTCGCCGCAGCCGATGGACAATGCCAACGATCTGCTGGACATTTACAAAGGCAAGCAGGTACCCATCACGATTCTCTCGGGCCACAACCACATTGCCGAGACGGTCACCGTTCCGCGCTCGGATATCGATGCGACGGAGTATACACATCCCTGCGTATGCGGCGCATGGTGGTATTTTCCGCTGTGTCACGACGGCGCTCCCGCGACCTTCACCCGCTACGATTTTACGGGCGGTCGGATGACGAAGCGTCAGAGCGTGAATTTCAACGACGAGCAGGAGCAGTATTACCGGATCTGCAAGCCGGGAGTCAATGCCGACGGCAAGTCGGTGATCCGTATTAATATCTGGGACTGGCATACGAACTGGAAGTTCGAGTGTCGCGAAAACGGAGTAGTGATCCCTTCGCCGAAATTCAGATCGGTGGGCCAATTCGACGACCGCTATGTCGAGGTGCATGATGCGTGCGGCAACGGTATTGCGGAATTCGATTTCCTCAATAAGTATATGACGGATCATATTCTGGAATACGAGCCGGTTACGCCTACCGCCGAAGTGCAGATTACGGCTACCGACGAAACCGGAACGCAGCTTTTCGTTATTAAGACGAAATTGTAATCGATTTCGGATAAAAGAACGCACCCCGAATATTCGACAACGAACATTCGGGGTGCTTTGGTATTCGAGGTGTTTTTAAGCTCGGGTTCTTCGACCTCGTGTTTTGTCGGCGGACTCCTCGTGACGAAAGCGTCTGCGCACGGGGCTTTGTCGGGAGATCGTGCTTTTAACTCGACATCTCGATCCGGTATCTCGTCCTTCGGTGCCACGTTCGACCCCAGTCGGGTAAGTAAGCGGGTTCCGTCGACCGTTGGCAGAACCGACCAAAAAGGCCGCTATTGCCGACGGCAGCCGTAAACACAAGAAAGAGAGTCTTTTGAACTCTCTTTCTTTAGTGACACCGACAGGACTCAAACCTGTAACCTTCTGATCCGTAGTCAGATGCT
>CANPHE010000018.1 GCA_947573795.1 uncultured Alistipes sp. | reverse complement strand
TCAACCAGCGCTACATCATGCTCGCCATCAACAACTGGGACAAGGAGTACCAGCGTGTGTTCCTCGGCGGACTGACGTGCGACAGCGAGGATTTCTACAATTCGGAGTGCCACACCAACGCCATTTTCCTGCCCAAACTCGAAAAAGGCAATACGCAATACATCGGATTCTTCCACACGGGAGCCTACCAGGAGTCGCTGGGCGGCTTCGGCGGCATCCAGCACTGCCTGATTCCCGCCCCGAAGCATGTCATCATCGACCGCGACAAGTCGGACAACGAATATTACACGCGGCTTTTCGCCAAGGAACAATCCTATCGTTCGATGCTCCGCATCCTCGGGTATTGACCCGGGATCGGGCCAAGGAGGAGAGCCGATCTGGGACCAACGCCCGATTAGGCGATCGTACTAAAAAAGAGCGCATTATCGAGATGCAAGGATTTCGGAAGACGAAAAAAGTAAAATTTCGAACCGATTTTATTTGTTTTTTCGCATAAAAGCATTACCTTTGCACTCACAATACCAGAATGGTGCGTTAGTTCAGCTGGTTAGAATACGTGCCTGTCACGCACGGGGTCAGGGGTTCGAGTCCCCTACGCACCGCCAGAAAGACGTCGAATAGTCGAGAAAAACACTGCAAACCAACAATTGCAGTGTTTTTTCTTTTATACGGTTCGGTAGATAAACGTATGAAAAGCGCGTTGGCGAAGACTTATTTACGTATTGCTGGAAGATATAACCCGTGTATAAACCCGAACATCCGATAAAAAGCCCGCGTATCCAAGCATACACGGGCTTTCCCATTCAGCTATTTCCGACCGCGATAAAATCATTCGTCCGCCCGCATACCCGTCATATCGAAATGTACGGTCGCACCGTTTTTGAGCTTGGAGAAGTTTAAGAACGGCCTTTCGAGCGTCTTTCGGTCGAGGGTCATACGACGGACATATCGAGTTTCGAGCGAGTTTCGCGGCGCTTCGATGCGGATTTCGCTGCCGTTTTCGAGCCGGATAGTCGCTTTCTTAAATAGCGGCGCCCCTACTGCATATTCGTCCGAGGCGGGACATACGGGATAAAACCCGAGGGCCGAGAAGACGTACCACGCGGATGTCTGGCCGTTGTCCTCGTCGCCGCAGTAACCGTCGGGCTTCGGGGAGTATAGTCGGTCCATCACCTCGCGGACCCACCACTGGGCCTTGGCAGGCTGCCCGCAGTAGTCGTATAGGTAAATCATGTGCTGCGCGGGCTGGTTGCCGTGTGCGTAGTTGCCCATGTTTGCGACCTGCATCTCGGTGATTTCGTGGATGCGGAACCCGTAGTACGAGTCGTCGTATACTGGCGGCACGACGAATACGGAGTCGAGCATTTTGCCGAATTCTTCCTTGCCGCCCATGGCGTCGGCCAGACCCTCGACGTCGTGAAATACGGACCAGGTGTAGTGCCAGGCATTTCCCTCGGTGAAAGCGTCACCCCACTTGTAGGGGCTGAACGGCTGCTGGAACGAGCCGTCGGCGTTGCGGCCGCGCATGAGCTTTGTTTCGGGGTCGAATACGTTGCGCCAGTTCAGCGATGCCTTTTCGAGCATTGCGGCATCGTCGTCCCGGCCGAGCTTTCGGGCCGCCTGCGCTATGCACCAGTCGTCGTATGCATATTCGAGCGTGCGAGCGACATTCTCGTTGATGCCTACGTCGTATGGCACATACCCCAGCGTATTGTAGTATTCGTGTCCGAGGCGTCCTGAGGAGCTTACTGCGGGATGGACTTTGCCGCGTCCCGACAGCATCGCTTCATAGAGCACGGCGACATCCTCCGCGGGCGTCACGCCTTTGAGTATTGCATCTGCGACTACGGATGCGGAGTTGTTTCCGACCATGCAGCCGCGATGCCCGGGCGACGCCCACTCGGGCAGGAACCCGCTTTCGCGGTATGCGTTCGCCAAGCCTGCCTGCATTCTGGCGTTCTCGGAGGGGTATACGAGGTTGAGCAGCGGGAAGAGACTTCGGAACGTGTCCCAGAACCCTGTGTCGGTGTACATGTAACCGGGCAGCACTCGTCCGTTGTAGGGACTGTAATGGATGGGATTGCCGTCGGCGCCTATTTCGTAGAACTTGCGGGGGAAGAGGGTCGAACGGTATAGACACGAGTAGAAGGTTCGGTACTGCTCCTCGGAGCCGCCCTCGACCTCGATGCGCCCGAGCACTTCGTCCCAACGCTCCTGCGCACGGGCCTTTACGACGTCGAACCCGGCGTCTCCGACTTCGGTTTCGAGGTTTCGCACGGCCTGCTCGGGCGAGATGAACGACGAGGCGACGCGTGCTGTGACCTGCTCGCCGCGGCGCGTGGCGAAGTATACCGCGGCGATGGCGTGCCCTCCCTCTACGGCCGTGCCCTTCGTCTCGCGTGTGCCGTCGAACGTGCGGAACGAATCGAACGGCTTGTCGAAGCGGACGACGAACCAGTTGCGGAAGTTGTCGGGCACGCCGCCGCTGTTGCGTGTTGTGTATCCTGCTACGGTGCGGCTGTCGATGAGCTCTATGCGCGAGCCGCGGTCGAAAGCGTCGATGACGACGCCCGACTCCTCCGAGTCGGGGAAGGTGAATCGCATGATGGCGGCACGGTCCGTGGGTGCGATTTCGGCCACGACGTCGTGGTCGGCGAGGTATACCGAGTAATAATAGGGCCGTGCCTCCTCGGACTGGTGTGAGAACCAGCTTCGGCGCGAAGCCTCGTCGATTTTGTTGCGGCCTCGCACGGGCATGAGCGAGAACTGCCCGTAGTCGTTTATCCACGGCGAAGGCTGGTGAGTCTGCTTGAATCCGCAGATGGTGTGTGCGCCGTATGTGTATGCCCAGCCGTCGCCCATGGCGCCGGTCTGGGGCGTCCAGAAGTTCATGCCCCAGGGGAGTGCCACGGCGGGATATGTGTTTCCCGCGGAGAGCGAATAGTCGGACTGTGTGCCGACAAGGGTGGAGACATACTCCGAGGGGCGTAGCTGCGGCTTGTCGGCCGGCTTGTCTGTGCATGCTGCCAGAGCGAGAAGAGAGAAGATGAGTATCTTTTTCATAGTCTGAATTTATCTTGCGGCTCGAAGAGCCGTGTGTGCCGCAGCCTTCCGGTCGCGGAGTCCCGCTCTTCGCGTGCTCCGCAGGCTGCGACCGCACATTATATTATCGAGTTTAGTAGTTCGAGCTTTCCGTCGTTGACGAGTTTGATTATCAGTTCACCGAATAGAGTGTTCTGCCAAGCGAACCACGGCCGCGTGAAGTCTGCTGCGTCGTGTCGCGAGAACGATTCGTGTATGAAACCCGTTCCGGCGTCTGTGGTCATGAGGGCCATGATGCAGTCGCGAATTTCGGCGTCGTCGGTCGACGTGAAAGCGCGCATCATGATGCTCATGGGCCAGATCATCTCCACGCCGATATGGGGACCTCCGATGCCCTCGCCTGCCACGCCGCGCCAGAAGTATGGGTTTTCGGTGCTCCACACGAATCGGCGCGTGTTTTCATAGATGGGGTCGCCGCGATCCACGTCGCCCAGATAGGGCATCGCCAAGAGCGATGGCACGTTTGCGTCGTCCATAAGGTGCCGGCTTCCGAATCCGTCGACCTCGAAGGCGTAGATTGGGCCGAACCCGGGATGATCGACGACGGCGTATCGCAGCAATGCCTCGGCGACCTCGTCGGCCAGCGCCGTACACTCGGCGGCAAGAGCGGTTTCGCCGTTCACGGCCGAGAGAATCTCCGCGGCCTTTCGTAGCGACGTGACGGCCATGAAGTTCGAGGGTACGAGAAACCCGAATGTCGTTGCGTCGTCGGAGGGGCGGAATGCCGATGCGATGAGCCCTACGGGCTTGACGGGATTTCCGCGTCCGACGTGACAGCGCGTGTCGAGCTGGCGGTCGGTGCGTCGCAGGAAGATGTAGTCTCCGGGGCCCTCTTTCATCTGCTGCTCTTTGAGGGTTGCCAGAATGTTGCGCACAGCTTCGACCCACTCCGGTCCGAATACGGAAATGTCGTCCGTGGTCTTCCAATAATGATGCGCCAAGCGTATGGGATAGCAGTGGGAATCTATCTCCCACTTGCGCTCGAAGACCCACGGCGACTGGTCGTTGCCGGGATATGCGACATCCTCTCCGGCAGCCGTGGGGCCGTCGTTGAAGGCATTGGCGTAGGGGTCGATGTTGATTAGTCGGAACTGACGTCGTATGACTCCTGCAATCATTTTCTGCAGGGCGGGGTCGGCCGTGCACAGCTGCACGTAGGGCCACACCTGCGCTCCGGAGTCGCGGAGCCACATGGCGGGAATGTCGCCGGTGTAGACATACGTGTCGGGGTTGCCCTCGTCGTCCTCGCGGTAGTGTACGGTGGTGTTGAGGGTGTTTGGGAAGCAGTTGCGGAACATCCACCGCAGGCGGTCGTTTGTCAGCAGCGCGCAGACGCGATCTATTTCAGTCTCGACGGCTTCGGAGCGGAACAGCCGCTCCGCGGGTGCTGGCCGCCGGTCGGCGTAGACTTCGGGCTCGTCGGGGCAGTACCACACGTGCGGCTCGGACCCCATGTCGAATCGGAGCTCTGCGCCGCGCATGATGTCGGCATAAGCGATGTAAGGCTTGGTGTAGGGTCGTCCGTCGAGCCATACTCGCTGGATGTACCGGTTTTCGGGGGAGTTGTTCACGGCGATGATGCGGAACGTACCGCCGGGGACGTCGATTTCGGCGCTGTCGAACAGGGGCGAGCCGAACCAGTATCGGCCTCCGGCGGGCTCGGCCTCGTACATTCCGAGTGCCGAGAGGACGTACCACGCGGACATCTGGCCCACGTCCTCGTTACCGGCGAGGCCGTCGGGTTCGGCATGGTAGAGTGTCGTGAGAACCTCGCGCACGCGGTCTGCGGTCTTCCACGGCTGCCCGAGCATGGTGTAGAGGTAGAGCACATGGTGCGAGGGCTCGTTGCCGTGGGCGTACTGGCCTATCAGGCCCGAGATGTCGGGCGAAGTCTCAGCGCCCTCGATGACCGACGGCACCGTAAAGAGCGAATCGAGCTTTTCGAGCATCCGCCCGCGCGAGCCGAAGCACTCCTGCAAGCCCCGCACGTCGTGCGGCACAAGCCACGTATACTGCCAGGCGTTGCCCTCGCAGTAGTCGTCGGCGCGGTGGGTCGAGGCGAACGGACTGAACGGCGTGCGCCAGCCGCCCTTCGAGTCGCGGCCGCGGATAAAGCCCGTCAAGCGGTCGAAATAGTTGCGGTAGCTGTGGCTGCGCTCGGTGAAATACTTGGCATCTTCCGTTTTGCCGAGCATCTCAGCTGCCCGGGCGGCAGCACCGTCGGCCACGGCGTACTCCATATCGTAGGCCACGGCCTCGTTGAAGAGGTCGCAGGGGATATATCCGTATTTCATGCGCAGGCCGTTGCCGCGGCCGGGGTTCATGGCGGTGTGACGGATGGCCTCGAAAGCCCGCTCGCGGTCGATGCCGGGCAGGTTCTTGACGATGGCGTCAGCGACGACGACGATGCCGGGATTGCCGACCATACAGTCGGTTTCGCAGCCCCACAGATGCCAAACGGGCAGGCGCCCCTGCTCGTCGGCGATGGCGATCATCGTATTCACGATGTCGGTCATGCGCTCCGGCTGGAAAATGCTCAGCAACGGCATCTTGGCGCGGTAAGTGTCCCAGAGCGAGAAGATGGTGTAGGTCGCATAACCCGGGTCGGGGTGCACGACGCCGTCGGCGCCGCGGTAGGTGCCATCGACATCGCAGAACGCGACGGGAGCGATCATCGCATGGTAAAGGGCCGTGTAGAAGATCGTGCGGGCCGTCTCGTCCTGCGTCTCGATCCGTATCTTGCCCAGCTCGTCGTTCCAGACCCGGTCGGCCGCGGCGGCGGTCGCCTCGAAGTCCCAGCCGGGGAGCTCCGTCGCAAAGTTGACACGGGCACCCTCGACCGAGACGGGCGAAAGGGCCACTTTCAGGAGCACCTGCTCGCCCTCGGAGGTGCGGAACGACGCGCGGGCGTAATGGTCGCCGACCCGCTCGAAAACGAAAGGCTTCGAAAACTCCGCGGCGAAGTAGACCCGCTGGTCCTTGGCCCAGCCTGTGGAGTGTCGCCAACCCTCGATGCGGCGGTCGCCGACAGCCTCGATATGCGTTTCGGTGGCCTTGTCCCAGCAGCCTCCGTTTTCGAGGTCGAAGACCACGGCGGCGGCATCGGATGCGGGGAACGTGTATCGGTGGAAGCCCACACGCGCGGTGGCGGTCATCTCGGCCGTGATGCCGTAGCGGGTCAGCGGCACGGCGTAGTATCCAGGTCGTGCGACCTCGTGCGTGCGGTCGGCGTAGGACCAGAGGCCCGACGCAGGATCGTCCTCGGTACCGCGGGCATATGTCACCTCTCCCACCACGGGCATGACGGTGATATCGAAGAGGTCTCCGATTCCGGTGCCGGAAAGGTGCGTGTGGGAGAATCCGATGACGGTCGAATCGCTCTCGTGGTAGCCCGAACACCAGTCCCACTGCTGGGGGATGCTCGTGGGTCCCACCTGCACCATGCCGAAAGGGACGTTGGCGCCGACGAAGACGTGCCCGTGGCCGCCCGTACCGATTTTGGGGTCGACGTAACGTGTGACGCCGCCGGACGGGGATTGCGTGCAGGCTGCCGTAAGCAGAAGCGCCGAAACGGTCAGCAGTTGTTTCAGGTTCATGTTATTTGCTGGTTTTAAGTTCAAAGATAAGGTTTTTTCCGCAAAGCAGCTCGTCGTGGCTGATGCGATATTTCGCGAGAGGCCGGCCGCCGAGGGTCATGCGGCGGATGTAGGGGCCGTCGCCGCGACGCTCGATGGTGAGCGTACCGTGCGGGGTGTCGATCTCAGCCTGGTCGAAAACGGGTGCAGTGAGCGTATAGAACGGTTCGCCGGGGCAGTCGGGATAGAATCCCAGCATGGAGAATACGGCCCAGGCGGACATCGTGCCCGTGTCGTCGTTGCCGGGGATGCCGTCGGGTGCGGCGGTGAAATATTTGTCCAACAGCCGCCGCGTTTCGCGCTGGGTGCGCCACTCCTCGCCGCGGAAGCGGCTGAACAGATAGGCGTAGGCGATGTCGGGCTCGTTGGCGGGGTCGTATAGGCCTTCGTCGAAGACCTTCTGGAGCTTGTCGACAAAGTTGCGGCGTCCGCCTATCGCGGCAGCCAGTCCCTCGACGTCGTGCGGCACGAAGAAGGTGTAGTTCCACGCCGAACCCTCGTGGAATCCCGGCACGGCCTCGAAGTTCTCGCCCTGCCGCGGGTCGAATGGGCTCAAAAACGTCCCGTCGGGGTTGCGCGGGCGCAGGGTGCCCGATTCGGACGAGTAGTAGTGCTTCCACCCTGCGGCGCGGCGGCGCAGTTCGGCGGCGAAGTCGTGGTCGCTCCGCTCGTCGGCGAGCCACGCCAGCGCGGCATCGGCGACGTAGTATTCCAACGCGTGCGATACGGAGTTGTCGCCCGAGCCGTCGGCGGCGAAGAAGCCCAGCGGGATATAGCCCCGCTCGATGTAGGGGTTTATGTCGGGCCGCATGGGGTTCTGCGCGCCGGGTGTGGTGGCCGAACGCTTCATGACGGCGTAGGCAGCGTCGATGTCGAAGTCGCGCAGCCCCTTGCGCCACGTGTCGACGATGACGGGAACGGCCGGGTCGCCCTCCATGGTGAAGGTCTCGCGGCCGTAGAGCTCCCACTTGGGGAGCCAGCCCCACTCGCGGGACATGTCGACCATCGAACGCACCATATCGAGCTGCCGTTCGGGGTAAACGAGCGTGAGGAGCTGGTGAACGTTGCGGTAGGTGTCCCAGAGCGAGAAGACCGTATAGCGGTCGCCGTCCGTGACGCCAGTTTCGCCCGAACGCTCCATAAGCGGATATTCGCCGTTGACGTCACTCAGGAGGTTGGGGTGGATCAGCGTGTGGTAGAGCGCCGTGTAAAAGACCGTCCGCTGCTCCGGCGTGCCGCCTTCGATGCGGATACGCGATAGGTCGTCGTTCCAGTGCCTGCGGGCTGCGGCGTGCAAATCGTCGAATGCGACGGCCGGGGACTGCTCGACGTCCAGGTTGCGGCGGGCGTTCTCTGTCGAGACATACGAAATGCCCATGCGGACCTCGACCTGCTCGCCATCCCGCAGGTCGTCGAACGAGAACCAGTAGCCCACGTCGTCGCCCGCGAGCTCGCGGCCGTACTCGGTATAAAGTTTATACTTGCCGTTGTCGGGGGTCCACTCGGCCTCGACGCCCGTCATGGGGCGCTGCTTCTTCCAATAGCCCGACCGGGAGGGGGCTTTGGAGACACGCAGGACGAAATAGACGGGAAAAACCTTTTGGGGATTGTAGCAGAACGTGCCGAGGAGCTTGGAGCCCTCGATTTCGGTGGCGCTGACGCGCCGCACCGTGGCGCCGCTCTCGTTGGTGAGACCCTCGCCGAGATTTAATAATATATGTCCCTGCCCGGCGGGAAAGGTGTAGCGCTCGGCCGAAGTGCGGGGCGTGGCGGTGGCTTCGGCGCGGATGCCGTACTTGGAGAGTGTGGCGGCGTAATAGCCCGGCGAGGCGGTTTCGTCGGAATAAGCTGTGCCGTAATGCTTGTAATCGACATCGAGCACTCCGGCCGTGGCCATCGTCAGCAGCGCTCCCAGCTCGGGACAGCCGACGCCGCTCAGGACGCCGTGTGCGAAGCCCGTGAAGAACTTGTTATGATATTCGTAGGGCGTAGACCACCAGCAGGCATCCTTGTCGTAGCGGTTCTCTGCCGAGCCCATGACGTTGAACGGCACTACGGACATCATGCCATTCGGACAAACGGCCCCCGGATTGCAGGCTCCGAAGTTTGTCGTTCCGATAAAAGGGTCGACGCTGTCCACCGGAGCCTGCGCACGGCAGACGCCGGCGAGCGACAGCGCGATGATAAGGGCGGCTATTACGTTTCGCATGGTCACACGTGGCTTGTCAGGATTTTCAACCTTTCGTCTGGGGAGAATCGTATGCTGCGCGTCGAGGCGGGCACCAGCAGGGTCTCGCCCTGTCGCAGAGGGATTTCGCAGCCCTCGTCGTCCGTGAGGGTTCCGCTGCCCGCGAGACACATCACCACGAGGAACGAATCGAGCTGCGAGAGCTCTTTTTCGACCGGCGCGTCGAGGTCGTAGAGCGACGTTACGAAATAGGGGCACGCCGCGAGCTGCGTCTCGCGGTTCTTCGCCGCCTCGTAATGCGAACGGTAATCCGGCAGCACCGTGTAGTCGATGGCATCTTTCGCCAGCTCGGTGTGCAGCTCTCGGGGCTTGCCGTCCTTACCCACGCGGCCGTAGTCGTAGATGCGGTAGGTAACGTCCGAGGTCTGCTGGATCTCGGCCACGAACGACCCGGCGCAGATGGCGTGCACGCGCCCCGCAGGCAGGAAGAACACGTCGCCCGGCCGCACGGCGTAGTCGCACAACACGTCGGTCAGGGTGTTCTCCGCCACGCGCCGCTCGTACTCCGCGGGGGTAATCTGCTGTGAGAAGCCTGCCTTGAGGTGGGCTCCCTCGTCGGCATCGACGACATACCACATCTCGGTCTTGCCGTGCTTGCCATGGCGCGCCTGCGCGAGCTCGTCGTTCGGGTGCACCTGGATCGAGAGGTCGTCGCGCGCGTCGATGAACTTCACCAGCAGCGGGAACTCCTCGCCGAAGCGCTCGTACACCGCCTCTCCGACCAGTTCTCCTTTTAGCTCTCCGATAAGCTGCGGGAGCGTGAGGCCCGCATATTCGCCCTCGGCGACGACGGACTCGTCGCCCGCGACGCCCGAGAGCTCCCAGCTCTCGCCGATGTCGGGCACGGAGGTGTCCACGCCCTTGTAGGGCGCTATCTTGCCGCCGCCCCAGATCAGGGATTTGAATATCGGTGTGAATCGAAAAGGTTTCATATGCCGTTGTCTTTTTTGTCCAACATGGATAGTGCGAAGGCGTAGGCGCCGACCGAGATGGCGCGGCTGGCGCCGAGCTTCGAAATCATCACGCCCGTGCGCTTCTGGGGGTCGTAGGCCACGAAGCGGTCGGAACCATAGACTTGAAGGGGCCGCATGTCGCCGCGGGCGAACTGTGCGAACTCGGCCTCGTCGTCGAGGTCGTAAACCCGCATCTGCACGCGGTCGAGGGTGTCGCCGTTGAGCTGCCGCATCTTGGAGCGCAGCTCCGCGAGCAGCGACGGCATGATGTACCTGCGCGCCGCGGTGATGCCGCCCCCGATGACGATAAGGCTGTCCGTAAGAGTCACGGCCGTGGCCATGGCGTCGCCCGCAATTTCGCCCAGCTCGGAGAACGCACCCTTGGCGGCCTCGCGGTCGCCCGCGCGCGTGCCGTCGGCGATCTCGCAGATATCCTTGGGTTCGAGACCGTGGTCGGGGTTGCCCGCGAGCTCGCCGTAGACGCGCTTCACGGCACGCACGGCAACGCCCTCCTCGACGATGACATCGGGCAGCTTCTTGTGGCGCAGGCAGAAGGTCTCCACACACGAGTTGTCGCCGCGGTTGAGCTCGCCGTTCACCACCATGCCCACGCCGAAGCCCGTGCCGAAGGTGTAGCCCAGCAGGTTGCGGTAGCGCTTGGCGCTGCCGGCCTTTTCGAGCCGTGCGTTGACCTCGGGCAGCGCACCCCCGAGGGCCTCGCCGTAGGCGAACAGGTCGCCGTCGTTGTTGATGAAGACGGGGATGCCGAACGTCATCTCGAGGAACGGGCCCAGCGCCACGCCGTCGCGGAACGAGGGGAAGTTGGGAAGGTAGCCCCCGATGATGCCGTTGGGATAGTCCGCAGGGCCGGGGAAGGCGAACGAGATGGCCGCGGGCTGCTCGTCGAGGCGCCCGATGATTTCGCGGAAGCCGCGCACCATAGTTTGCAGGCAGAGGTCGAGGTCGTGCGCCTGCGAGGGCAGGGTGAGCGGCTCGACGATAAACTCGTTGGCGCGCATGGCCCCGAAGACGAAGTTCGTGCCGCCGGCGTCGAGCGTGATGACTATGCGGTTGTCGTGGGAATACATGGCTCAGAGGATGTCGGTTTTCTTGATGAACTCTATGATTTCGGGAATGCGGCCGAAGGCAAGGCCCGTGACGGTATCGGCACAGCCGTAGTAGACGGCCAGACGCCCCGTAGCAGGGTCGTGGAGCGTGGCGCAGGGGAACACGACGTTGGGCACGTCGCCCATGCACTCGTAGAGCTCGCGCGGAGAGAGCAGGTAGGCTCCCGTGCGGGCTATGACCTTCCACGGCCGGTCGAGGTCCAAGAGCGCCGCACCGAACGAGTAGTTGAAGCCGTTGCAGGTCCGGTGCACGCCGTGGTAGATCAGCAGCCACCCCTCCGACGTCTCGATGGGCACGGGGCCCGCGCCGACCTTGGTGCACTGCCAAGCCGAATCCTCGAACTTCGACGGACGCATCACCAGCCGGTGGCGGCCCCAGAACTCCAGGTCGGGCGATTCGGAGTAGTAGATGTCGCCGAACGGCGTATGCCCCCGGTCGCTCGGACGCGAGAGCATGGCGTAGCGGCCGCCTATCTTGCGCGGGAACAGCACACCGTTGCGGTTATAAGGCAGAAAAGCGTTTTCCAACTGGTGGAAGGTCTCGAAATCGGTCGTCCACGCCACGCCGATCGTCGGCTCGCCGCAGTAGCCGTTGCACCACGTGACGTAATAGCAGTCTTCGAGCTTCACCACGCGGGGATCGTAGCCGTAAACCCACGCTCCCACCTCGGGATCGGCCCCTTCGAAGCGTACGTCCTCCTCGGAGATGTCCCACGTAAGGCCGTCGACCGAGAAGCCGACGTGGAGCCGCATGCGGATGTTGGTGTCGTCGCAGCGGAAGATGCCGGCATAGTTGTACTTGCCCTTCTTGAAGGGTACGACGGCCGAGTTGAAGATCGAGTTCGAGGTCGAAAGCTGGTCGCGCTCGATGATCGGATTGGCCGAATAGCGCCACATAATATGTTTATAGCCCGCGGGACGCTCCTCCCACGGCATGTCGGGGAGCGGGGCTCCCATGATTTTAAGGTTGTTCATAGTCTTATTTCGTTTTTGTTCGTTCGTCGAAGGTAAAGGGTACGAGGCGCGTCATCACGAAGGCCGGGACGGTGGCCAGCAGCACGGCGAGGAAGAACGTGCGGTAGCCGAGCAGGTCGCTCAGATAGCCCGAGGCCATGCCCGTCAGCATGACCGAGAGGTTCATGATGCCCGACGCGAAGGCGTAGTGCGCCATCTGGTGGGGTCCGGGTGCCACCTGCTGCATCATAAAGAGCGTGAGGCCCACGAATCCGAATCCGTAGCCGAAGTACTCCATGACGATGCCGCCCCCGACGAGCCACATGCTCGTCGGCCGGAACCACGCCAGCAGCGCGTAAACCGCGAACGGCAAATTGAAGACGCACACCAGCGTAAAGAGCGTGCGGCGCAGGCCGCGGCCGGCGATGTAGTAGCCGGCGAGCAGCGAACCCAGGAGAAAGGCTCCGGCGCCGAAGGTGCCGTAGTAGAGTCCGATCTGTCGGTTGGTGAGGCCGAGGCCGCCGGCGGCCGTGTCGGCTTTGAGGAACAGCGGCACGATCTTCATCACGAACCCCTCGCCCAGACGGTACAAGATGATGAAGGCGATATAGCACCAGATATGGCGCTTCGCGAAGAACGACACGATAACCTCGCGAAGCCCGTGCAAGCCGTCGGACAAGGTGCGTCCGCTCGCAGCGGCACCGCCCGAGGGCAGCGACCGCATGTGCCAAAGGCCCGCGGCGAGCATGATGACGGCGAGGATGATGCATATAACGCTCCATGCCGACCGCGACGCCGCGGCGCTGTCGAGCCCCGGACCGCAGAACCGTTCGAAGAGCCACCCCGCGAGCCACACGAGCCCGCCCGTGGCGACCAGCTTGGCGAGGTTGTAGAACGCACCCTGCCAGCCGATGTACTTGGCCTGGTCGGTGGCCGAGAGTTCGGACATGTAGACGCCGTCGGCCGCGATGTCGTGCGTGGCGCCGCTGAACGCCACCGCGGCGAACAAGGCGACAGTCACGGCGAAGAACGCCGGAAGGTGAAGCGCCAGCGCCGCCAAACCGAACAGCACGCCCGTGGCGAGCTGCGTCGTCACCACGAAGAACTTCTTGCTGCGGAACAGCTCCAGAAACGGACTCCACAGAAATTTGATCGTCCACGGCCACATGACGAGCGACGTCCAGAACGCTATCTGCGCATCCGTGACGCCCAAATCCTTGTACATCACCGCTGCGACCATATTCAGCACCACGAAGGGCAATCCCATCGCGAAGTAGAGCGACGGCACCCAGCGCAAGGGGGATACGGAAGGTTTTTCAATAGGCATAAGATTCCCGACCGCAGGTTATGCGGAATATTTTCGATGGAACAATATGAAAAGGCGCATGATTCCGAAGCGATTCCGTCGGAACCGTGCGCCTTTCGCCATATATTTAACGGGAAGTATCTGCTATCGAGCTCCGTATATTTCGAGTTCGGTAATCCCCAGGGTAGCATAGAAGCCCCACGGATTTTTCTTCGGCTCGAACTCCAGCTTGATATAACGGGTCTGCATCGGAGAGTGTATCCGGAACGTATGGACTTCCGCAAGTTCGACCGAATAGGAACCGAGCGACGTCCATGTCGCGTTATCGTCCGAAATATAGATGTCTACACGAAGCGCCGAATAGAGATCGCCCCACTGGCTGGTCAGGTAATTCACCGAGAAGCCGGCCAGCTCGTGCGCCGACTGCATATCGACGTATATACGTCCCACCTTGTAGGATCTCCAGCCCGTCTCCGGGTCTCCGTCCAGTACGTTCTGTGCGGGATCGGTCGGGTCCCATTCGTCGGGATCGTCGAACTCGCCCGTCGCGCTCCATCCGCTCCGGTCGAACAGCGACCACTCTGCGGGCACGCTCTCCGCAAGGGCGAATGCCTGCAAAGCCTTCGAAACCGCGAACGTCAGTCCCTCCCCGGCGACGGCCGCGGGATCGTCGCTCGTCACGACCGGCAGGAGCGAGAGCGTATAGTTCAGCGGCTCCGTCTGTTCGAGATAGCCGTTCGAGAGTGTCCAGACGGCCGATTCGGCCGACTCCCGGGCTCCGGCCGGGATAATCAGCTCCGCAGGCACGACCGTAACCATGCCGGCATACTGCTCATCCAGACCGGCTGAAGAGAACGTGATTTTCGTATCGGCGGATGCCGGACGGTCCAGCACGGCCTTGAACGTATGGCTGATCGGCTCGTCGCTGAACACCTTACCGTCCCAATAAGGACGGGAGAACGACGTGTCGCCCTCGCCCCGCAGGGTGCAGGTAGCCCGATAGGCCTCCTTGTCGACGACTACTTTCGCCTCGCTGCGTTCCATGACGACGTTCGGGTTCGAGACGGCAGCGATCCGCAGCCCCAGCTCGTAGGTCATGCCGCCGCGTTCGGCCTGTGCGAAGCCGAAATCGGCATCGGCCAGCGAGACGGATACACTCCGCCGAACCGTTCCGGCCGGGAACCAGAGGTCGGTTTCGCTGACGACGATCGCCTCGGCCGGGATATTCGTCGCAACCGGCTCGACGACCACCCGAATATCTTCGGGACTCGCCGTCGCCAGCTCCACCGTATATTCGCGTGCCAGATCGCCGTCGACCTGCAATAGGCCGTTTTCGTCGTAGGCCGCCGCCATGACGACCGTTTCGCTCTTCTCTCCGGCGATCGACACGCCTATGGCAGCCGCCGGATAGTCCGTAAGGCCGAGGTTCTCATCGTCCGCGCATCCGGTCAGGAGCCAGCCGGAGCACAGAGCCGTAATAAATATTCCGTATCTTTTCATGGTTTGATTTTCGGTTTGGATGAATTATTCCGTAACATCTTCGGGATAACGGTAAGGCTTCGGATCGTTCACCTTGTAGAAGACCGTCGGCGCCTTGAGTTGCGAGCCGTAGAGGATTCCGGGACCGCCTTTGAGCCGGTCGAACGCCTTGTAAAAGACGGGGACGCCCCGGTCGACGGGCGTAGGGCCGAATCCCATGAACCAGCCGTAACCGTCCGACAACATGGCGCGGGCGACCGATTCGGTCAGGCTGCCGCCGTGGTTGCGCCGATACTCCATCGATATGAGCGCACGTTTCTCGTTGCCGATGATCGAACGCGGCCAGTCGTGGGAGAATGTCTGGTTGTAGTCGCGGATGGCCAGATCGATCCACTCGCTCGCGCTCACGCCGTCGATTTCGGGGTGGCCGAACATCGAAGCCCACAGGAAGACGCTGATGAGCTTGTCGGGCATCGCCCGTTTGGTCTCGTAGCACAGACGGCCGGCCGCCGCCCTACCGTTCTCCCCCGTAAAGGCCGGATTGGTGTAGTCGGCCAGTCCGGAGTACTCGTCGTCGAAGTTCACTCCGTCGAGGTTGTAGGTCTTGCAGTAGCGGGCGATCTCCGCAGCGAAGTCGCGGGCCGTGTGGTCGGCCAGACGGGACAGACCGGCTTCGTCGCCATTGCCCAGCAGCCCCAGCAGCACCTTGATGCCGCGTTTGCGCAGCGGCTGGATGAAGGTTTCGTTGTTGTCGAGCAGATACCGCACGCTCTTGTTGCAGCTGATGTAGCAGCGCTGGGCCTCGCGGTCGTAGTTGATATTGGCCGAGAAGAGCACCACAGCATCCCACAGCAGTTTGCCGTTCTCCAACTCGAACGAAAGGACGTTGAGCGGATTGGTGTCGCCGGTCTCGATGAAGCAGATGCCTTTCGGCAGCCCTTCGCCCTTGTCGCAGGTCGGCAGCGTCCGCATGTCGCGCACGAGGTAGAAGCAGCGGCTCTCCTCCGAACGGAGCGTGACGGCATCGCCGGGAATCCGCACGGCTACGGGCAGCAGGTAGGTGACGCCGGCCTGCAGCGATTCGTGAGCGTCGATCGTCACGGCGAGCGGAGCGGGTTCGCCGCTCTCGCCGAAGAGGAATGCGCCCTCGTTCTCGAAGCGCACCGCCTCCTGCGGATAGGGAGCGTAGGAGGTGCCGTGCTGCGCGTTGTAGACAGCCACATAGTCGGCGTCTACGGCCGCCGAGGCCGCAGGCCGGCCTTCGGGGCGTCCGGAAAAGTTCAGTTTCAGGGTCACCTGCTCGCTCTGGCCGTAAAGTTCGACGATATTGACCGGGCGATTGGTCGCGGCATCGTTCAGGATGGCGTTCACCTCGTAAATCGGGGCATAGGCGTCGTTGTCGATCGGACGGCCGACTTCGATGTCGTCCGAGCAGGAGCACACGGCCGTCAGAAAGAGCAGTGCGACGATGCCGTTCGTTATGTGTTTCATAATCATCTTCGTTTTGATTTGTTAATTATTCGATGGGAGGAAGTTCCACGCTGACCCATTTCGGTTCGCGCGAACCGGACAGGTCGGCGCCGTGTCCCGTCACGTCGTAAACGGTACGGCCGCTTCCCTCGTTGAATTTCCAGTAGGCCACGAGGTTCTCCGAATCGGGACTTACGCGATAGGGATTGGAGGCGATCTGCTCGGCCGTGCGCTGGCATTTCCAGACGCGCAGCTCCGAGATCTCTCCGGGCAGCCAGCGGTCGCCGTTGTAGGAGATACCGATGTTACAGTTATCGGTGATGTCGAGCGGCCGCACGGCTCCCATGTCGGATGCTACGACCCGGCCGTCGCGATAGTAGATGCGTTCGCCCGTCGTCGTATCGTAGACGATGGCGATGTGCACCCATTCACCGGTCGGCAGGCCGTCGACGGTGTTGGCCGCCGGCCATTTGCTGCCGTCGGGGCATACCACTTGGAGCTGGTTCGCGGGACGGTCGGCATCGCCGATGCGGATCAGGAAATGATTCTCCATGCCGAATACGGTGCTGATGACGTCGTTGTTCGTGCGGCCGCCCGTCCAGTCGTTGGAGCGCAGCAGCGCCTCGACGGTCACCACGGGCGCGAAGGACATGTCATCGTAAGCCTCTCCGGAGAACTCCACTCTGAAATACATCTCCGAGATGTTGGCCACGACGTTGATGAGCGCGGCGCCCTTGATGAGGAAGTAGACCGTGCGCCGGCTCTCCAATACGTCGATGCCGTCGGCACTGGCGATCGAGACCGGAAGCACGTAGCGGCGCTGGTCGTCGAGCCGGTCGATGCCGACGAACTCGACTGGAACCTCCTCGCCCGTGATTTCACCGGCCCGGATGATCGCCGGCGTTTCGGGCAGCGCGTAATACTCCGCGGGCAGCGCCTCCGCATTGTCCTTGTAAATGAGGTTGTACATCGCCGTCAGCTCGGGACGGGCCGCGAACGTCACGGCGATGTTCTGTTCGGCGGGCATAGCCAGCCGCATGGCGATGGAGCGCGTCTCCGTCGTCACGCCGTTTTTGATGAGCAGATCGCTCGTGACGCTCTCCGACGTAATATAAAGTTTGTTGTCGAAGTGGTGTTCCGCTTCGTCGTCGTGTTTGCATCCGACGGACAGCGCGAGCAGGCAGAACACGGAAAGATATTGAACGATTTTCATGATGCTATCGGATTTGAGGTGTGGGGTTCATGACGGCGATGGCCCGGCGGATGTCGTAATGTACCAGCCGGTTGTCGTAGTAGTCGTATTTCGCATTGCGGACGAAAAGCCCCGCCCGGGTCAGCGACGCCGAAGCCTTGCCCACCCAACGGGCGCACCCGGCGATCGCATGGATGCGGTTGCCGGCGTCGTCCAGCGTGCCGAAATAACCGTAGATTCCGTCCTTGTCGTCGTAACGGGTCGTCTGCGCCGTCACGACGATGCGGTCGGTCGGGACATGGCCGCCGTCGACGGCTGCGAGCACACGCACCGAAAGATCCGATTCGTTGGTCGCGGCATCGGTCGGAACGACGATGAAATCGCAGTCGGAGAGCCGCTGCGCATTCTCCGCGGTCAGGTATTGCGGATTGCCGACGAACGAGCAATGTTTCGTCCGATGCGCTTCGCGCCATGCGGCGACCGCCCCGAAGAAGGCGTCCTGACGCCCCGTATAGATCGGGCGCTCGGCGTCGGTCAGGCTGACGAACGAACGGCCCGCATAGGAGAACGTCACGCCGTCGAATCCTTTCGCATCGCAGAGGGCGAGCCGCTCCTCCGTGCGGCGGGCGATGTAATCCAGCGCATCCGCCTCGCTCTTCGCTCCGGACGCATCGTCCTTGACCAGCTGCTGCCACTGGGTCTCGATCGTCGAGAAGTCGACGTCGTAGATCACGCGTGTTCCTTTGGCGCGAAGCTCTCCGAACTCCTGAGCCGTGACAGGATGTATGGCCTCGGGATGATCGAGCGACACGAAATCGGTACTGTCGGGCAGTACGCTGAGCCGGTCGGCCTGACCGGAGGGTGCTGCGTCGACATTGTCGAAGGTGACGAACAGCACCTTGTGCGGCGAATTCTTATAGGCTTTCAGATTCTCGACGTAATCGGTACGGAGCCCCGCGTCGATCGTCGGCGTTTTGATTTCCAGGCTCTCCGGTTCGGTCCAATCGTCGCAGGAGACGAAAAGCAGCAGCGCCGGAAGCAGTGCGTATTTCAGCATATTTTTCATACTCGGTCGGTTTTATTTGGTTTTGCAGGCCCACCAAAGATCGGTAGCCATGTTATCGGGCCCGTTCAGATAGTTCTGCACGGCATCCGCTACGTTCTGGGCGTTGCTGACATATTCGTCGTTGGGATACGGCATCCGACGGGCACCGCGCTGCGAGTCGACTATGCCGTGGCTTTTGTTGCCCTCGTCCGTCGCCGGCAGAAGCTGCGGATAGCCGGTGCGGCGGTAGTCGGCCCACGCCTCGTTGCCGAGCGGCCAGTTGGCGATCCACTTCTGGGTGATGATACGCTCCTGTATACGCTCCGGGCCGATTCCGTCCTCCCACTTGATCGTAACGGTCGACGGCGCCGTGGGATAGGCGAATGCCCCCGAGGGATCGTCGTAGGCTTCGGGGGTCTTCGTCTCGTCGGCCAGATAGTCGTCGGCTCCGGCGACGCCCCACTGCTCGAACGACAGCCGGACGCCCCGTTCGTAGAACTCCCGGGCCTGTCCGCCCATGTTGAATCCGAATACGGCCGCACCCTCGGCCCGCAGGAAGGCCACCTCTGCGGCATTCATCCACAGCAACGCATCCGACGCCGCGATTTTCACGCCCGAATATTTGTGGCCGGTCGTGCTGTGGTTGGGAATGACGATGCCGCGGCGCAGACCGACGTAATCGCGTCCGCTCCACTCGCACGAGGTGAAGTAGGCGGCACGCCGCGGGTCCTCGTAACCGTTCATGTAACAGATGATGTCGGCCGCAGCGTGGGTGTCGCCCGTCGTGACGCAGGCGCTGCCGTCATCCTCGTGCGTGTCGACGCGGTTGTAGTTGACGGCGACGTAGAGCGGATTCGACGACGACGCGAAGTAGTTCCAGGCGGCATTCTCCGCATTGGAGACGATCAGCAGCCCCTCGTCGGCGACAGCCTCCTCGGCCATGCGCTGCGCCAGCTCCCGGTCGGCATAGGCGACGCGCATGGCCAGACGTAGTTTGAGCGAGTTGGCGAACTTCACCCATTTCGTCACATCACCGCCGTAGACGTAATCGGGCGCCGGCACGAGCGACGAAACCTGATTCTCGGGCCGGGAGAGGATGGCGATCGCTGTGTTCAGCTCCTCGAAGAAGCGGGCATAGATATCCTCCAGCGAATCATAGGGTGTCAGCGTATTGCCGCCCACGCCGATCTGCGAATACGGAATGGGTCCGTAGGTATCGGCGATGCGGTGCATGGCCGCCACCTTGATGATTTCGGCGATGGCCGCAGGCACGGGATTTCCCGTCCGCTCCGATGCGGCGCGCACAACCCCGAGATTGGTGTAGAGCACGGGCAGCACCTCTTTCGATTTGAGGAACACGTTGGTCCAGTCGTCCGTCGGATTGTAGTTGGCGACGGTATTGGTCCAATCCTGCTTCGCCGGAGCGAAGTAGCCGCCCAGCGGGCCGCCCATCAGCGCATCGGTGAACTGCGCCGTATTGACATCGGGCGAGATGACGCACCCGGCCAGCGCATTCATCGCCGCACCGAGCAGATAATCGTCGGCGGTCAGGTCGCCCGGCTGGTAGGGGTTCGAATTTATTTCTTCGTAATTCGCCGTACAGGCCGTTGCGAACAGGAGCAACACGCCGGTCAGCAGTTGATAAATCGTATGTTTCATAGTTGCGGAGCTTTTAGAATTTGAGTCGCACGTTGAAGCCGTAGTTGCGCAGCGAAGGCATCATGAAATAGTCGATGCCCTGGTAGAAATTACCGGTCGTCGCGACGCTCTCCGGATCGAACGGCGCCTTGTTGTAGATCATCCAGAGGTTGCGGCCGACCAGCGAAACGGAGATCTCGCAAACGCCTTTCAACGCTTTTCGCGGAATGGTATAGCCGATCGAAGCCTCCTGCAAACGCACGTTGGTCGCCGAGTAGGTATAGTGCTGCGGAATGGCATTGCCGCCGCCGACGGTCGTAAACCACTCCTGCGGAGCGATGCGGTCGCCGCCGTTGATTTCGACGAATCCGCGGTCCCGGGCCGCTGCCGACGCTTCCGACACGCCGTAATCGTCGAGCACGGCCTGCGTGCGCGAGAATACCACGCCGCCCAAACGGGCCGAGAGCATGAATCCTACGTCGAAATTGCCGATCCGGAAGTTGTTGCGCCAAGCCATGTTGGCATCGGGCAGGACGCTTCCGAGCTTGATGTAACGCGACGGTTCCTGAATCGTCTCCTTGTTGATCTTGCCCGACGGATCGACCTTGATGGCATTGTTGCTGTCGCGCAGCAGGTCTACGAGCGAATAGAGATCGCCCATCGAGCCGCCCTCCTTCAACAGGAAGCGCGTATCGCCCAGACCGCCCATGTTGAGCAGCGAAAGCGACATGTTCTCGCCCGTCACCGGATTGATCGCATTGTCCGAGAGCGAGAGGATTTTGTTGCGGTTGGCCGAGAAGGTGTATCCCGTATCCCACGTGAAGCGGCCCCACGTATTGCGGTACACGAGCGACAGTTCGACACCGTGGTTGCGGACCGAACCGGTCTGGAGGTAGATTTTCGACCATCCCGAAACCGGCAGATCCGGATCGAAGGTCTGGTTCATGGTCTTGGCGTTGTAGTACGTCACGTCGAGCTCGAAATGGCGGAGGAAGCGCATGTTGAGGCCGATTTCCCACGACTTCGTGCGCTCCGGTTTCAGGTTGTCGATCGGATACTGCGTCGTATTGGCCCACTGGCCCAACTGGCGGTTCCACTCGTAGCGCGGATTGGCCAGATAGCGTTCGAAAGCGACGCCGACCGAAGCGTACGAACCGCGCAGCTTCACGTAGGAGAGGTTCTCGGGCATGTCGGGGATGATCGACGAAAGGACGATCGAAGCTCCGACCGAAGGATAGAAATAGGATTTGGTGTGGGAGCGCGGACCGGAGAGCTGCGAGGGCCAGTCGTTACGGCCGGTGAGGGTCAGGTAATAGGCTCCCTTGAATCCGATTTCTGCCGATGCGAAGATCGACTGCGTTTGCTCGCGCCATCCCTCCTGCAACCGCTCCGTGCGGCTCGGGCTTAGATTCTGGATGGCGAAATAGTTCGTCAGACCGGGTTTTTCGCCGGCGAACGCACTGGTGTCGTCGGCGATAGGCCCCCGGATTTTCAGGCCGTCCGATTTCATGTCCGAAATCGACGCTCCGATATGGGCCTGCAAGGTCCAGTCGTCGCCGAAGGTCTTGTTGATGTTCACCAGCACGTCACCGTAGGTCTGGCGGTCCTTGGTGCGGGTGATGCCGTAGAGACCGCGGTTCGAATCCTCGGTCAGCTGCGTGATGGTCGAGGCATAGAACCGCTCGGTATAGTCGGTCATCGAATTGTCGATGCGCAGACGGCCCGAAACGGAGAGCCAGTCCAACACCTGATAATTCAGGCTGGCGCTCAACATGTAGCGGTCCTTGTCGCTTTCGCGCAGGTTGCGGTAGTTAATCCAGTAGGGATTCTGCATCGTCAGGCCGGCATCGCCCACGGGCCAGTACTGCGTGTAGATCTTGCGCGTCGCATCGTAACGCTCGTACATTTCGATATCGGCCCAGTCGTTGCCGCGCGGGAAGAGGTAGGCTCCGACCAGCGGGTTGTTATACGTACCCTGATTGGTCATGTTGCGGTCCTTCTGCTTGACATAGCTCGCACTCACGTCGAGCGTCATCCGATCTTTCAGGAAGCTCGTCGTATTGCGGAACGTGAAGTTGTAGCGGTCGTAACCGTTGTTGGGGATGATGCCGCGCGAATTGACCGCAGCGGCCGAGAAATAGGTCTGGTTCTTCTCCGTACCGGTCGACAGCGAGACGCTCTCCGTGCCGGTCACTCCGAGTTGGAAATAGTCGTCGACAGGATCGTAGCCGTAGTAGTTGTAGCGCGTCAGGTGATCGCCCCAGCTGCGGTTGGGAACCGGCACCGGCGAAGAGAGGTCACCCGTGCCGTAGCGGGTCTGGAAACGCGGCGTTACGAACGGCGTCGAAATCTCGGTATTGCTGCTCACGGTGATGTTCAGCACGCCGGCCTTGCCTCGTTTGGTCGTGATGGCGATCACGCCGTTGGCGGCATCCGAACCGTAGAGCGCCGCTGCCGCCGCACCGTTCAGTACCGACATCGACTCGATATCTTCGGGGTTCAGGTCGGCAATGGGCTCCGTCGCACCGCGCGAGTCGAACTCCGTACCGCCGCTGCGCGAAGCGGAGAACATCGGCACGCCGTCGATGACATAGAGCGCATTCGACGACTGGAGAATCGACTTTTCGCCGCGCATCACCACCTTCGAAGCTCCGCCGACGCCCGACGACGAGGCATTGATCGTCACGCCGGCGACCTTGCCGGCCAACGAGTTGACGAAATTGACATCCTTGTTCGCCAGAATCGATTCGGAATCGACCGACTGCACGTTGTACGACAACGCCTTCTCGGAACGCTTGATACCGAGAGCCGTCACGACAATGGCATCGACATCGACCGTATCCTCTTTCAGCGTGACGTCGATGGAGGTGCGGTTGTTTACGGCTACCTCGACGGGGGTGTAACCGAGGTAATTGACGATCAGGATCAGGGGTTCGGACGATCGGGGCAGCTGCAATTTGTAGCTGCCGTCGACATTCGTACTCGTTCCGATGGTCGTGCCTTTTACGATGATGCTCGCTCCGACGACGGGCTGCCGCGAGACATCGGTGACGAATCCCGCAACCGTTGCGGGTGCCGTGTTTTCGGACACTTTCTGCGACAGCAGAATTTGAAGATTGTCGATCTTGTAGGAGATATTCAGGTCTTTGAATACGATATCCAGCACCTCGTCGATACGCTTGTTTCGGAGATCGACGCTCACCTTCCGAGTGGTGTCCAAGTTCTTATAAAGAAATACATAGTGCGACTGATTTTCAATCGCTTTCATCACCTGGGCCACGGTGGCGTCCTGCATTCGGAGCGTGATGCCGCTGTTCTGCGCTCTCGCGACGGTAACGCTCAGACTCAAAAGCAGGATGAATACAAGTTCAAACAGTTTTCCTATTTCTTGGGAGAACGCTGTTTTATTCATACTTTTGTGAAAAATTTTGGTAATTAGATTCGTGTGGTTAGCTAAAGACATCCGATCTTTTTACCGGGCCTGCGAACTTCCACTTCGCAGGCTTTTTTTGTCGAATGTCCGGAATTTTACGGTTCTGGATTCATCATAGGCAATATGGATTAGGTTTATATTCGGGTTATCTGATCGTTATCGTGTTCTCCGCTTCGTCTATCTCATAATCGAAATCCAACAGGGAATGCAGCCATCGGAACGCATTGCCGACTCCGGCATTGATGCGAATCTTGCCGCCGATACCGTCCGTCGAAGGCAAAGAGCTGCGTTCGACGACTACCCGGACGGCAAATGCCTGTTCCATCTTCTCCATCAGTTCGGCGAACGACAGCCCCGTAATGTCGAGTTGTCCGTTCATCCAGCACGGCGAATCGCAATCGTCGAGTTTGGAGGTGTATAAATAATTTCCGATAAGATCGACCTTTTCATTCGGTTGCATGACGATATTCGCTTGGCTCGGGTCCAGCCGGTTCGAGATCCGCACCGATCCCTCCATCAAGGTCGTCGAGAAGCGATGGTGCTCCTCGTCCGCATCGACGTTGAATTTCGTGCCGAGCACCCGGATATCCGAGGCGAAAGTCTCCACGATGAACGGATGCGATTTGTCGTGCGCGACTTCGAACATCGCCTCTCCGGTCAATTTCACGCGCCGGACATCCTGCGCGAATAGAATCGGATATTCGAGCCGGGACTCGGAGTTCATCCATACGCGCGTTCCGTCGGCCAGCGTCAGCTCCATACGCTGTCCCGCAGGCACGTAAATGGAGTGGTGCCTATCGGATAATTCGCCGATCGAGTGTCTGTTCGCGATGAATCCGGCCCCTGCGGCAATCACGACTGCCGCAGCGATCTGCACGGCACGGCGACCGATCGTCCGCCACCTTACGAGCGATATCCGCCGAGCGGGCTGCATCTTGTCTCCGTAAAGTTTGACCGAGTCGAACAGGAACCGGACCGTGTCCATCTCTTTCTGATTCTCCGGATTGGCGGAGAGCCACTCCGCAATTCGGGTCTCCTCTTCAGCCGTCGTCTGCCCTTTCAGATATTTATATAAAATTTCTGTTTCCACTTCGATTTTTTTGATATGTTTATTATAAAACGCACGAGCCGGAGACCCTTACACCGGAATATCGCCTTTTGTTGCAAATAAATTTATTTAATAATTTGCGCAATTTATTTATAAATTCGACAGCAATGCATGTAAACAAAAAAAACTATCTTTGCATAAAATTTCGATTTGCAGCACAACGGCTCCATATTCAATCCCGAGGATTTCGGAAAGTTCTTTTCCGAAAACAATGCGCGTTTCGTCGACATCGCGTTCTCCTACGTACGGGACATGGATGCGGCGCAGGATATCGTCATGGACAGCTTCGTCCGCATCTGGCAGCGAAGAGAGGAGTTGGCGGACGAAACCAACATGCGGGGGTATGCCTATATGTGCGTGCGCAACCGCTGCTGCTCCTATCTGCGGCAGGTCAGTATGCGCCGGCAGCTTTCGCCCACCGACATGCGGCTCGCACAGTCTTCGATCGAGTCGTTGTCCCAGGACGATCTGTTCGACAAACTGCTCGGCAATGAGATTTTGGAAATTTTCAGGGCGGAACTCGACAAAATGCCGGCACGCACTCGCGAAATATTTCTCGCGAGCCGCGTCGAACATCTGACCTACGCCGAGATCGCCGAACGGTTCGATATTTCGGTGCGGAAGGTCACGTCGGAAATCCAGTTCGCCCTGCAAATCCTGCGGCACGCCCTGAAAGACTATCTGCCCTTGTGTCTGTTGTTACTCTTCGGAAAATAGCCGTTCGTCCGACAAGCTGCATCCCCTCCTGGTTATAGCGCAGCACACCGCCGACCGTCGCGCCCGAGCGGATGTTCGCTAACATTCCTTTGCAAGCTGTTTGGCGAGGTTCGGAATCCCGGCGCTCAGGGCCTTCGCCTCGCTCGTCCGCCGTTCCGGCACGGTAATCTGCCGGGGTATGGACATCGACGAAAAGGGGTGTGTGATGGCTTTGACAATTTGGTTGCAGCTGTTGCCGATGCGGCGGACGATAAAGCGGCTGCAATTCTCTTCGCATCGGCCTCGACGCAACGGAAGTTCGATTCATGACGAAGACCGTTTATACCGAGTATCTCATGTTGCAACTCCGACCCTCTTCCGTCGTGCGAGAAATTTTCGAACATGTCATAAGGTCTTCTTCCCGAACGGTTCGTTTGCCTCGGGAAAGAACCGGGTGCGCGGCAGCAGCGCAGCGGCGGAAAGATACCGCAGAGCGCACCCGCACCGATGATGATTTTTCCACCCGAAGCCGACAAGGGGTGCAATAGCACCCTGTTCGCGCACCTATCTTCCCCGACAGCAACCGATAAAGGAAATAATTTCAGGCAACTACATACGCCCCTCAACCGAATTTAAACCCTTATAAGCTTGCGGGTTACGCTCAAACCCCCTCCAAGGAGGGGATTCAGGGGTAGGTCCGATTTTTAAACGCAGCCAAAGGCCGCGAGGCAACGAGAGTCCTAAGTGCGTCAACGTGCGAAAAACCGATGAAGACGTAAAGTAGTATATAGTTACCTAATTTTGAAATCTCGTATAGCTAATTTATTTGGGAACAAAGCACTTGAATGTTTTACATTTTAGTTATATTAGCATAGTAATAAATCCCAATATGAAGCACCCATGAAAAGAATTAAAAAGACTATTTTCGTAATGATGCCATTTCATCAAGATTTTGATGATGTTTGGTTCATGATCCAAAGATCGATTGAAAATATTACAACTCACAACAATATTTCTGTCGAATTTGAATGTATTCGTTTGGATAATGTCAAATGTCCGGGGAATATCATTACCGATATGATGAATCGGATTAACGACGCTGATATATGTATTGCGGATGTAACAGGAGGTAATGCGAATGTAATGTATGAAGTCGGATATGCCTACGGTCTAAAAAAACCGGTAATTCTATTGAATCAAAACTCGACTACTGCACCCTTCGATATTTTCACGGATAGGCAAATAAGATATGATCGAAAAAATTTATCTCAAACTCTACCGAATGAATTGCAGCTATTTATTCACAGAATAATAGATAATATGAAAATTCAAAGGACAGAGGAGAACACTTTTAGAAACAGATCCGACCGACAGATCAGCATTGCTGTTACCGGGTCTATGAAATTGGATACGAATATCGGAGAACGACGCGTCGATGTTCTGTTATCGCCGTATGTCGGAAAAGGCGTCGTTTGGTATGTCGGTTCGTATGGCGATGCCGACGAATTGGCCGTAGAATATCTGAGTAAAAAGAAAGAAAAGATAGTCGTAGTAGGATATACGCAATATGATTTATCGAGTAAAATGCTGGACTTGATAAACAAATACGATCTATCCTATATGGATGTATCAAAAGAACAGGCCGTCAACATCATAGGGTCTCCATCGCATCGGGATGCCTATCTCAAGCAAAAGGCCGATCTTTCGATTTTCTTATGGGATGGCACGAGTTCGACGACAAAAAAGAACGTCGATTGGAGTTTTCAGGTCAAGAAAGATTTTATCGTCGGATTCATCCCGGAATAGTGAAAATGCCTCTTATGGATGCTATGTTTTAATCTTTACGATCTGCTTCCAGTCGGTGGTATATTCCTGCGAAAGATGGTTCCGGTTCATTTTGAACGGTTCAAACCCTTCTGCCGCCGTGACGAGTCGATGTCTCCCGAAGCGGTCGTTGAGCGCATCGACCGCCTTCATCAGACTGTCGAGCTTCGCGCGGTCCGTCGCATCGAACAGATCGGTCTGCACGCCGCTCTTCGACCGTAAGTCGGAAAGAACCACACCGGCACGTTTGTACGCAATGCCCGGCCGGAAGACCTGCCGTAGCAGCCGCACGGCGTGTGCGGTCAGTTCCAATGTGCTGTCGGTGGGCACCGGCAATTTCAGCAGCCGATTTTCATAGTATTGCGGCATATTCTCTTTGTGCCGGTTGGTAAGGATGAAGACTCCGATTTCTCCGCAGAGGCTGTGCTGCCTGCGGAGTTTCTCGGCCGCAGCTGCGACGTATTGCGCAATCCGCCTGTGCAGCTCCTCGAAATCGTCGATGTCCCGATCGAACGTGCGTGTCGTAGCGATCTGCTTCTTGTCGGCCGGATGCTGTTCGAAGCCGATGCAGGCCTCGCCGCGCAACTCCCTCCACATGCGCAGCCCGACAACGGACATACGGCTGCGCACCCAGTCGGGCGGCAGCAGCGTGAAATCCCACGCCGTCCGTATGTCGTGCCGTTCGAGCATCTGCACCCAGCGTCGTCCGACACCCCACACGTCGCCGATAGGAAAACGCCGCAGGACCTTCTCGATATCTTCGGGGCGGTGCATGTAGCAGCAGCCGTTCAGTTTCGGATACTGCTTGCAAAGTTTCGATGCGATTTTGGCCAGTGTCTTGGTCGGAGCGATACCGATGCTGATCGGAATTCCGGTGTGTCGTCGAACCGTCCGGGCTAACCGATGTCCGAACTCATCGAGGCGTTCGGCTTCGACGCCCGTCAAATCCAAAAACGCTTCGTCGATGGAATAGACTTCCGTAGCCGGCACGGCCTTGCGCAACAGCGACATAACGCGCCGCGACATATCGCCGTAGAGTATAAAGTTAGCCGAGAATACGGCCACATTCTCTCGTCCGATCAACTCGCGTAGTTGATAACAGGGCTGTCCCATTTTTATCCCCAGCCGTTTTGCTTCGTTCGAACGGGCGATGACGCAGCCGTCGTTGTTCGACAGCACGATGACGGGACGGCCTTCGAGCGAAGGATCGAACACCCGTTCGCACGAGACGTAGAAGTTGTTGCAGTCGGCAAGCCCGTACATATTCAGACTTGCTTGACGATCCACCTGACGACGCCCCAGACCGCAAAATCCTGTCCGGCGGCAATTTCGATAATCTTGTATCGGGGATTCGCCGGCACGAGCAGAATACGGTCGGGTTCCATACGTACTCGTTTGAGCGTAAACTCTCCCTCGACATAGGCCACGGCCAGACAGCCGTCGAACGGTTCTATGGCCTTGTCGACGACGAGAATGTCTCCCTCCGCGATACCTTCGTCCTGCATGGAGTCGCCCTCGACGCGGGCGAAGAACGTGGCCTCGGGATGTTTGATGACGAGGCTGTTCAAATCAAGCGAGCCTTCCAGAAAGTCATCGGCCGGAGACGGGAATCCGGCATGAACGCTGCTCTCCGCCAACGGTATGTCGGACGATGTGCGGCCGTCGGGAACATATATTTTCAACGACTTGTCGAGTGACATAAAGAAACGGTTTTGCCGATAAATGACAAAAACCGTTCCCGCCAAACAAATGATTTCGACGACCAAATATCGTCAATGCGTTCCTTTCGAGCCATTCGCCGAGCGTCGTTCCGTCCTCCAATCCATAATCAACAATCGGCAAATAACCGTCCGGCATCGAAATACGGCATTTGACGAGAACCATGCATCGTGATGAATCATACGAGCACGGTTCGAGAATTTCCCGATGCGCAGAAGCTCGACGAAATCCTCGTATGAATAATCGGCAATACTAATCACCGCACACAATATCCGGCAGAACCGCACGACCGGCAAGCATCATCGTATAAATCGCCCGGTTTTATTTGGGAATTTGTCCGAATTGTACTAAATTTGTACAAATGGGTTCGCCGCAGACAAACGAAAACAATGTCGCAATGGAATCGGATGCAGTCGTTTTCAACCGCATCTATCGTCGGCATGTCGCCGGCCTGATGCATTATGCGAGCAAATTCGTCACCCGAGAAGAGGCGAGCGACATCGTTCATGACGTATTCACCATGTTGTGGCGACAGAAAAAACTGACGATTCCGGCCGACGAAATCCGTTTTTTCCTCTACCGATGCGTACTCAACGCCTGCAAGAACCAGGTGAAACACCTCTGCCGGATCAATGCCTTCAACAGCCAGAGCGCTTCCGAATTGCAGTTGGCCGAGATCGACTTCCTGGAAGCCCAGATCAAACACACGTCCGACGAATATCTGCTCAACAAGGTCTATCGCAGTCTGGAGATTCTGCCCCCGAAGTGCCGCCGGATTTTCGAGGAGGTCTACCTTCATCAACGCAAATGCGCCGAAGTGGCGGAGGAACTGAATCTTTCGCGCCGCACGGTCGAAGCACAACTCTACAAGGCATTGAAACTTTTGCGCGACGCGCTGCTGATCGTCGGACTGGTTTACGTGCTGTCGTGCTGACTGCGGCATTTTGCGCACGTCGACCGAAGCGAAAGCCCGATCTTTTTGGGCCTCCGCGTAAGTAATTCCGCCGAATCAGTTGTTTTCCAAGAAATAACCCGAATCAACCGATGAAAAAAATCCTTCTGCTACTCGCAGCTCTCGTACCGGCCATGACAATGGCCCAGTTGCAGCAAAACGACTGCCTCCCGCTTCTCGAAATCCCCGACGACCGGCCGCCTTTGGTGCTCGATCCGGGCGACTCTTTCGACCTCCGAATCACCTGCGGAGACGATCCGACGCCCCGACGCCGTTATCTGAGGGTCGTGGGCGGCGCTCTCCAACCCGGCGATTACGCTCCGCGCGGCGAAAGTTACTACCGTCGCTGGGAGTTCCACATCGACGACCGTCTGGATTCGATCCACACGGCCGAAGACCGTTATGCGCTCTATTTCGACGGCGACGGCGAGCCGCTCGAACGCCTGGCCAGCAACCGAATCGGAGCCGCCGCCCTCACCGAAGGACCGGCACTCCTCTCCGCCAACGTACGCCGCGAGGAACTCGCCGCCGCAACGGGATGGTTCGGTATCGAGATCGAAATCTTCCTGCGCCGCGAAGGCCGCCATCCCGACGATATCTACGATGCTCCCGATCGGATCGTGCGGATGCCCGTGGCCGCCGGATCGGGCGACTACGAACGGTTCACGAAGAACTTCGAACTGCCGGAGGAGGTCGCAGCGCTGGTCGTGAAAGTGGGCGGCTCGGGTTTCTCGGGACGTGCCTGGATCGATGGGGTGACGCTCTCGCAGCCGGGTCGTAAGCCCGTGCGGCTTCCGTTCGTTCCCTACGACGAGCGGCCGGACCACCACGATTATTGGGTCGGCACCGACATGATGACCCGCAACCGCCCGATGTGGCGCCTGGAGATCGACAACCGCACGTACGTCCGCGACCGGTTGTTCGACCGCTCCTCGAACGTCGCCGACCTCTATTTCGAACTACCCGACGACCTGCGCGGGGACCACGATCTGAAGCTGACCCTCGAGCCGGAACCCGGCAAGTGCACCCTACCCTACGCGATCCGCCGCGTGCAGCTGCTAAGCGAGAGCCGTCGCGACTTCGAAATCGTCGCAGCGCCCCGCTACCCGGCGGTCGGCGATACGGTCGCCCTGCTCGTGGAGGTGAATCGCCCGGAATGCGTGCTGGAGATCGAGGCCGACTCCGCTTTACGTCCCCTGCACTCCCGCATAGAGATTGCTCGACCGGGACTCGCAGCCATCCCGTTCGCGGTCGAAGCCCCGGCTTGCGACCCGGCGATCCGGCTCCGCAGCAGCGAGGGAGAACGCACGGCCCGCATCGTTCAGAGCCTCGTACGGGGCAACGACGGAGTCTACCTCTCCTCGGGTGACGAAATCTATATCGACAAGACGGCGGGCGGTCTCTACGACCACTTCTTCAAATGGTACCTGCGCGAACGCGTCGGCAACTGGTATCAGTTCCGGCCTTCGAATCAATGGAGCGGCGTGCGGTACACGTCGCAGCAGTTCCTCGACCGTTATCTTCCGCTGCTCGAGGCCCTGCGCATGCCCTACGCCTGGCAGGTGGAGGGGCGAACGCTCGCCGCGACCGCGATCAACCCGCCGATCGAAGCCCTCGCCGGTCCGATGTTCCGCGGCAAACAGGCCCACGAAAACGACGGCAACTACTATTACTGGCAGCACTTCCCCTACACGGGGCTCTGCTCCGACATGGCTGCGCGCACACGGCCTCTGGGTGGCATCTTCGCCAAGCACCGTCCGATCTTCACCGACCACGGCTCGTTCATCCACTACGATCCCTACGCCGTGACCGACATGGCCGACGGTGCGGCACGTTACGTCGCCGACCTCGCCTCCTCGCGGGGCGAAAGCACCCGGCACACGGGGCCCTCGACGACGTTCCGCTACCTCTTTCAAGCCGGTTACGAATGGCTCGGAGCCGAACAGATGTACGGTCCCGAGGAGACAGTCATGTCGTCGCTGCGCGGAGCGTCGCTCGCCTACGGCAAACGGGAGTACGGATCGCTGCACGCGATGCAGTGGGGTTCGTTCCCCTTCACCGATCCGGCCCACGCCGAACGGTTCTTCCTCTCGCTGGCCGTCGCCTACATCCACGGTTCGAGCCACCTGAACACCGAAGAGGGGTTGTGGACCGACGAATACGCACACGACCGTTACACCCCCTCGGGCCGACTCCACCTCCGGGCCCAGCATACCCTTCTCGACTTCATCGAGACCCACACGCGACGCGGGGAGATGCGCCCGAAAATCGCCGTCCTGCAAGGTCGCAACGACGCCTGGAAATGCTTCGGACGCAGCTCGTCCTGGTCGCAGGAGGGCGAAAAGTGGCGTTTCGGGCGGGCGAACGAGAGTTTCGATCTGCTGCGCATCTTCTACCCGGAGAACGTGATGGACGCCAATGTCGGCGCCGCGGTGCGCGGATGGTTCACGTCAACCCCCTACGGACCGATCGACCTGCTGCCCGTCGAAGCCCCCGCATCGGTGCTGGCCCGTTACGACGTATTGATATTCCTCGGGTGGAACAGTTACGACAAGACGGATTTCGAACGCCTCGCCGCTTTCGTACAGGCCGGCGGCACGCTCGTCATGACCGCAGCCCATGCCAACGAGGAGCTGCAACCCGATCTGCCGCCCCGGTTCCCGCACGCTGCGGCTCCGCTGCGTCGCATGCTGGGACGCGGCTTCGAGCGGCTCGACGGCCGCAACGACCTCGCCTACGGCAAGGGACGGATCGTCTACTTCGCCGAGCCCCTCTATCCGGCCGATCCGCAGCTGCGGCCCCGTTACGAAGCTGCGATCCGCGAAATTGCCGAACAGACCGTGCAGCCGGAGGGCAGCCGGGGCTGGATCCTTCCGGCTGCGCACATCGGTTTCACGGCCTGGGATGCGACCGACCGGCGTACGCTTTATCTGCTCAACAACGACTGGGAGGGGACGGCTCCGTCGCGCAGTGCCCGTTTCCGCTTCGCGGACAACGAGTTCGAGATCGATGTTCCCCGCTGGCGAATCACGACGATCCACTGCTTCGACGACGTGGCGGTCCTCCCGTCGAGCGACACGGCCGACGTATTGGGACGCACGGCCGACGGGGCGATCGAGGTGCAATGCACGGCACCGTCGACGTTCCGCATCTTCCGAAGCGACGGCTCGGAACGAATCATCGGCGTCGCTCACCCCGGCATCCATCGAATCGAATAACGCAAATCGGGCCCGCCTCTCCAGGCGGGCCCGATCGTTTTCGAAGCGGCAGTCGGCTATCGGACAGTCAGCTCGACGATGAAATCCACCGACGCGGGACGGTCGCCCAGCACGAGCGTCACGCCCTCGTCATTCTGACGGAAAGCCACCTTCGATCCGTCGGCGAAGCTCGTCGCCCGCCGCACCTTCTCGCCCTTGATCGGCACGAGAAGCTCCTCGTCGGAGCAGTCGAAGACGTGGACGTAAATCCGGTTGCCGCGACGGGTCGTGACGCCCCACTCGCTCGGAGCCACCGGCCCGGCCTTGGTAGCGTAGATCGTCTCGCCGTTGCGGCTCAGCCATTCGCCCATATCCGACAGTCGCTCCAGCGCCATTTCCGGAATCCGACCGTCGGGACGCGGACCGATGTTGAGCAGCAGATTGCCGCCGAGTCCGGCAGCCCGAACCAGGTAGCGGATCAGCTCGTCGGACGACTTGTAATTGCGGTCGGTGATGCTGTACCCCCACGTACCATTCATCGTCTGGCAAGTCTCCAGCGGCAGGCGGCTCACCTCCTGACCCGACATTCCGGCGGTATTTTCACCCGGCAGATCGCGTTCGAAGGTCTGTGCGTCTTCGCCCTCGAAGGGGGTGAGATGGTGGTTGTTGATGACCAGGCATGCGGGTTGCAGGCTGTGGATCAAGCTGTACAACTCGCCCAACCGCCAGTCGAACCCGGGATTTTCGTTCTGGTCCCAAACCCCGTCGAACCAGATGGCCCCGATTTCGCCGTAATTGGTCAGCAGCTCGGTGAGCTGCGCCTTCATGAAGTTCATGTAGGCATCGAAATCGACCGTATCGTCCGGACGGCCCGTACCGCGGCCCGTGAATCCGCGCGGAGCGTCTTCCCGCCACCAGTCGATGAGCGAGTAGTAGAAATGCAGGGCGATACCCTGACGATGGCACTCGTCGGCCAGCTCCTTGAGCACGTCGCGGCCGAACGGCGTGGCATCGACGATGTTATAGGGCGACTGTGCCGTGTGGAACATCGAGAATCCATCGTGATGCCGCGACGTGATGCAGATGTAACGAGCTCCGGCCTCGCGAAATGCCGTGACCCATGCCTTGGCGTCGAACGAAGCGGGGCAGAAACCGCCAGCGAGCTTCTCGTATTCGCGATAGTGGATGTTTTGCCACGTCATGCCCCATTCGCCCTGACCATGCATGGCATAAAGCCCCCAGTGCAGGAAGATTCCGAACCGGTTGTCGGAGAAACGGGCGCGGGCCTCGATATTTTCGGGTGCGGGACGATATCCCGCCTGTGCGACTGCGCTCACGCAGCAGATCAGCGAGGCGAAGCCGAGCAGTGATTTTCGAATATTCATGGAATTTTACCTATGGCAATTATATATAACTTTAGGTAACTATACACTACCTTACACTTTGGATGTTTCTTGTCTGCAGACTCGCTTAGGAAGGTTGTATACTCGCGGCCTCTGGCCGCGTTTGCAAATCTGACCCTCCCCTAAATCCCCTCCTCGGAGGGGACTTCTGCTACGACCCACCAATCGTTTGTGTTTTCGGCCATTTCTGTGATTTCACTTTTTTAGTTATCTTATTTAATAAGTTAAAATTTTTTACTGACGCGAACATCTGCTTCGCGGGCCGGCCGGCCCGCAACGAAGGTGCGCCCGTATCGCTATTTCGCCTCCACGGCAGCATGCCGGTAACCGTCGATCTTGTTCCAGTCGCCGCGCGTGAAGTCGGGAACTGCGACCGGAGCGCTGCGGTGTTCGAGCGACATGGCCGTCAGGGCTCCGATGCACGACCATTCGGCGGCATCGTAGACATCCTGGTCCAGCGGCAGACCGTTGCGCAGGCAGTAGATCAGACGGTAGTCCATGATGAAGTCCATGCCGCCGTGACCGCCCACCTCCCGGGCCTTCTGCTCGATATCGCGGACGATGGGGGACTTGTAACGCTCCATCAACAGCGCCCGGGCGTCGTCGGGAATGAATCCGTGTTCGTCGAGATTCTCGTAGTCGGGCAGGCTGTCGGCCACCTGTGCCGGACGGAACGCATAGCCCTCCACCGGATATTTGGCGGCGAAACCGTCGGTTCCCTCCACCAGGTACATCCGGTTGTACGGACGCGGAGTGAAGACATTGTGCTGCAAGTGGATCGTACGCCCCTTCTCGGTCTTGATGAGCGTCAGCGTATGGTCGGCATTGGCGAAGGTTTCGGCACCCATTTTCTCGCGGGCCAGCTTCAGACCGTTCACCGATTCGGTGTCCATAGCCACCAGGTAATTCATCCGGTCGCCGCGATGGATATCGAGCACCTGGCAGACGGGGCCCAGTCCGTGCGTGGCGTATACGTCCCCGCGGTGCGACTGGTTGAAATCCAGACGCCAATTATCCTGGTAGCTGTCCCAGAAGGGCTCCAGATTGTGAATATAAGCCCCTTCGACATGCAGAACCTTGCCGAACAGACCGTGCTGGGCCATGTTGAGCGTCGTCAGTTCGAAGAAATCGTAGACGCAGTTTTCGAGCATCATGCAATGGCGCTGCGTCTTCTCGGCCGTATCGACCAGCTGCCAGCACTCTTCGAGCGACGTCGCAGCCGGAACTTCGATCGCCACGTGTTTGCCCTGCTGCATGGCATAGACGGCGATCGGCGTATGCATCTGCCAACCGGTGGCGATGTAGACCAGATCGATGTCGTCGCGTTCGCAGAGTTGTTTCCAACCCTCCTCGCCGCTGTATTCGTCGGCTGCGGGGCATCCGCGTTCGGCGAGATACCGCCGGGCGTTATCGAGGTGATCGGGGTAGAGGTCGCAGAGCGCCTTGATCTCCACGCCGTCGAGATAGGTGTAGCGGAACACGGCCGCCGAGCCGCGAGCACCGAGCCCGACGAAACCGATCCGCACAGTCTCCAGCGGCTCCGTCGTAAGGCCGAGTACCGATTGCTGGCCCTCGGCGCGGGCCGGAGCGTCGAATACGATAACCCCGTCGATGGTTCGCCAGCCGTCGTTCGCGCACCCGCCGCAGAGGAGTGCCAGGCTGAAAGTCAGAAATATAAAGAGTCTTTTCATGATTTTTGGAATTTAATGGTGTTAACGGTGATCGGAAGCGAATCCGCCTCCGGTCGGATTCAGGGTAAAACCCGTGCGACGATCTCCTCGAAAGTCGTTTCGGGAAGCGAGGTAATCAGCTTGCGGTTATTCTCGGCCCACTCGCGCTCCCAGAAGAAGAAATGGGGCTCCTCCGTCGGAACGCCGTCCGCACACGCACGCAAGTAGTCGAACCACAACTCCCAGCGTGCTTTGTAGTAGGAGGTCATCAACCCCGACCACTCCTTGTAGGCATAGTCGTGGAGGTAATCCTCCGTCGGATCGTTTTCGCCCCAATAGGTAATCAACATCATCGCATTGTGCAGATTGTTGTCCTTCTCCTCGGGCGTGCGGCCCGAAGCTATGGCGCGACGCTGGTAGGTGTCGATCCGGAACTCCGGGTCCTGGGCCAGCAGCTCGTTCTCCAGGTCGTGCAACGACAGGAACTTCGCAGCCGCGCATTCGAAAGCCTTCCGGTCCTTCCGTTCGGCGGCGGCCGTCAGGTCGGCATAAACGTCGTCCGCCCGGTTGGCGAGCGTCTGCCGGAGCAGATCGATCAAATCGATCCGATAGGTCTCCGTGTCGGCGAAATCCGGCAAAGCCGAAGCCATCAGCCGCACCCCTTCGGCGAAACGCTCCCGATCGTACTTCTTGGCCAGCCGCCCCCAGCTCGACACCGATCGGAGCCCGAAGCCGGGACGGGCGCAGAGGATATTCTCCGGCGCTCCCTCCTGATAGCCGATATCGCTGCTGTGGACGGTTTCGAGGAAGATGCGCCAGGCTCCGAGCAGCCGTTCGTCGGCGCGTCCGTAGCGTGCCCGAACATAGTTTTCGAGCCACTCCGACACCTCCACGCGGTCGGTGTGCCACGGCAGTTCCAGTACCAGTTCGTAGACGACGGGATTGTTGTCGATTCCCTCGGGGAGAATGCCGACGCCCTTCATCCAGTCGGCCTGCGCACCCGTCGAGGCGCGGTGCACCTCGTCGGCGAAACGTTGCAGCTTGCCGTTGATTCCCGGACGCTCGCCGAAGTTGGTCACCGTCGCCCAGATGAAGGGCGTTCCTTCGTAACCGTCGCGCGCCTCCCAGTTGGCGGTGTTCTCGCCGAACAGTTCCTGCACCAGGACATAGCGTTTGTCCAGCCGTTCGAGAAGCCCCGGCTTGGGATTGTCCTGCCACCCCTGGAGCACCCACACCGAACCGGGGAAATGCTCCTGCATGGCATCCTGAATGGCCCGTCCGGCTTCGCCCAGATCGACCCCGGCGACACTGCCGCCCTCGTGGAACGGATCGCCCGAAAAGAAACGGATGTCGTCGCCGTAAAGCGCCCGCGTCTCCTCGTAGAAGATCGCCGCGACACGCTTGAAGTCGCGCGTCGTCGGATCGAGGATGTCGGGACGGGTGAAGGCTCCCCACTTGCCCTGTTCGACCACATGGTCGCCGGTGCGCCGTTCGTAGTCGCTCGGCACCATGCCGTAGAATCCGGGCATCAGAGGTTCGATGCCCAGTTCACGCATCCGCGCCAGCATCTTGCGGACCGTCGCGGCGCGTTCGTCGATCTGCGACTGCGGCATCGGACCACCCCAGCCTTCGATATTGCCCATCAGCCACCAGGCGTTGTAAGCCGGCCCGCAGATGAATTTCGCGATCTCCTCCTCGGTGTATCCCAGTCGGCGCAGCGTCCGCTGCCAGACGGCTTCCGAGCCGTTGGCCACCAGCATCAGATTGACCCCGTTGAGCGCCATCCAGTCCAGTTCGCGTTCCCAGTCCTCCCACGTGTAGAAACTCATCGTGTAGTTGTAGGTGCAATAGTTGAGCGCATAGCGGTACTCCGCCTTCGTGGCGATCCGCACGGGGGTCTGAGGCAGCGTCAGCCGCTCGACCGGTGCGAGCATGTCGCCCCGATGGGACATGCTGCGGTCGCAGTAATATTTCAGGTACCAGCGTACCCCCACGGCGGCGGCATTCGCCGTCGTCGCCTCGATGACGAGACGATCGTCCTCGCTCCGGAGCGTAAAAGCCTCCTCGCCGTCGGACGCGGTTCGACGCAGTTCGGTCTGCTCGGCGAGCCACGGGGCCCGGCGCTCCATCAGCGCCCGCACACCGGGGAAATCGTCGTGTCGGCATCCGGTCAGCATCGACACGGCCAGACACAGCCCGATCATATAGTTTTTCATAATCGTCGGATATCTCTAAAAATTTCTGATTCGATTGTTCGCCCGGGCGATGATCGCTGCGGCTCCGGAGTCGGCCAACGCCGCGGCGTCGAACTCCTCCAGCATCTCGCGCAACGCGTCGGCCTCCCGGGTCCGTCCGTCGCGGCGGAACTCCTCTTGCAGCACGAGCACCTTCTCGTAGGCCTGGATTCCCTCCACGAGCCGTTCGAAACGGATCGAACTGCGCGGTCCCGGGTAGACCAGGAAGGTGTCGCCGCTCGACCACGTGCCGAACCGGGCATCGCGCAACGCATCCTCGGGCCAGCAGTTGTAAGCCCAGCGCAGATAGCCCGAGAGTCCTTTCGCCGCGGCATACCAACCCATCCAGGCCGCTTCGGCCGAGGGCGAGAAGGTGAAGGTGTTGGGATGTCCTTCGATGCAGCAGGTATAGAACGTCGTCGGCAGTCCGGCCGAGAGCCGGGCCTCGCGCACCTCGTCGGGCCACGTTTCGTTCCAAGCGATGCAGTAGTCGTAAATCTCGTGCGCCAGCTCCTCGTGGTAGCTTCCGGCCAGCGAGATGCGGAACTCGGGATCGACGCTCCGCACCAGACGGATCACCGACAGCATGTCCTCCAGCGGACGTTCGTCCATGGCGATGGCCGTGCGGTCGAAACGTCCCGTGGCGCGCAGGTGCCGCGCGAAATCGCGCAGCATCGGACGCCAGTGCGCCTCGAACTCCGGGGTTCCGGTCTTGGCGACCAGCACGGTATCGCACCCGGCCGCTTCGTCGTAGTAGTAGAAACGGTTGTTCCAGGGGACCATCGTGTAGCAGTTGATCGTGCGGTCGATGCCCAGCCGCTCCATGAAGCCGACCCAACGGTCGAAAATGTCGTAATCGTAGCTCCACGAGCCGTCCGCATGTTTCACCCAGCGGATCATCGAACGGTAGATGTCGTGCGTCTGGCCGCGCCAGGGATCGTGGATCATGCTCACGGTCACGGCGCGCTGGCCCGCCCGGGCCAGCAACTCCATGTAGGGTTTCATCGCGGCGAAATGCTCCTCCGACCAAGGTTCGACCCCGTGGTAGCGAGCTACCGAGAAGGGATTTTGCCACAGATCGAGGTAGAATCGCTGCTGCGCGGGTTCGGGAAGCGTGCGTTCCGAGACCTGCACCGAGAAGGGCAGGCGGAAGCGTTCGCCGTCGGCACGCACCGTGACGCATCCCGTGTAGGTTCCGGCCGGAGCCGTATGCGGCACCTCGACGGTGAGCCAGAAGGGACGCAACGTATGCGCCTCTACGGCACCGCCCGTCTCGGGGTCGATGGCATCGGCCGACAACGAGGCTTCGGCATGCAGTTCGGGAGTGATTCCGTAGCCGAACCCTTCGGCGTTCAGTCGGTCGGAGAGGACGTAGCGCACCCGTCCGACCTGCACCGCCGAGGCGGGAATCCGCCCCTGCGGTCCTTTCAGCGCACCGGTTTCGACCCGAACGTCGTCGATTCGGACGGCCGTGCCGACCAACAGCTGGGTATGGATCCGTTCGCCGCGCCACGCATCGCCGTGCCACTCCGCCTCCAGGCGGGGCAGCGGACCGCCGAGCGGATAGCGCGTATCGACGTCGGCGAATCCGACACGAACGCCCTCGACGCCCGCCCAGGCCGCGGAATCGGCCGGATGCGGATCGGGCGCCTCCTCGTAACCCGCCAAGGCGGGCCGCTGCGTCCGGTTGCCGACGCATCCGACGGTCATGATCGAGACCGCCGTCAGTCCGGCCGCCAACAGGCCGATGAAATATTTCGATTTCATAGATTCCGGTAGTTCGTGAGGTTATTGATCCGCGCCCTTGTTGATCGCGCCGTCGGTCCGGCGGGGATCGCCGTCGATATCGAGGTCGCCGATGAAGTAGGCCGAAAGCGCCTCCCCGGTAAGACGGGCCGGCGAGTCGGCTTGCAGATGCAGGTCCGGAGTCTCCGCTGCGGAAGCCCGGAAGCGGGGATCGACGCCGTATACCGAGTGTTCGTCGCCCTGGCAGGCTTTCCGCCAGGCGGCGAAATCGGTGTAGAGCACGCCGTTCCACATCCACCGGGCGGGAACGCCCGCACAGTAGTAGTGGTTGTAGTCGATCACGTTGTCGGAGCCGGTCGCGGTGTACTTGCGGATGAAGATGTCGCGGTCGGAGCAGGCGTAGATGATGTTGTTCTTCACCACGTTGTTGCGGCAGTTCTCCGTCAGGCGGATTTCGCCCTCGCTCGTCTCGCGGTCCAGGTCCAGGGCACCGCCCACCCGGTTGTTGTTGAACAAGGTGTTGTTCAGGACGTAGCAGTCGCGCGTGCCGGCACCGTAATAATTGAGGTAATCGCCCATGTAGATGCCCGTGCGGTAGTTGCCGTACACGAAATTGTTGCGTACGATACACCCCGTCGTAGCCATCAGGTCGCTCTCGCTCACCAGACCGATGCCGCGGTCGCAGCCCGTCACGATGTTGCGTTCGATCACCGTCGTGGCACCGCCGCAGACATAGAGACCGATGGCGCCGTAGGCCGACGTACCCCAGTATTCGGGGCTCTTCGTATGCGTACAGCGCTCGATGCGGTTGTCCGTCACCGATCCGTTGCGGGCGAAGTTGACCCGGGCGTCACCGCCGGGATTGAGGTTGTCGCCCCCGGCTACGATGATACCGATGTTTTCGACATCGTGCAGGTGATTGCGGCGAACCGTGAACCGCTCGACATTCCCCACGATGCTCACCGTCTCGGAAGTGCCGGTGTGAATCTCGTAGATTTCGCAATCTTCGATCACCAGATCGCGGATCGGGCGCGTATTGTCCGTGCCGGTCACCAGAATCGCATGGCCGCTCCGCCAGTCGGAGCCGCCGTCCTGCGCCTGTCGGGTCACCGTACTCTTGATCTCGTAGATTTTACAGCCGCGCAACGTTACGCCGCACGGCGCCCCGGTGATGTAGAACGCTTTGGGATCGCTGTTCTCGGCCGTATTGACGACGTGGCAGACATGGAGATTCTCGAACGTCATATAATCGACGCCGACGCGCACCAGCGCGGCGTTCCACCCCACGAATGCGAGTCCCGTACCGACGATGCGGGCCGTCTCGCCGTCGTAGCTTTTCAGCGTAATGGGCTTGTTGCGCTCGCCCGACACCGAAGGCGTGATCTGCTCGCAGTAGTCCCCGCCGCGCACCTCGACCGTATCTCCGGGCTTCACCCGGCGCAGGGCGCAGCCGATCGTTCGGAACGGATCGTCGATCGTTCCGCCGGCCGTATCGCTGCCCGTCGTCGCCACGTAGTAGGTGACGGCTTCGGCGGGTTTCTGCGGGTCGTCGGGCTCATCGTCCTTGTTTCCGGGTTGTTCGGGAACCGGATCGGTCTTTTCGCCCTCGGAGCCCCCTTCGCAAGCGGAGAGTTGCGTCGTACCTGCGAGGAGCAGCAGGAGCAGCAGTTTCTTTACCATATCGATTTTCATAACGATCAGACAGTAGGTCGATTATTGCAGAGCACCGATACTGATCTTACCGTCGACCGTACGCGGATTTCCCGCGAAATCGGTCGTGCCGACATAGAAGGGGATCAACGCCTCGCCGGCATTCTTGATCGTCGAATCGTTGCCGACGGCGAAGGCAGAATCGACAGCCGGGGTGAACGTGTAGACCGGCGTAGCCGAATAGTGGGCCTTCGCATCGCCTCCGCATGCGGACGACCAGGCGGCAAGGGTCAGAATCCGGTCGGTCCAGGTCCAATCCTCGGCACCCCAGCTCCTCGTGCCCCATACCCAGGCTCCGAGGCCCGAATAGTGGTTGTTGTCGATCACGTTGTCCGATCCCGTGTTGGTATACTTGTGGATGAAAAGGTCCTCGGCACGGCGCGAACAGATCAGGTTGTTCTTCACCACGTTGCGACGGCAGTTCTCCGTCAGGCGGATTTCGCCTTCGACCTCGTTCTGGCTGAAGTGCCCCGAACGGGTGTTGTTGCCGTAGAGGGTATTGTTAATGATGTAACACTCCTCCGTGCCGCCGCCCGTGTAACCGAGATAGCCGCCCATATAGATACCCGTCCGGTGGCAGTCGTAGACGATGTTGTTGCGCACGATGCACCCCGTCGTCGGATAGTTGTCCGTCTCGCTCACCATGCCGATACCGCGGTCGCAGTGGAATACGCGGTTGCGCTCGACCGTGATGTTGCGGGCTCCGTCGGCATAGATAGCGATCGCACCGTAACCGCCGTCGAGCTGACCGAGCGAGTTTTCGGCATTGTAGATCGTATTGCCGCAGATCACGCCGTTGCGGGCGTAGTTGAACTGCGGATTGCTGTTGGCCGCATAGCCGCCCGCAGCGTCGATGGCGATATTCGACACGTCGTGGATCACGTTGTTGCTGATCGTGAAGTTGTCGACGTAACCGTTGACCGTCACGGTCTCGGAAGTTCCAGTCACCATGTCATGCACGTGGTTGCCGTCCACGACGATGTTGCGCATCGCACGATTCGTGTTGCCGATCACGTGAATGGCATGAGCCCCCGGCCAGACGTTGTTGCCGGTCGCCGCCGTATTCTGAATATGGTGGATATGGTTGTTTCGAACCGTGATGTTGGTCGCACCCTGGCTGACGACGATGCCGTTCGGCTCCTTGGTTCCGTCGTCGGTAATCAGGTTGCGGATTTCGAAGCCTTCGAACGTGATGTAGCTGACCTCGCTGATTCGGACGAGCGCCAAGCTGCCGCCCCAGGACATCTCCCGGCCGTCGATAATCGGCGTTTCGCCTTCGTAGGCGCGCACGACGATGGGTTTGGAGGCTGTTCCCGACTTGTGGAAATAGACCGCTTCGGAATAGACGCCGCCGCGGACCGTCACCACGTCGCCCGGACCGGCAGCCGCCAGACCGGCCTCGATCGTGTTGAACGGACGCTCGATGGAGCCGTCGCCGCCCGACGGAGCGCTGACCGACACGAAATACTCCGCAGCTTCCTTGTCGCCGGGTTTTTCGGGTTTGTCATCACCCGGATCCTCGGGTTTCTCGATCGGGGTCACATCCTCTTTGGAGTCGCTGTCGCTGCAAGCCTGCACACACGTGGTCAGCAGGGAAAAAGCCAGGAGCAGGAACCAGTTCTTTCTCATTTTTGAAAATCGTTTTGTTGTTTCTCGGGTATTGATTCTTCGAAGGAATCGTCCGGCGGACACCCTCGCGAGGGCACCCGCCGAACGATTCGGACGATTATTCGTAGACGATCTTGCGAACGGCGTTGTTCTTCTTGTCGAACAGGTAGATCACACCGTCGCGATCGATGGTCAGGTCCATGACGCCGCTGAAAGCCGCAGCCGTACCGAACGCATCCACATATCCGGCCGTACCGCTGCCGGCGACGGTCAGCACCTCACCGTCGGCCATGTTCAGGCGGCGAACCGCCTGGTCGGCATTGGCCACACCTCCCCATTCGCCGTTTCCGGCCACGAAGAGGTCGCCCGAGGGCGAGAAGGCCAAACCGCGCGGCATGGAGAACTGCGCCGTAGCGAAAGTTCCGTCGGCAAAGCCGCGCACACCGCTGCCGGCGAACCGCTCGGCAGGACCCCAGCCGTCGCCGGTCCGGGGGAAACGGTCGATGCAATGCGAGGTGGTATTGCTGGCATAGAGAGCCGATCCGTCGGGAGCGACGGCCACGGCCGAATAGCAGGTCTCGGTCGCGATCTGGCGGCTCTCCTGCGTCGAAATCGTGTACTCGAAGAGCGGCGACGAGGAGCCGTCGGCCTGATGCACGAAGAAGATGCGGTCGTTGCGGCTGTCGACATCCATGTACCACGGCTGGCAGGGCGACTGTCCGACGTAGTTCGAAGCGCCGTCGGGCGTCACCTTGTAGATCGCCCAGCCGCTCATGGTCACGAACCAGATGTTGCCCTCGTCGTCGACGTCCATCGCATAGGCACGGTTGTCGTCGCCGTTGGTACAGCGGGCCACGAGCGTCGTCACCTCGCCTTCGGGGGTGATCTTCTTGAGGTTGTCGTTCACGATGTCGATCACGAAGACGTTGCCGTCCGGATCGACGCCGATCGAACCCTTGCGCCATCCGCCGTTATCTGCATCGTCGAAATGGAACTGGGCGGCCGTACCGATACCGTTCATGTCGCCCGCCTCGCCGCCGCCGGCAAGGGTCGTCACCGCACCGGAGAAGACATAGGAGAAGCGCTGGAGCGTGTGCACCGGCTCGCGTCCGGCGATGCTGACCTCGAAACGTCCGCTGCCCATGCTGCGGGGGATCATCACCACGATGTTGTTCATATCGGAACCGATGACTTTCAGGTCGTGGTTACCCACGCGGACGGATATGTCCTCCGTACGCTCGGAAAAGTTCTCGCCCGTAAGCACTACCTCGGTGCCGGCACCGCCCGTAGTCGGATAGAACCGGTTGAGGACGATCGGAGCCGAGCCGTTGTTGGTTTCGAGTCCGTCCTCGCTGCATCCGGCCAGCGCGACCGACGCGAGGAGCACTGCGATATATTTCATCACTTTTTTCATACGCTTGACTTGTTTTTAAGGTTACTCTTCGGTGACGATCTTCCAAACGGTGGCATCGCCGCGCGTCAGGACATAAACATCGCCGTTTCGGTCGACCGCCACGGCCGACGGGCAGTAGAAACCGCCCTGAAGCAGTCCGTTGTTCTCCGTACGGTTGTCGATACCGCCTGCGGCGGGCACGTCGAACGAATGTTCGCCGCGATCGTCCGAACCTGTGGCGAACGTCGTCACCATGTTGTTCTTCAGGTCGATCAGACGGATACTCTTGTCCATACCGTATCCTTCGGACGAGGTACCCGAACCGTCGCCGGCCACCAGCAGATTGCCGTCGTTGTCGATCGCCAGCCCCCACGGACAATGGAACTCGGCCTCCATCGCCGGGCCGTCCTTGCATCCGGCATTGCCGCTGCCGGCAATCACGACCGGATTGGTCCAGTCGCCGTCGGTGAACTTGTAGATGCGGTTCTCCTCATAGGCCGCAGCGTAGAGATTGCCCTCCTTGTCGACGGCCAGACCGCCGAACTTTTTGCCGCCGTTGTAAACATTGTCGCGGGGTGCTCCGTTATAACCGTAACCGTCGGCTACCGCCAGATCGATCTTTCCGTCGGAATGGCTGATGAAGAAACGGTTGCGTGCGGGATCCACGGCACAGCCCGAAGCCGAGGCACCGCCCCAGCCCATGTAGTGGGTACGACCGTCCGGCTCTACGACATGCATGCCGCCGATCCAGTTGTCGAGTACATAGACGAACTTGTTATCGGGATTCACGGCCAGACAGTTGGGTCGGAACTCCGGATCGTAGGTGCCGCCTTCGGCACGAACGACTCCCCAATCGGGCGAATCGGTGTAGTGGCCCGCATGGGTCGTCACCATGCCGTCGGGTGCGATTTTGCGAATCTGCATATTGTGAACATCGGCCACGTAGACATTCAGGTCGTTGTCGACGCCGATACCGCACCGACGGGCCTCTCCCCACCAGTATCCGAAGTTGAACGAAGCGGACGTACCGGGGCCGTTGTCACTTCCCGCTTGACCCGTTCCGGCCAGCACGCGCACCGTGCGGGTCATCAGATAAGTGAACTCCTCGGCGGAGGCGGCACGCTCGGCACCCCGCGTCAGCAGCACGGGGCCTTTGCCCACCTTGCGGTCGCGCGGCACGACGGCCTTGATCTCGGTCTCGGTGCAGCTCGTAATGGTGAGCGCCACACCGTTGATCGACGCGGCCACCTTCTCGTCGAATCCGTCGCCGACGATGGTCAGTTCGCACTGGCCCTTACCGCTCAGCGGCGCGATGGAAGCAATACCCAGCTGGGGCACGATGTAGGTGAACGACTCCGCACTGGCGACGCTCTGCGAACCGTACTTCACGACGACCGGATTCGTACCGATCTTGCGGTCGGAGGGAATCACGACGACCAGCTTGTCGCTCGCGATGCTTCGAATGTCGAGTGCCACGTCGTTGATCGTCACCGATACGCCTTCGCTCGTCGGCGGGAAGTTCTCGCCGCGAACGGTTACCTCGGTCAGCGGTCCGCCTTCGGTGGGCGAGATCGACGCGATGCGGATCACCGGCTCGATATAGGTGAATTCCACGTCGCCCACGGCGAATACGTTGCCCACGGCGACGACCACTTTGCCCGTGCCGATGTTCGGATTATTGGGCACCGTGACGACGATCGTCGCGGCATCGGCGCTCTTCACGGGGAACTCCACGCCGTTGACGCTCACCGAAACACCCGTCCCGTCCTCGGGGAAATTCTCACCCCGGAGGGTGAGTTCGGTATCGGGTCCGGCGCTGGTCTGCGAAATGGCGTCGAGATACATCTTGCCGTCGAAATAGACGAATTCCTGGGAGCTGCTAACGGTCTTGCCGTCGATGGTCACCTCGACGGGACCGCGGCCGACGGCCCGGTTATCGGGGATGATCGTAAGAATCTGCTCCCGGTTGCAATCCTCGACGGGGAGCGAAATACCGTTGATCGACAGAGCGATCCGCGATTTGTCGAGCGGAAAACCGGTACCGTTGACGATCAGTTCCAGTCCGGGACCGCCGCTTTCGGGCAGGATGGATTCGATGCTCAGGGCCGCTCCGGCATCCACGCCGCTGTCGGAATCGTCGCAGGCGACGGCCATGCAGCAGGCCAGGAGTCCCAAAGCGATATGTTTGATATTGAGTTTCATGTCCGTTTGTTGTTTATGGTTGAAAAGTCTGTCGGCGGAATGGCGACTACCATCCCGGATTTTGTACGAGACCGCCCGCAGCCTTGTCGATCTCGCCCTGCGGAATGGGGAAGAGATACATGCGGTCGTTCCAGTAGCGCGTGTAGAGCTCCTTGCGCTTGTAGAAATCCGCGAAGGCGAAGCCCAGATTGTTGTCGTTCGTATCGACGTTCATACGGAAAATCTTGCGATACTCCTCCTTTTCGAACATCTTGCGACGGCACAAGGTCCAGTAGCGGTCGCCTTCGAAAGCCAGCTCCACCTGACGTTCGCGCAGAATGCGCTTGCGCATCGCATCCTGGTCCCCGATCTCGGCAGGATAGCAGTTCTGGATGGTCGGAATGCCCGCGCGGGTACGGATTTCGTTGAGATAGAACACGATGTCCGTACTGTTGGGATTGCACTCGTTCAGCGCCTCGATGTAGTTGAGCAAAATCTGGGCGTAACGGATGTGGATGTAGGGGCGATATTCGGTACGCTTGTCCTCGTAGATCACCGATCCGGGATGTACGCGCTTGAGCACGTCGTAGCCGGTCATGTCGGCCAGTCCGGTGTTGTTGGCCAAGCCCGAAACGCCGCTGTAATAGTACTCGATGCGTCCCTGGCCGTTCTTGTTGGCCGCCGACGAATAGAAGTCCTTGTCGGTCGAGGTGGCGGCCGGAAGCACCGGACGCCCGTTGTACTGTACGCCGGCGTAGAAGCGCGGTTCGCGGTCGACGTACATGTTCGACTCGCCGCGCAGATAACCGCGGTTCACCTGATCTTCCGAATAGCCGTAATTCTCCGGATCGTCCGCCGTCGCAAAGCCCTGCTCCGTGTAATCGGGATCATCGTGGATATCGAGACCCTTACGCGTATAAAAGGCGTCGACCTGGTTCTGCGTGACGTTCTGCATGCCGTAGCCGCCCGGAGCGGGGGTGCAGCGCTTGTCGTGGCCCCACTGCCAGTCGCCCGCACGGCAGGTCGCGAAGATGATTTCGTCGCTCCAGTTCAGGAACAGGTTGCGGCACGAGAGATAGGGATCGGACATGCTCGGATTGACCGTATTGTAATAGAGCGAATTGACACCCAGGCTGATGACGTCGTAGGCGGCATCGGCGGCCAATTGCCATTTGTGCGGGTCGTACTCGGCGGGCGCGAGCGGCTGGCCGTCCGGACCCTTGAAGTCCGCGAAAGCGGAATTGCCGTTCCACAGGTCGCTCGCAGCCAGCAGGCGCACTTCGGAAATGACGGCCAGGCAGGCCGCTTTCGTCGCGCGTCCGTACTCCGACGACACGAGGCGCTTGTCGGGCAGTCCCTTGCCGGCCTCCGTCAGCAGGTCGCAGATGTATTCTACGCACGTGTCGAAGGGAGCGCGCTTGTAGGTGGAGAAATCCTCGTCGATGGCCGGGATATGGTCGAGAATGACGAAGGGACCGTACTGGCGCAGCAGTTGCCAGTAGAACCAGCCGCGCAGGAACTTGGCCTCGTTGCGGTAGATGTCCTTCAGTTCGGAGTTGATGCGATTCTCGGGTACGCGGTCGATGTTGGCCTCGAACTCGAGAGCGGTGCGGATCGCCTTGTAGGCGGGGGTCCACTGGTTCCAGGCACCTTCGGAGGCGCTCCAGTTGCCGGTCGTCAGACGACGGGCCGCCACGCCCGTGAGGGGCACGGCCGTTTCGTCGGAGACGCCCAGGGCGGAGAAGTCGTCCAACTGATACCAAATATAGGCATAAACCCGGTTGAGGAAAGCCTCGGCGTCGCTGCGCGACTCCCAGATTCGATCCGACGTACGGAGATTGTCGGGCTGCTTGTCGAGATAGGAGCAGGCGGACAATGCCACGGCAACTCCGGCAAGCAGTATGTTTTTCAAAATGCTTTTCATGTTCATTACCGTTTTAAGAATTAGAACTGCGCGCGGATACCGAGCGTTACGGTGCGGTTAAGCGGGTAGCTGGCCGCATTGGACCCCAGCTCCGGATCCCAGACCTTGAACTTCGAGAAGGTCAGCAAGTTCTGGCCCGACAGATAGACGTAGAGGTGCGAAATTCCGGCCTTGGTCAGCTTCGGGGTGGTGATCGTATAGCCCAGCGAAGCCTGCTTGAGACGGACGTAGCTGCCGTCCTTCATCCAGTGCGTGCTGTTGCGGTAGTTGTTGGTATCGGTGGTTTCGCCGACAGCCAGACGCGGGTACCACGCATCCTGGCGGGGATTCTCCTCGGTCCAGCGGTCGAGAGCCTTGGAAAGCACGTTGTTGGGATACTGTCCCATGCCCGAGAAGGGCACGATGCCGACGCCGCTCACGCCCAAATTGCCGCCGTAGATGCCCGAACCGTTGGCCATGATGGCCACGTCGGCGACACCCTGGAAGAAGAGCGAGAGGTCGAAATTATTCCAGTTGACGTTGAAGCCCACGCCGTAGGACCAGGCCGGGAACCACGATTTGCCCAGATAGGTGCGGTCGTAGGAGTCGATCACGTTGTCGTTGTTCAGGTCGCGGTACTTGATATCGCCCGGTTTGGGAGTCTGTCCGAACTGCGGCAGCGCCGTAGCGATCTCGTCGGCCGTGAAGAATCCGTCGGCGACCAGACCCATGAATTCGCCGTACTGCGTGCCGGTCGAACGCATATAGTCGTAGCGCGTGGGAGCCTCGTCCTGGAAGACGATCTTGTTGCTGCTGTACGAGACATTGCCGTAGAGACGCAGGCCGACCTTCCCGAAATGCTGGTTGTATTCGACGTTGGCGTCGAAACCTTTGTTGTCCATCTCACCCATGTTGGCGTAGATCGACATGCCGGAGAATCCGGTGAAGTCGGGCAGCGAGGCGCGCTGGATGAGGATATCCTTACGACGCTCCTTGAAGTAGTCGACCGTGATGTCGAGTTTGTCGAACAACCCCAATTCGAGACCGATGTTGGTCTTGTAGGACTTCTCCCAGGTGAGGTTTTCGGTACCGATGACGTTGGTCTGGATCGTATTGACGTAGCCGCCGTACTGGCCGAAGCCGTAACCGCCGCCGTAGTCGATCTGGGTAAGATAGCCGAAACGTCCTCCGGCGCCGATGTTGTCGTTACCCACCAATCCGTACGATGCACGTACCTTCAGGTAGTCGAGCACCCGCTTGGCCGGTTCGAAGAACGACTCGTTGGAAATCACCCAGCCGCCCGAAACCGCGGGGAAGAAACCGAAGCGGTGTCCCGGTGCGAAGTTCTCCGAACCGGTGTAGGAGGCGTTCACCTCGATCAGATATTTCTCCTTGTAGCCGTAGTTCAGACGCCCGGCGATGGCCTGGTTGCGGTAAGGAATCAACGAGATGGCATCGCCGGCCGTGCTGATGCGGCGGTTGCGCATGTTGTAAAGCACCATGCCCGACAGCGAGTGGTCGCCGAACGTGCGGTCGTAGGAGATGTTGCCCTCGATGTAAAGGGCGTATTCGCCGTTGGAGCTGGTCGAACAGTCGAGGAACTCGGTCGCGGTCTGCGTCGGTGCCCCGTAGATGATGTTACCCTCGCTGTCGCGTCCCGATGCGGTGTAGAGATCGACACGTCCGCGACGGTTGTTGGAGAACTGCGAGTAGCTGTCGAACGAGAAGCGGGCATAGGCGTTCAGCCCCGGCGTCACGAAATCGAGTTTCTGATTGATCGTGAAGACCGACTGCACCGTCGGGCGGAACTCGTTGGTGTAACCGCTGTTCTGAACCTCGTTCAGCGGGTTGGCGCCGGCCGTGCGTGCGGGACCCGCCCAGCTGCCGTTGGGATAGCGGGTCGGGAAGGCTACCGGCGAGGTGGCGAGCGTGTGGTACCACAGATCGCCCGACGAGATTCCCGGATAGCGGGCGTCGACCAGCATGGCGCCGATGTTGAGCTGCAACAGTGTGGTCTTGGTGAGGTTGGCATCGACGTTCGAACGGAAATCGTAGCGGCGATAGCTCAGGTTGGGGTTGTAACCGTTGGCCCGCTTGACCTTGTACTGGCCCTCCTGGTCGTAGAACGACGCCGAAATGTAGTAACGTACGGTCTCGCCGCCGCCCGTAACGTTGATATGGGCGTTGGTCACCGACGAGAAGGTCTTATAAACCTCCTCCATCCAGTCGACGTTGGGATAGATATAGGGGTCCAGACCGCTCTTGGTAATCAGAATGTCGTTGCGCGAGTAAACTTCGCCCAGCCCCGAGTTGCGGCGCGCCTCGTTGTAGAGGTTCATGTAATCGACGCCGTTGAGCATTTCGGGTTTCTTGGTGAAGCTCGTCAGACCCGACTCGATCTTGATCGACAGACGGGGTTTGCCCGTTACGCCGCGCTTGGTCGTGATAATCAACACGCCGTTGGCACCCTTGGCACCGTAGACGGCCGTCGCCGAAGCATCCTTCAGCAGGGAGATGCTCGCGATATCCTCGGGATCGATGTTGTTGAACACGCCGGTGTTGAAGCTGTTGGCATCCTCGCGCTGCACGCCGTCGACGATAATCAGCGGTGCGTTCGAACTGTTGTTCACGAACGAACCGATACCGCGGATGGTGAAGGTCGAGTTGTCGTAACCCGGCTCGCCGCTCGACTGTACGGAGATCACACCCGAGATCTTGCCCTGCAACGAGTTGCTGAGGTTGGGCGAAGGGGTCTTAATGTCCTGCATGTCGATCGAAGCGACGGCACCCGTCAGCGTGGCCTTCTTCTGCTGACCGTAACCGACGACGACGACGCTCTCCAGCTCGGTGGTCGCCGGCTCCATGGACACGTCGAGCATCGTACGGTTGCCGACGACGGTCTCGCGCATCTGATAGCCGACATAGCGGAATTCGAGCACCGACTCGCGGTTCGGCACCGTGATGGTGTACCAGCCGTCGATATCGGTGAGGGTTCCGGTCGTGGTGCCGGCCACGGTGACCGTCACACCGACGAGCGGTTCGCCGCTGGTCGTCGTCACCATACCCTTGATGCTCAAATTCTTGGGTTGTTTAGCGACAGCCGCGGGACGTTTCGTGAGCACGATCTGCCGGCCCTGCACCCGGTAGGCGATCTCCGTGCCGCGGAACGCCGCAGCGAGCAGATCGTTGATCGAAGCATCTTTTACATCGACCGAAATGCGCGTATTTGCATTTATTTCATTATCTTTGTAAAAAAATGAGTAGTCGCTCTGCGATTGTACCGCAGCGATGAACTGTTCGAGAGAAACCTGCGACTGACGCAAAGTCAGCCCGGCAGGAGTTTGTGAAAATACCGGAAGCGAGAATAACATCGTCATCAGGGCCAAAAGCCATCCGAGACGTAATTTCCCCCCCCCTCGGTGCTCGTTCGAAAACGGGACGCAACGTCCGCAACTTGCCTGAGCAAAAGGTTTTTTCATTGGGTTAAGCATTTTTTAGTTGATGATTGGGCAAAAGTCATTGATGGAAATGCAGGAATCGGGGAATTTGGCGATTTTCCGATTCTTTTTTTGGTAATCATATACGACTCCATACTTTTCCGGTTTCTTGCCGGTCGATTCGCGCGGGGCGGCCGAGATCGCGTTTACAAATCCGACTCCCCGAAAATCTCCGCCTCAGGCAGAGGCTTCGGGTGCGGCCCGCAAGGTCCGAGGGCATCGAAACGGGTTTCGTGCAAAGCCGTATACAATCGTCCTTTTTTACGTAGGCTTTTTCATGCAGGTTCGATTTAGAAGTTTTAAGTCGTTTAATTTTTGGCAGTTATAATCCACGATTCGCCGTCGAAACGATAGTCGATGGGCATCATGAGATCGATAACTCCGAATATCTCGTCCAAGGACTGATCCTGACTGAATCGTCCCGAGAAACGTTCGTTCCGGATGCGGGCGTCGTCGATCCGGATATCCGTGCGGTAACGTTTGGCCAGCATACGCACCACGTCGCCCAGACATTGCGATTTGATGACCAGGTAATAATCCTTCCACGAGGTGTAGAGCATCAGGTCGACCTGTTCGACATCGATTCCGTCGTGCGAGCTGTATACCTGACCGGCCTCTCCGGGTTGCAGCATCACCTGCCGCACGACCCGGTCGTTCTCGATCCGGCCCAGGTTGATCGATCCCGATTCCAGCACCACCTGCGCCTTGCTGTCCGAAGCATCGACGTTGAACCGGGTGCCGAGCACCTCGACGAGCAGCAGCTTCGAACGCACGACGAAGGGGCTGGTTTCGTCGCGCACGATGTCGAAGAAGGCTTCGCCTTCGAGCCGCACCTCGCGTCCGTTCTTCTCGAACTGCTGGGGATATCGGAGCGTCGCGCCGTCGTTGAGCCACACGGCCGAGCCGTCGGGAAGAATCAAGTGCCGCTGGTTGTCCGTCAGATTCGCAACGGTGATCCACTCGGTCCGCTCGTCACGCAAGAGATGATATCCCGTCACGAAGATCGCGAGGCAAGCGGCCGTCGAAACGACGGACCATCCGATACGGCGCCACAGGCCCGAACGGGGGGGGGTAATCGTCCGACGCTCCTCGACCGGCTGCGGGTAATACTCCTCGGTCCGGGCGGCTGCGCGCCCCTCCTCCTCGGGAATGCCGCATTCGGCGACTAACCGCATCCAGCCGGCCTCGATCTGCTCGTCGGTCATTCGTTCGCGCAGCCGACTGCGGTCGTAAATATCCTTCATGCCGAACAACGTATCGCGATGTTCGGTCGATTCACGGACCCAATCCAGCAATTCGCGCATCTCTTCATCGGGACAGCTGCCCTCGATAAATCGGATAATCAGCTCTTCAATATGTTTTTCAGACATAAGTTCGCACTTTTTACGGGGTTATTCAATACTAAAACAACTCATCCTGCGAAACTACTTACGTCGGAAACGATTTTTTTTCGCGTCTGCATCTTTTTGTCGGCTGTCTTCCCGCACGAGAGCCTTCGAATGCCGTTTCCGGCAGCTTCCGAACGAAAAAACGCCTGCCGGAACGAATTCCGGCAGGCTTGTGCAACACACCTCCCCCGCCTCAAGCAGGGATTTCGGGTGCAACCTGCAAATTTAGAAGGGTTTAAATTCGGTTTAGTGTAAAATTGTATGTAATTGCCTATATTTTATTTGAATTAATACATTTTACAAGCCGCCACGATCTCGTTACGATATTTGTAGATATCGTTCAAGGATTGCAGGAGGTGCTTCGAGCCTTTGCGTTCGGCATCGAACGTTTCTAGATACTTATTCGAGCTGTTAAAATGTAGCCGACAGATCGGCTTGCGATTGTTGTCGTCAAGCAAAATGCCAAAATAGGACTGTGTATCGCGGTGTACTACGCGATTGATGTCGTCCATCTCCGGATAGAGGATCGACCGAACGATATAGAACCCTTGCATCTCCTCCTCGGTGGTTACGATACGACTCTCCTTTCTATCCGATGAAGGTTCTGGCTGCTTTGTGGATTCTGTTCCGGTGAGTTCAGCCGATTGCGGCTTAAGGGTCGGTGCAAGTATGCTCTTGGACTCTGCCTTTTTCTTGATGGTCCCGCGCATAATCTTCCTGTACTCCTCGTCCTCCACAATGACGGGAAGAAATATGCGCCCGTAATACTCTAAACAATCATCCTCTTTTTGCAAAAACATTCCGACATATCCACGACATTCGAGTGTAGATTTTTCAGGATCCGAAACGAGCCGGTTGTGCCAATATTTATTACGTCCCCGCTCGATGTATCCGACGAATCGTCCTCGGTCATTGTATATTTCGACCGCATATTTATCGTAACGATTCGTGCGATCGGCCTTTATCATAAAATGGTCAGAATATCCGACGTCTCTTCTGGATAGCTCTCGATGTGTTATTCCCGCAATACGGTACTCGCATTCGTCCGCCCGACACCGGATATCATCGAAGGTAATCGATCCATCGCTCGCTGGTGTTAATCCATGAAGTTCTTCCAAAGCAGCCTTTTCTTGCGCATTTTTGAAAAGTGCACCAATTACGATACAAAATAAAACTATTCCTATAAATAGTGTCATAGTTATTACTGCTGTAAATAGTTTATTTAATCCGTTTTATAGCGTGTTTTTACGCACATCGGCAGGGGATGGACAGGCGTTTGCGTATCGCTGTTGCGCTCCAAAAGCCCGATCAGACGTCGTTATTGCGCCAGCAATTCGTCGACTTATGCCCCAAGTCGAATGCCCCTCCTGGCGTTCGATGATTGCGAGCAGTCGCGATGTAATGTGAATTAAACCGGGAACTTCGCTCGGCGAGTGTCGAATCGCAATGAAATAGTAGCATTGTTTGCAAGTTTTTTGCAGGTGTAGTGCCTTTAGCAGCGCACCACACACCAAAGCGCACTGCAAAAGTGCACAATATTGACAGAAGTAGCAAGTTGAGGGAATAAAAAAAGCGTATATTTGATATACGCTTTTTTATCAATTAGTAGCGGGAGAGAGACTTGAACTCTCGACCTCATGATTATGAATCATGCGCTCT
>CANPHE010000017.1 GCA_947573795.1 uncultured Alistipes sp. | reverse complement strand
TTTCAAGAATGAAAATCTTGCGTCCTAACCGATAGACGAATGGGCCTTACCGCTATCGCAACTCTCTGCGAGATCACTTTAGCGGTGCAAAGGTAAGCAAAAAATAGACTATTGCAAACAAAATCGCAAAAAAAGCGACTTTCGCAGATATTTTTTTCACCGCTCCCGCCGAAAGCGCTGTTTTCCGGGTACGAAAACCGCCCGATAATCCGCTTCACCATCCGAACGCCCGGCAGAGACGAAACTCCGGCAACCATAGCACGCCCCGGCCGAATACCCTGAATCGGGCGGTCGGCCTATGCGGCTTCCTTAGGGTTTGGCAATCAACCACAATCGGACCTTTATCGCAGCCACGAACTCCGCGATGCACGAAAACTTTTATCCGTTTTCATTTCGGTTATACAAAAAAATCGTACTTTTATCCCGACAAAACGGCTTAGCCCCGCCCGAACATGGCAACCTACACTCCATACGACATCTGCGACAACCGCCACGTCATCCGTCGGCTCAATGCCGGAGACATGCAGTGTTTCGAAGCATGCTATCACTTCTATTATAAGGGTCTGTGCAGCTTCGCATCGCGCTGGGTGCCTCTCGCCGCCGCCGAAGACATCGTACAGGACGCCATGCTCTACATCTGGGAGAACCGCGACCGGCTGATCGAGGACCTCTCGCTCAAAGGGTTGCTGTTCATGATCGTCCGCAACAAGTCGCTCGACCACATCTCCCGAAAACAGAACCATTCGCGCATCCACGCGCAGCTGGAGAAAAAATTCGCCGAACAGTTCGATTCGCCCGACTTCTACCTCGGCACCGAACTTTCGCGCCTCTACCGCGAAGCGCTCGAACAGCTTCCCGAGAAAACCCGCCGCATCTTCGAGATGAGCCGCTTCCGGGGCATGACCCACCAGCAGATCGCCGACGAGATGCACGTTTCGCCCCAAGCCGTCAATTACCATATCGGACAGGCGCTCAAAGTCTTGAGCGTCGCACTGAAGGATTATCTGCCGCTGCTGCTCTTCTGGCTATCGCTCCAGGAACCCCGCTCATAGGAACCGCCTCTTCCGAACCCGGAATCGGCCGACCGCATCGGACGCACCTCGATGCGATCCGCCCGTCCTGTGCGCTCCCGGGACTGATCGACCCCGAAAGCACCCCGTTCCGGCTTCCCGGCCGCCCCCGTACGACCGTTCGCAACGCCATTCCGATGTTTTCCGGAAAAAATCGTCTTTTGCGCTTAGCAACCTTTTCCCCTGAAACGTATTTATCATAGAAAACCGACCCCATGAAAGAGATCGACGACAATCTGCTGACAACATTCCTCGAAGGGAAACTCGACGAGGCCACCGCCCGCGAGATCGAAGCCTGGTACGACGCTTCGGAAGCGAACCGCCATCGGCTCGAAACGCTCTATTTCGTACTTTTCACGGCCGACCGCCTCGAAGCCGCCTCGAAAGCGGACTCCCGGGCCGCCTTCGAGAGGCTGCGCCCGCGCATCGCGCCCGCACGACGCACGGTTCCGAAACGATGGCTCCGGGAAGCCGCCCGCTACGCCGCCGTGCTGGCCGTCTGCCTGCTCGCGGCCGGAGTATACCACTTCAGCCACCGTCCGGACGAACGCACCTGCACGGTGCTCGCCCAAAACAGCGATTGCACGGTGACGCTGCCCGACGGTTCGACCGTACGCCTGGCCCGTCATTCGCGACTCGACTACCGCACGTCGTTCGGCGACGACGACCGCACGGTACGGCTGCTCGGCGAAGCCTTCTTCGACGTGCGCAAACACGACGGCAAGACCTTCACGGTCACCACGGCGAACGACGCCCGGGTCGTGGTCCGCGGCACGCGCTTCAATCTGAAGGCCTACGACGACAGTTCCGACATCGAAACCACGCTGGTCGAAGGAGCAGTAGATTTCCACGCTGCGGACCAGGTCATGGCGCTCCGCCCCGGGCAAAAAGTCTCGTACAGCCCCACGGATAAAAATCTCACGTTGCAGACGGTCAATATCGAAAACGAACTCTCGGCCCGGCTGCGCACCTTCCGCCAAGTGGGTCTCGCACAGATCGCCGCCGTCATCCGCGACGCCTACGGATGCGAAATCGCATTCCGCCACGCTTCGCTCGAAGCTATCCGCTTCACCGGAACCCTCGATTTCGACATGCCGCTGGAACATATCCTCGAAGTGGTGACCCTTTCGACCGATACCCGGTTCAAACGCACCGACGGCAAAATCGTCATTCTTAAATAAAGGCCTTTTTCAAACAACTTCTAAACCTAATCAAATCTTTATGAAAAAACCATTACGCAGTATGCGGCGTGCACGGTACCTACTGTCGGCATGCCTGTCGCTCCTCATTCCGTGGGGGGGGGGAAATTTCGGCATCGCCTTCGCCCCAGCAGGCATCGGTACGCATCGAGCACGTCACCAATCTCCGGGAGTTGATCTCCCAGATCGAGACTCAGACCGCCTATCGGGTCTCCTACCAGGGCAACCTGGCCGACAACGTTCCGGTGAAGGTCTCCAAAACGACCAAAGCGGTCGGACCGCTGCTCGACGAAGCGCTGAGCGGCACGGACATCTCCTACATGATCCGTCAGAACAACATCATCCTCACGCGCAAGGCTCCGACGACACCGGTAGCCGCGGCCGATAAACCCGTGCAGAAAAAACACATCTCGGGACAGGTCGTCGATGCCGCGACCCGCCAGCCCGTCATCGGCGCGACGGTGTGGATCAAAGATTCGACCTACGGCACGACGACCGGCGCCGACGGCTCCTTCGACTACACCGTCACGGGCAACTACGGCTTCGTAAGCATCTCGTTCGTCGGTTACGAAACCCTCGAATACCCCATCGGCAACATCCCGACCCTCATCGAGCTCAAGGCGAGCAACGATCTGGAGGAGGTCGTCGTCGTGGGTTACGGCATCCAGAAGAAAGCCAGCGTCATCGGTTCGATCTCCACCGTACCGGTCAGCGATCTGAAGATGCCCACCGGAAAGATTTCGAACGCCCTGGCCGGACAGATGGCGGGCATCATCTCGGTGCAGCGTTCGGGCGAGCCGGGCGCCTCGTCGTCGTTCTGGATCCGCGGTATCTCGACCTTCGGTTCGAACAAGACGCCGCTCGTGCTGGTCGACGGTATCGAGCGCGACCTCGACCTGGTGGATATCGAGGACATCAAGGAGTTCTCGATCCTCAAGGACGCCGCCGCGACGGCCGTCTACGGTGTGCGCGGCGCCAACGGCGTGGTGCTCATCACCACGCGCGAAGGCACCGTCGGCAAACCGCAGATCACCGTCAAGTTCGAGGCCGGCATGGTGCAGCCCACCAAGGTTCCGGAGATGGTCGACGCCGTGCAGTTCGCCGAAATGTACAACGCCGCAGCCGGCTACGAGGTCTACTCGCCCAAGGAGATCGCCGCCTACCGCGACAAATCCGACCCCGACCTGTATCCCAACATCCAATGGACGGACTACCTCTATAAGAATCATTCGTTCAACGAACGCGTCAACGTCAATGTCACGGGCGGCGGTTCGACGGCCAAATACTACATCTCGGGAGGTTTCTACAACGAAAACGGCCTTTTCAAGGCCGACAACATGAAGGAGTACAACACGTCGGTGTTCTACCGCCGGTTCAACTTCCGCTCGAACGTCGAAGTGAAACTCCACAAATACACCACCCTGAACGTCAACCTGGCCACCACGTTCGAACGCAAGAACGAACCGGGAACCGATGCTTCGAACAGCGCAGGCGGCGGCTCCGGAATCTGGGACTATGCCCTCAAAACGGCGCCCAACGCCTTCCCGGCCGTCTATTCCAACGGTTATCTGGCGGGTCCCGCCGCGGGTCAGGGCGAGAACCCCTACGTGCTGCTGACGCAGACGGGCTACCGCGAACGTTTCTACAACACGGCGCAATCGCTTTTCAGCCTGACGCAGGACTTGGGCGACTGGGTGACCAAGGGTCTGACCGTCACGATCAAGGGATCGTTCGACGCCAAGAACAACAATACCCTCTCCCGCACGAAGAAACCTTCGCAGTATCTCGCTACGGGCTACGACGAGGAGGGCAACCTCCAGTTCAACCAGACGGTCGTCGGCGCCGAGAACCTCAGCTACTCGCAGTCCAACTCGGGCTACCGTTCGGTTTACCTCGAAGCGACGGCCAACTGGGTACGCTCCTTCGGCAAACACGACCTTTCGGCCATGTTCCTCTTCCAGCAGTCGCAGAAAAACTACGTCGGAAGCAGCGCGAGCGATTCGGAGAAGGCACTCCCCTACCGCCACCAGGGTATCGCGGGCCGTATCACGTACAGCTACGACAACCGTTACTTCATCGAAGGCAACTTCGGCTACAACGGTTCGGAGAACTTCGCACCCAAACACCGTTTCGGATTCTTCCCCTCGGTAGCCGTGGGTTACGCGCTTTCGAACGAAAAATTCTTCGAACCCATCCGCGACGTGGTGAGCATGCTCAAGCTCAAGGCTTCCTACGGTACGGTGGGTAACGACCAGATCGGCGGTTCGCGACGCTTCATCTACAACGAGACGATCGTTACCGGCAGCAACTACATCTGGGGCATCTCACCCGTCCAGTACACCTCGGTGCGGCTGGGCGAATATCCGAATTCCTACGTAGGATGGGAAAAAGCCAAGAAACTCAACGTCGGCGCCGATCTGTCGTTCTTCAACAAACTCAACATTTCGGTCGACTACTTCAACGAACACCGCGACGGCATCTTCCTCCAGCGTCAGTCCATCCCGGTCTACGTGGGTATCAGCACGCAGCCGTGGGTGAACATCGGCAAGATGCGCAACAGCGGTATCGATGCCTCGCTCGAATACCACCAACCCCTGGGCAGGGACCTCAACCTGACCGTCCGCGGCAACTTCACCTACGCCCGCAACCGGATCGTAGACAACGACCAGCCCGACCAGGCCTACCTTTACCTCAACACGAGGGGGCAGCAACAGTACCAGAAATACGGACTGGTCGCCGCCGGCCTGTACCAGGACCAGGAGGATATCGACTCGTGGGCCAAACCGAGTTTCGGCTCCGTGCAGCCGGGCGACATCAAATACGTCGACCTGAACGGCGACGGCGTGATCGACTCCTACGACCGCAAGCCCATCGGCTATCCGAACATTCCGGAGATCGTCTACGGATTCGGATTCTCGCTGCAATGGAAAGCGTTCGATTTCTCGGCGTTCTTCCAGGGCATGGCCCATATCTCCTTCTCGATCCGCAACAACCAGACCCAGGGATTCATCGCCCGCAACATCAAGGAAGCGAACGTTTTCGCCGACCTCTACGACAACTACTGGACGCCGGAGAACCCCGCTGCGCGCTATCCCCGTCTGACGATCGGTTCCAACCCCAACAACGACCAGGAATCGACCTTCTGGATGGTCAACGGCCGCTATCTGCGTCTGAAGAACCTCGAAATCGGCTACACGCTGCCCAAGCGTTTCGCCTCGAAGCTCGCCATGCAGAACATGCGCGTCTATCTTTCGGGCGTGAATCTTCTGACCTTCAGCCCCTTCAAACTGTGGGACCCCGATATGCAGACCGGCGCCACGAACTACCCCAACAACCGGGTCATCAACATCGGCCTCACGATCGGATTCTAATCCTAAAACGACAACCATCATGAAAAACATACTCCGAACGATCGCCCTGTCCATTGCCGCCGGAACACTCCTCGGCGCCTGCGATTCGTACCTCGACCGTCAGCCCGACGAACCGCTGACCTCGAAAGATATCTTCCAGAAGCAGAAAACCACGCTGGAATACCTGGTCAACATCTACTCCTGGCAACCCGACTACGAAGCACCCGCCTGCATTTCGAGTTTCACGGACATTCCGTGGGAGGCCTGCTCCGACGAGGCTTCGTTCAGCTACCTGAGCCGCGTCTATACGATCATCAACTACGACTCGTGGACTCCCGCGACGGGACTCTACCGCAGCGACACCTACGACAACCTCTACAAAGGGATCCGCGAAGCCAACTATTTCATGCAGCACGTCTACGAGTGTCCCGAACTGAACGACACCGACAAGGGCTACTACTACAACGAAGCCCGCTTCCTGCGCGCCTATTACTATTCGCTCATGCTGCCCGTCTTCGGCCCCGTCTTCCTGCTCGGCGACGAACCGGTGGACTTCACCCAGTCGGGTCTCGATTCCCGGGAGCGCAACACGTGGGACGAATGCGTCGATTACGTGACCGAGGAGCTGTTCGAAGCCTCGAAGGGGCTGCCCGAAAGCTGGCCCGCCAACTTCTACGGCCGTGCGACCAAAGGGGCCGCCCTGGCCGCCCGAGCCCGGCTGCTGCTCTACTCGGCCCGTCCGCTCTTCAACGGCAACGACCTCTATAAGGATATCGTCGGCACGCACGGCAAGCCGCTCTTCTCGACGCAGTACGACGTGCAGAAGTGGGAAAAAGCCGCAGCAGCCGCCAAAGACGTGATGGATCTCAACCTCTACGGACTGATCGGCGAGGAGAGCGAAGACCCCTACGGCAGTTTCAAGAAGCTCTTCACGACAGTCGGTTCCAACGACGACGTAACCGAGAAGATTTTCAGCCGCGTAGCGTCGAGCTACCAGCAGCGCGTCGTCTGCACGCCTCCGAAGGTCGGCGGTACGGCCTACGGCGGTTACGGCGTGACGCAGAAACTCGTCGACGCCTTCGCCATGGCCGACGGCCGCTACCCGATCACGGGATATGTCGACAACGACCCCACGCAGCCGATCATCGATCCCGACGCGGGTTACAGCGAAACGGGCTTCTCGACCTACAAGCACCCGATCTACGGCGATAATCTGAACACCTTCAAGATGTACCAGAACCGCGAACCGCGCTTCTATGTCAATATCTTCTGGAGCGGCATGACCTGGCACGGCGGCAGCAAGAAGACGGCCGACATTCAGTTCTTCACCAACGGGAACTCGGGACCGGGCATTTCGCACAACTATTCGCCGACCGGATACCTCAACCACAAGTTCATCGACCCGGGACGCGACACCTCCGTAGGCGGCGCCGGGCTGAACGTCTGGGGATATATCGATTTCCCGATCTTCCGTTACGCCGATATCCTGCTCATGTACGCCGAGGCGCTCAACGAGTACGATCCGACGAATCCCGAGATTCTCACCAGCCTCAACCGCGTGCGCAAACGCGCCGGCGTGCCCGCCATCGAGGAGGTCTATCCCGATGCCAAGAACGACCAGGCCCGCATGCGCGAACTGATCCGCCGCGAACGCCAGGTGGAGCTGTGCTTCGAGAACCTGCGCTATTTCGACACCCGCACGTGGATGACCGCCGAAGTGGAGCACAACATGCCCGTCGTCGGCATGAACATCGCCGCCACGAACCACAGCGCGACCGGAGCCTTCTGGCAGCGCACGGTGAGCAACTACGACGGCGGACGCGACGGCCACCGCGTCTTCACCAAGCGCGGCTATCTCTTCCCCATTTCGCAGGCGGAGATCGACCGTGTGAAATGCACGCAGAACTACGGATGGTAAACACTCAAAACCGGAAAATCATGAAATTCAACCATATCTTATTGCTTTGCGCAGGCGCCCTGCTGCTGAACGCCTGCGAGAAGGATCACCGCGACGACAACCTGACCGACCCTCGGGTCTATATCGTCAACAACGGCATGCAGACGGCGACCTACTACGACGTGGAGCAGACGAGCGATTTCAACATCTACGCTTACGGCAGCGGGTACGCCGGACGCACCACCCGAGTGACGATCGTCCCGGCGCCCGAAGCCGTCGAGGCCTACAATACGCAGAACGGCACCTCCTTCGCCGCGCTGCCCGAGGATTGCTACCGGATCGTGCAGGATAACGGTACGATCACGGCCGAAGGGCGCCGCGCCACCCTCTCCGTACGTCTCGACTGCGAAAAGATCATGCAGCAACCCTACATGAACGATTTCCTGCTTCCGCTCCGCCTCCGGTCGACCGCGACGGAGGTCAACGAGGAGTTGGGCACGATCCTCATCAATCCGCGCATGCAGCAGACCGAGGTGCTCGTTCGCAACGCAGGTTTCGTGGAGAGCGACCTGAGCGATGCCGAGGCCTCCGTACTCGAATTCACGACCTATACCGATTTCGACAACAAATGGGACTCCCGGACCGAGTACGAACACGGCGAGGAAGTACTCGCGGAGTATAACGCCGAGCACGGCACCGCCTATATCCCGCTGCCGAAAAGCGCCTACACCTTCACCGCCGGGCAGCTCGTCCAGGGCAGCAACGAGGCGGTGTCGACCATCGAAATCGACAAATCGGGGCTCACGCCGGACCGTTACTATACGCTGGCCGTACGCGTAAAGAGCAATTCGATGTTCAAAACCGGCGAAAACAACACCGTAGTATACCACATCGCGCTGAGTCCGATTTGCGCCGACAACCGCAGCACGTGGAAACTCGTTTCGTGCAGTTCTTAGATGACCGGTCTGGAGGCCTACAAACGCGGACTTCCCCAATACATGATCGACGGCGACATGACCAGCCGTTGGGAAAGCCGCTACAATGCCGGAGGATCGGGCGACACCAACCCCGACGAAGCCTCGACGGTCTTCGACATGGGCAAGACCTACTACTATTGCGGTACGACGATCATCCGGCGCGGCGACGGCTACGTCACCGACCTGCGATGCGGATACATTGCCCTTTCGGACGACGGCGAGAACTGGACCAAGGTCCACGACTTCGATTTCGGCGACAAGACCAACAAGTCGCGCACCGGCAGCTGGCCGTGTGAGACCTGGCCCTCGGGACGTTACGTGAAGGTCGCGGCCAACGGAGCCAACCGCAACAAACTCTACGAGATCACCGAATACATTCCCACGCTGGCCGAAAAACGGCAATAAACGACTCTACCGATGAAAAAAACGATTCTTCTGTCCCTCGCACTCCTCGCCGCACTGAGCGGCGGGGAAGTGCTCGGGCAGACCGCCCAGGCCATCCAAGCCTCTCCGGTCGAAATTCCCGACCTTTCGGCTTACATACTGACCCCCAAACCCGCCGATACGCCCCGCATCAACGGGGCCCGGGTCTTCGGCGTGCGCCCGGGTTCGGAATTCTTCTACGCCATCGCTGCGACGGGCGTCCGGCCGATGACCTTCTCGGCCGAAGGGCTCCCCAAAGGATTGAAACTCGACCCCCGCACCGGGCGAATCACCGGACGACTCGCTGCGAAAGGCGAATACGAAGTCCTGCTCACGGCCAGCAACGCGCTGGGCTCCTACTCGCGCGAGCTGCGCATCGTCGTGGGTGACCGCATCGCCCTCACCCCGCCGATGGGCTGGAATTCGTGGAACTGCTGGGCACGCGACGTGACGCAGGAGCAGGTGCTCTCGTCGGCACGCGCCTTGGTGGAAAAGGGTCTCGCCGACCACGGATGGTCCTACATCAACATCGACGACGGCTGGCAGGGCAAGCGCGGCGGCAAATACAACGCCATTCAGCCCAACGCGAAATTCCCCGACATGGCAGGCCTTTCGAAGCAGATTCACGACATGGGCCTTCGACTGGGTATCTATTCCACGCCGTGGGTCGGCACCTATGCGGCCCATATCGGCAGCTACTCCGACAACCCCGACGGCGAAAACAGCTGGATCAAGGAGGGCAACCACGACGAGAACTACCGCTTCCCGAAAGAGAAAAAACACTACTGGCGCGACCGCGAACAGGTCTGGCACCAGGGTCCTTATTCGTTCGTCGAGGCCGACGTGAAGCAGTGGAACGACTGGGGCGTCGATTACCTCAAATACGACTGGCATCCGCTCGACTATTTCCACATCAAGGAGATGCACGACGCCCTGCGCGGACTCGACCGCGATATCGTATACAGCCTTTCGAACAGCGCCCCCTTCGGCGAAGCACCGCAGCTGGCACGCTACGCCGACTGCTGGCGCACGACGGGCGATATCCGCGACACATGGCAGAGCGTTAGCAGCATCGGATTCAGCCAGGACCGCTGGGTCGCCTTCAACAGCCCGGGCCACTGGGCCGATCCCGACATGCTGGTCGTAGGGCTGGTCGGCTGGGGCCCCAAGTTGCACTATACCCGGTTGACGGCCGACGAACAGTATACCCACATCAGCCTTTGGTCGCTGCTGGCGGCACCGCTGCTCATCGGATGCGACTTGGCCCGTCTGGACGATTTCACCCTGAGCCTGCTCTCGAACGACGAGGTGATCGAGGTCAACCAAGACCCGCTCGGGCTCCAGGCCGTCCCCGTCTGGAACGAGGGCGATCGGGTGATCTACGCCAAACACCTCGAAGACGGTTCGATCGCCGTCGGAATGTTCAATCGCGGCTGGCAACCCGTGAAAATGCACTTCACGCTGCGCATGCTGGGGCTGCGCGGTACGCAAACCGTGCGCGACCTGTGGCGTCAGAAGGACCTGAAGGAGTGCACCGACAAATTCGAGACCGAAGTGGCGCCCCACGGCGTCGTGCTGCTGAAGGTCTATCCCGGCAACAGCCGCGAAAAGAAGACTTCGGGTCGCGGATAGCGAGCCTTCGAAAATCTTCTTCCCGATCGATCCCTGCCGACACCCGGCAGGGATTTTTTCGCCCCGCAGCGTATCTACAAAAACCCAAACGCTTAGTACCTCCGGCATACCTATATTATATATAGGGGCATCGAAGTAGTCCTGCGTCCGTTTTTTTTATCTTCCGGCTCTTTTATCCTATTTTCATCCCGGCAGGCACGTCGTCTGTCGCTAAAACGATACATTCATGATTATAGGTTATCTCAGAGTCAGCACCAGCAAACAACATCTGGCCAATCAACAGGATGAAATCCGGCGTTTCGCCGAGAGCCGCAATCTCAACGTCGACACATGGGTCACCGAGGTCGTCAGCGGCCGCAAACAGGAAAAAGACCGCCGCCTGGGCAGTCTGTTGCGACGCATGAAGCGCGGCGATACCCTGATCGTCACGGAGATTTCGCGCCTGAGCCGTACGCTCACCGACGTCATGTCGATCATGGGCAAATGCCTGCGCAAAGGAATCATCCTCTACACTACGAAGGAAAAATATTCGTTCGACGACTCGATCAACAGCAAAGTCCTCTGCTTCGCCTTCGGGCTGGTCGCCGAAATCGAACGCAACCTGATCTCCATGCGTACGCGCGAAGCGCTGGCCCTGCGCCGGGCGAACGGCATGGTCCTCGGACGGCGCCACGGCAGTTACACGAAACTCAACGTCCTGATCGAACACCGCCAGGCGATCATCGAGATGCTGAATGCCGACCGGACGATCGGCGAAATATGCCGGCAGTTCGACCTCTCGCGCGACACTTTCGCCAAGTTCCGCAGGATGTATCCCTCCGTGCAGGAGGCGGTAAAATGCAAAGCCGAACGTCAGGCGGAGCGTATCGGGAAAAAATCGGCCGCGGATATCGAAACCACGCCCCGAGAATCATGATGTTTTCAGACGTTTTTATCGCATTTTTCGTCCAAAAATCGCGTCCAGACACTCCCGGAAGCCGGAATTCCATATATTAAAAGGTCAACGATTTATATGTTGGTATGTTTCGCAAATATACGGAAAGAATCGAAATAAACAAAAAAATCCCTAAATATTCCGATTTTAGGTCATTCTGACGTGCTCGTTTTTAAAAATCAACGATTTAAAGCTCCTAATAAAACCGTATGATTTTTAAACCAACGATTAATCCAACGAATAAACCAACGAATAATCAGCGTTCTGGCCCTATAATTGGCAGCTGATTCGATGGGAGATTTGTTGTGCGCTTAAACCAAGACAACTGAAAAACAACGATGAATAGGAAAACCAAGATCGCCATTCTGTTGCTGTCACTCCTTTATATAACAGGAGTCCGGGCACAAGATGCCGCGGTCAAAACGAACATCCTCTCCGACGCCGCGATGAACATAAGTCTCGGCGTGGAGGTCGGTACGGCTCCCCGATGGACCGTCGATCTCTCGGGGAGCTTCAACGGCTGGACCCTTTCGCACGATCGCCGTTGGAAACACTGGCTCATAAAACCCGAACTGCGCTACTGGTTCTGCGACCGCTTCGCGGGACACTTCGTCGGCGTACACGCCTTAGGCGGTCAGTACAACGTCGGCGGGCTCAAAAACGGCATCTCGTTTCTGGGCACCGACCTCTCGAAACTCTCCGACTACCGCTACCAGGGCTGGGTCATCGGTGCCGGCGTAGCCTACGGTTATGCCTGGATTCTCGGCCGCCACTGGAACCTCGAAGCCGAAATCGGCCTCGGATACGCCTATACGCAGTACGACAAGTTCCGCTGCGCGGGCTGCGGCAAAAAGATCGAGGAGGCCAAGCCCCACCATTACGTAGGACCGACCAAAGCGGCCGTCAATTTAGTCTATCTGTTCTAAAACGAGTTGCGATGAAAAGAATGCTCTTTATCCTTTCGGTCCTGCTGACGCTCTCGGCACCGATTCACGCACAACAGGTCGACGGCGCCGCTGTCGGCGATCTGCGTTTGGAACGCAACGGCGACTACCTGCGCGTCGATATGAACATCGACCTCTCGGACCTGCGTGTCGACGAGAACCGGGCCGTACTCCTCACGCCCCGCATCCTCAAAGGCAACGACTCGATCGACCTCGCCTCGGTCGGCGTCTACGGCCGCCGCCGTTACTTCTACTACCTGCGCAACGGCGAGCTGCCCGCCACGGGCGAAAACGAAATGACCTTCCGGGCCGCCGAACGTCCCGAACAGGTCCACTACGAGACCATGTTCCCTTACGCTCAGTGGATGAACGGTTCGTCGCTCGTGCTCTACCGCGCCGACTACGGATGCTGCAAGGCGCTGCTCGACGAACAGCGCGCCGTGCTGGGCCGCTACGCCGAACCCATACCTTTCGTTCCCCATTGGGTCTACGTGCGCCCCGAGGCCGAGCGCGTGAAGAGCCGTTCGCTCAGCGGATCGGCCTTCATCGACTTCCCCGTGGACAAGACGGTCATCTATCCCGAGTATCGCCGCAATACGGTCGAGCTGGGCAAGATCGAGGCCTCGATCGACTCGGTGCGCAGCGACGCCGACGTTACGATCACCTCCGTCTGGTTGAAGGGTTACGCCTCGCCCGAGAGTCCCTATGCCCACAACACCGAACTGGCTATCGGACGTACGGCTGCCCTGAAGAACTACATCCAGCAGCTCTACCACTTCGCCGAGGGTACGATCGCCACCGACTACGAACCCGAGGACTGGGCGGGACTGCGCCGCTACGTCGAGCGTTCGAACCTCTCCCACCGCGCGGAGATTCTCGACCTGATCGACAGCGACTACGCACCCGACGACAAGGAGGCCCGCATCAAACGCGCCTACCCCGAGGAGTATCGGTTCCTGCTGCAACACTGCTACCCGGCCCTGCGCCATACCGACTACAAGATCGACTACACGATCCGCACGTTCAGCGACCCCGACGAAATCCGGCGCATGGTCAAGACCCATCCGCAGAAACTCAGTCTCGACGAATTCTACATCGCCGCACAGGTCTGCGAACCCGGTTCGGACGAATTCAACGCCATTTTCGAGACCGCCGTACGCATGTATCCCCACGATGCCGTCGCCAACCTCAATGCGGCCAATACGGCCATGGAGCGCGGCGACCTGAAGGGGGCCGAGAGCTACCTCGCCAAGGCGGGCGATACGCCGCAGGTTCTCTATGCCCGAGGACTCCTCGCCGCTCTGCGCGACGACAATGCGCAGGCACGACAACTCTTCGACCGGGCACGGCAGGAGGGCGTCGCCGAAGCGGAGGAGGCACTCGAACAACTCGCCCGAATCGAAGAAACGAACATCCGATAAGAACACCAAAATAATTTTCAACTATCAACACACTTAAATCACTATTTATGAAAACGAAGAGATTCATTCTCGGAATGATGGCATGTGCAGCGCTTTGTGCATGCTCCGACGATCCGTCGGAAAACGGGGGCGTCAAGCCGACGCTGACCGGCGATCAGGCCTATCTGACCGTTCGCATCAACTACGCCAACGACACCCGTGCCAACGACGGCGGGCTGGAATACGGCAGTGCCAAGGAACATGAAATCACGTCGGCCGATTTCTATTTCTACGATGAGGAAGGCGTTTTCGTCAGCCAGGCCAACGTTTGGGACGACGGTACCGCCAACAACAAGCGTCCGGACGAGAACATCGAGTTCAAGAGCAATTCGGTAGTCGTATTGAAAGGTCTCGAAGGCAAAAACTTCCCCAAATACATGGTAACGGTGCTCAACGCCCCGGGTACGTTCACGCCGGGTGCTACGCTCGCGGAAATGGAGAAGAAAATGGCCGGCGACTACAAGAATAGCAACGGCAACTTCATCATGAGCACGTCGAGCTACGTACGTAACCCCGACGGCACGGAGAAAGTTCCCAACTACTTCGTGACCGAGATCACCGAGGGCAATTTCGAGACCGAGCCTGTCGCCAATCCGCAAAACGCCGTTGTCGTTTATGTAGAGCGTCTGGCCGCCAAGGTTACCCTGAACTTCGACAACTCCGAGCTGGTTCCGGTTCCCGACAAGCCCAACACCTACTCGATCAAGGTGACCGTTGCCGGCGACGATAACAAGGACAACGAAACGACCGAAGGCGACGATACCACGACTCCGGGCATCGGTGCCGAGGAGATGTACGTACATATCCTGGGCTGGGGCCTGACCGCCACGACGCAGGATTCGTACATGATGAAGAACATCGACACGAAGTGGAACTTCGACATGTCGACCTGGGATATCGAGAAATGGACCGATCCCGATTATTTCCGCAGCTATTGGGGCAAGTCCTACAACTACGGTATCGGCACTTATCCGGACTCGGCAACCGAAATCGCCGACGGTGCTACGCTGAAATACCTTACGGCAAACCAAGTACTGGATTTGGCGAAGGACGACGGCGCCGGCAATATCGGCAAGTCGCAGTACTGCAACGAAAACACCAACACGAAGGAGTTCGTTACGGAGTACTTCACCGATGCCGTTACGAACATCCTGCTGATCGCCGAGGTCACGGCTCCCGATGGCAGCAAAGTCAACTACGTGAAATATCGCGGCGTGCTTTACGAGGAGGCCGACTTCATCAAATTCGTACTCAATCGTCTCCAGTATACCGAGAAACTCGATCTGAACATATGGACCAAGACGGGCGAAGGCGAAGGTGCCGTATTCACGCAGATCGATGAAAACAAATTCGAGCTGAAGCACCAGAACGACGGCGTCGTTGTCGTGAAGATGAAGCAACTGGCCGAGGGTGAAAAACTCTACAAGCTGAACGCCGATGCCACGCCCGACGTAAACGGTCAGTATGCAGAGGACGACTTCTCGGAGATCAATCTCACGGCTGACTTCATCAAGAACATCGACGATACGCTCGCCGCATTCGATGCGAACAACTTGGCTACCGGCTTCAAGGGCGGTCTGATGTACTACACCATTCCCATCGAGCACATGAACAACGCTACCAACGTAACGGAAAACGACAAGACCTACAAGCCCGAAGGCCGTTACGGTATCGTTCGTAACCACCACTACAAGGTGACGGTCAACAGCCTGATCCGCCTCGGACAGGGTATTTTCGATCCGAGCGAAATCGTTATCCCGGGTGCCAGCGATCCGAAGGAGACCTACTACGTAGGCGCTACGATCAATGTCCTCTCGTGGAAGGTCGTCGACCAGACCGTAGGTCTGTAATCCGACCTGAGATTCGAACAGACAATCCCGAACAGGAGGGCCCGCAAGGGCTTCCTGTTCGGGTTCTTGAAAAGCACTTCCGTTCCGGTGCGAAGAGAGGAACGGCCCCGGAGACGCCGCGAAAGGATGTTTCCCACCGAAAACGAAAATCCGCTGCGCGGAAGCGCAGACCATAATATAAAGCATACACACGACACCATGTCACTATCGTCTTATGTGAGAAAAACGGCCCCGGCATTGCTGGCGATACTCGTCGGCTGCTGGTCGCTGGTCGCATGCGATTCGATGATTTACGACGACGAAGGCGACTGTTCGATCAACTACCGCGTGAAATTCCGCTACGATCACAACCTGAAGTTCGCCGATGCCTTCGCCCACGAAGTCGAGTCGGTCACGCTCTACGTGCTCGACGCCGAAGGCCGCGTGATCTGGCAGAAAACCGAGGAGGGCGAAGCGCTCGCCGCCGCAGATTACGCCATGACCGTAGATATCGAACCGGGCGATTACGACTTGCTGGCATGGTGCGTCGTCCAGGACGGCACGTCGTTTGCCATTCCGACCTCGACCGTAGGCCGCGAACTCACCTGCACGCTCAACCGGGAGCGCGACACCGACGGCACGGCCCATGTCCGCAAGGACCTCGACCGGCTCTATCACGGATATCTCGCCGGCCAGCATTTCGCCGATACGGAAGGCACCTACGAATACATCGTACCGCTCGTCAAAAATACCAACAACGTGCGCGTGGTGTTGCAGCACCTCTCGGGCGCACCGGTCGACGAGAAACGCTTCACCTTCTCGATCGAGGCTTCGAACGGCCGTATGGACTGGAACAACGAATTGCTGCCCGACGAACGGATCACCTACCACGCCTGGCTGACCCGTTCGGGCACGGCGGAGGTCAAACCCGATCCGGCAGCCGTTCCCGGCATCGCCGCCGCACCGGCTGCTATCGAGGAACCGAACCGCGCTGTCAGTTCGGTAAGCGTCGCAATCGCCGAACTGACGACGGCACGCCTGAGCAAGGGCGACGACGTACGTCTGACAGTGAAGAAAGACACCGGCGAAACGGTGTTCTCGATCCCGCTGGTCGACTACGCCCTGTTGGTTAAAGGCAGATATAATGAAGCAATGGACGACCAGGAATATCTCGATCGCCAGGATGAATACAACATGACGTTCTTCCTCGACGAGAAAGACCAGTGGTACGATGCATATATCTATATCGAATCCTGGATGGTCGTATTGCAGAATACGGGGTTATAGCGCAGGGAATCGCAAAGATGAAGATCGGAAGCGACATACGGACCGCGGCGGTCATCGCCCTGCTCTGTTGCACGATATGCGTCTCGTGCAGCAGGGAGGCGATCGACATACCCGTACGTCCCGCCGATCCCGAGCCGATGCAAGTCGGATTCCGCATCGCCCTGGGCGATACGTCGTCCGCCTATGACACCCGCGCCGATCTCGACGACGGCACCGCGGTGGATTACGAGAACTACATCGACCTGGAAAACCGCGACTACCGGATTTATTTCTTCTCGACCGACGACAAATACATCGACACCTTCACCCCCGAAACGCTTACACCGCTGAGCGACAATCCACTGCGTGCGAAGCTCTACGAAGTCGCGGGCAAGATCGAACAGTCGCTACCCGATGCGTTCAAGGTCGTCGTGCTGGCCAACTGGCCCGCCTACCCCACCCCGGTCGCCGGAAGCACCACGATCGACGATATCTGCACCTCCGCAAGCAGCCTGTACGACTATCGAACGCCGTTCCGGCTCTCGAACGACCCGCAAAAAAAACGGTTGATCCCGATGTTCGGCGTCAAGAGCTGCACCGACATGATCTTCGTTCCGGACATGCTCACCTACGTAGGTACGATCCACCTGCTGCGCGCCATGGCGAAAGTCGAGGTCTGCTACACGGCCGACACCTGGACCATCGAGTCCGTAACGCTCGACCGCTACAACAGCCGCGGCTACTGCGCCCCGGAAGGTGTCTACGACCAGTCGGACTACATCTTCTACGAGAACGGCATCGTCGATTACGTCAAACGGCTCCACCTCTACGGCGACCGCAACGACACCGATGCGAAAATGCCGCTCGCCTTCGACGAGACCGCCCCGGGCCGCTATACGATCTACATCCCCGAATACCGCAACACGACGGCCGGCGGGGGCAAGGCCGCCGACGCCGCACAGATACATGTGAAATTCAAGGAATTCCCCGATAAAGAGTATCCCATCGAGTTCAAATATTACAACGCTCCGGCCGACGGCGCGGCATTGGGCGATCCGTTCGACATCCGCCGCAACCGCTACTATCGGTTCTCGGTCGTGAAATCCGCAGAACCGGAATTCATCGTCGACGTATTCCCCTACGAAGTCAAGGAGCTCGATCCGGGATTCGGCATACTGCCTTAAAAAATGAAACCATGAAAAGCAGGATCCTATTCCGACTGCTGCTGTGCGGCATCCTTTGGAGCCTCGCAGGTTGCACGTACGACGAAATCGACGACGAAATCGCACCTCCGGGCGACGGAGAGTGCCGCGTATCGCTGAGCACGACTTTCTACCCGACCGCTACCGCCGAACTGGGCCGCACCCGCAGTTCGGCCGGCAATGCCATCGGCGCCATCGACGATCTTTTCATCGTCTGGTACGACGCCGACGGACATCTCTGCGGCAACCGCTATTTCACGCACGAGGAACTGAAAATTTCGGACATCGACCGCGGCAGCGTCTCCGATACCCCGACGCAGCGCGCCGAGTTCAGCTGCAACATCCCCTACGGCAGCTACCGCATCTACGCGGCCGCTAACATGGGCGACCTGAGCGCCGATGCCGCCTATAAGGATGCGCTCGACGACGAAAAGAAATTCCGGGCTATCTCGCTGACGTGGGAGCCGGACGACATACCGGCCAACAACCAAATGTCGGGCTACTTCAGTACGAGCACTTCGCCCTCGAAAGCCAAGGGCGAAGCCGAACTGATTAGGATCGACCGCGCCCGGCAAACGCTGCACGCCTGGATTCGCCGTGCCGCGTCGAAAGTCACGATCTCCTTCGATACGAAGGAGCTCTACGAGAACACGTATATCTACATCAAGTCGGTCCACATCCACAACGTTCCGCGGACCTGCGCCCTGCTCGAACCCAACGACTCCACGCGTATCGAACGTGCGGAGCACCTCTACGAAAACAGCGACACGCTCTACTTCTCCCACAGCGACGATTTCAACCAGTGGCCCCAGCTGACCAAAGGCGACAACCCGCTCGACGGCACCGACCCGAAGCTGCATGCCAACGACGCGCAATCGCTCTTCTTCTACGAGAACATGCAGGGCAAGGGCTGGAAAAAGACGCACGACAAGCGCCAGGATGCCGACGGGGACCAAAAGATCGACTACCCCGACGGCAACGACCCCACGAACGAGGACTATCGCGACGGCAAGCCCTGCGGCACCTATATCGAGGTCGAGGGTTACTATATCTCCAACTCGCTGACCAATCCCGGCAAGGGACCGATCCGTTACCGCTTCATGCTGGGCAAGAATACCGTCGACGACTACAACGCCGAGCGTAATTTCCACTACAAACTCACGCTGCGGTTCCTGGGCAACGCCAACGACGTCGACTGGCATATCGTCTACAACGAGGAGGACGGCATCTACGCCCCCAACCCTTACTTTATCTCCTACCTCTACGACCACTCGATGATGCTGCCCGTGAAGATCAAGGGCAAGATCACCGGCGGCAAGATCAAGGCGCGCATCGTTCAGAACAACTGGCAGCCCGACAGCGTAAAAAAGGGCGAATTTACCTATTGGGACAAAGAGGTATACACGATAAGCGGGAACCCGACCTACTCAGGATGGACCCCTGCCGATGCGAAGTTAGATAACCCCAAAATCAAAGACGGTCCCTGGAACGGATTTCTGTCGCTGGTAAAAACCTCCAAAAAGGTCATCGGTGACGCCAAACGATACTGGAACGGCTACAACTATTTCTACTGGTTCCAGGATCGCACCGATTTGATAAAAAACTATCCAGGCGGAGTGGCCAGCTACACCTCAGACAAAAACAAAATACTGACAATAGCAGACGAAAAGGGGCCCCATCGCGGTGAACGAGAATACTACCTCGATCCAAGCACGGATCCGAACCTCGGGAACGGAAATTACACCACACGGGTAGACGCAGACAACAATGTTACGGTGTTCAATATTCCGTGTTATACCCGGGCAATGAACCTGGTTCCAACAACGGGACTTACGGGCAATAACCCCTATTTCTCCTATACGCGTTCGGCCTACGTGGAGATCACGGCCAACATCGACGGCCGGGAGGTCAAAGATACGGTCCGCATCATCCAGGTTCGCCGTATGATTAACCCCAAAGGCATCTACCGGCGTCACGACAACGATGCCCCGTTCCATGTCAAGTTGCTGCGCCGCATGAGCGAGAGTTCTCCGAAATTCAGCTCCAATCCCTCACAAGGTCCGTGGCGGGCCACGGTCGAAAAGGGCGGAGACTGGATCAAACTCAACGGAGTCGTCAACGGAGTCGTCAACGGTTCGACCGGAAGCGACATCGAATTCACCTACCAGCCCAACGGTACGATCGACAAGGACAAATGCCGCTACGGCATTATCAAGATCGAATACCACAACTATTCATGCATCCATCGTATCTTCGTGCGGCAGGGCTACGCGCCGGATAACATCGTCCCGAACGGTTGCAGATGGCACTGTTTCAACCTGCGTTACCAGAATAAGGAGGGAGAATCGCCGCTCGAAGAGGGTTCTTTGTTCCGTTACGGAAATATCGGTCAACCGATCGACGCCATAAATAATAAATTCGACAATTTCGCCGATAATTCCAAGACCGAATTCAAACTCGCCCCCGTATATGTCGATCACAAGACTGGAGCTATAACCGCATCAGGAACAGCGACATGGGACAAAATTACAAGTGAGAGCCGAGACGGAGCAGGTTTCAGCACGCAACTTCAAACGATCGACGGAAAAACCTGCCACGTAGCGGAATCCAAGGACTTCGAAGCCCTGAGAAACCAATGCCAATCCGCATTCGGCATTCTCTACGGCGATCGGGCGACCACGACGATGGATGACGTAACAGAAGCCTATAACTTCGCCTACTACCATCCGGATACCTTGGGACGGGGTATGCGCGGATGTTTCGCCTACGATCCCGATACGGGAAAAAACATCTTCTTCCCGGTAGGCGTTGCCGGCTACGGACGCCGCAAGGACGGCATTAATGAAGGTGGTTATAAAGCGGTCTTGAGATATGCAAACCAAGCGGCACTCTTTACAGAGCCAATTGTAAAATATCGTCCGCAACTTTATGACATTTGCAATAATTACGGCGCAATTTATTGGGTACAACAAAAGAGTGGAGACAATGTGTCTTGGGACATCAATGTTTCGACCTACGATTTCAATGCGTTTGCAGGAAACGCATTTTTAGGAGACACAGGTAGCGACGCCGCCTTTATCCGTCTGGTCGAAGATTATTAACCGGTATGTTCCGCCGCCTGCTCGTTCTGCTCGCCGCCGCGACGATATATCTCCCGGCTTCCGGCCGGGAGACGACCGTTGCCCCTCAGCCCGACGAACTGCCCCTCCCGACGGTTCCTGCGGCACTGCGCACGCCGCGCGAACGCGCCGCCTATATCCTCGATCATTTCTGGGATGCGATGGACTTCGCCGATACGCTCCGCTGCCGCAACGCGACATTCGTCGAGCAGCATTTCGCCAACTTCGCCTCGCTCTTTCCGCATGCCGACACCGCCGTCGTGCGACGGGTTGCCACGGGGCTGCTTCGCCGCGCCGAACAGGACCCGGTCGGCTATCGGCTATTCGTCGAAACGGTGGAAAAGTATCTTTACGAACCCGAATCGCCGCTTTACGACGAGGGCCATTACTCGTTTTTCCTCGATGAACTGCTCCGCACGCAGCGGCTCGACGCCTCCGAGAAGCTCCGTTACCGCTACCAGCAGCAGGCGATCGCCAAAAACCGGCCCGGTACCCGAGCCGCCGATTTCGCTTACCTCGACCGCGACGGCCGCCGCCGCACGCTCCTCGACACGCCTGCCGAACGGCTGTTGCTGCTCTTTTACGACCCCGAATGCACCCACTGCACCGAGGTGATGGAACGATTGGAATCCGATGTCCGACTGTCCGAAGCCGTCGCCGCAGGGAATCTCTCCGTACTGGCGATTTTCGCCGACGGCGACCGCACGAGCTGGCTCCGCACAGCCGACAAGATACCGTCCGTCTGGTCCGCAGGGCTCGATATCACAGGCATTCAGGAGCACGACCGCTATGTATTGCGGAATCTTCCGGCCCTCTACCTGCTCGACCGCGACAAGACCGTCGTGCTGAAAGAGCCTACGGCCGAAGCGCTGTTCGAATACCTCTCCCGCACGGCTTCGGATTTATAAAAAGGCAGGCCACCTGTAAAAATACGGTCTTTCAGACCGCGCGAACCAGCACCTCCCCCGGACGGAGGATCGTCTTGCGCGCCGCGCGAGACTATATCTCGTAAAATCAGGCTCTTATTCGAGAAAATGATTGCGATCGTTGTAGGTCTCGGCGAAATCGCACAACGACTTCAAATGACGGCGCAGCATCGCGGCAGCACCCTCCTCGTCGTGCTCGCGAATGCAGCGCAGCAGCTCGCGGTGCTCGAAACAAACCTCCTCCTGCGGTACGGTGCAGACCCGATAGCGCTGGTAGAACCGCAGCACGTCGGGCGTAATGACGAGCAACAGCGACGCGATTACGGGATTATGAGCCCCGCGCGCCAAGGCTTGGTGATAAGCGAAATCCTTCGAAACACGCTCCTCGGTGTAGAACTTCTCCTCGCACTCGACAAGAGCGGCCTCGATGGCGGCCAGGTCCTCGTCCGTCCGGTTGCGGGCGCAAAGCCGCACGGCTTCGGTTTCGAGCAATGCCCGGACGTAGACCAGCGACGCGAAATCGTACTGCTCGATCTGCAAGGCATCGGTAATCAAGCGTTCGAGCACCTGCATCTGCTCCTGCGCCACGACCGTACCGCTTTGGGGATAGGTCCGCAGAATACCGTAGAATTCGAGTTTCTGGAACGCCGCACGCACATGCGCACGACCGACGCCCAACTGTTCGGCCAGACGTCGTTCGGCCGGAAGACGCTCGCCCGGATGCAAACGCCCGGAATTGAGCTCCTCTTTGATATATTTCAATACGGTATCGACTTGATTACCGTTGGGCGCAACAGATTTCATCTTCATTCGTTTTTCGAGGCCGGTCTCGCCGCTTCACTCTCCGAGGCACAAAGATCGTAAAAAAACCAATCAAACCAAAAGAATCGGGCCACGGAATGCTCCGCAACCCGATTTTTTTGACGCAACAGGCTGCAACCTCTGGCGGCGAAAGGCCCGCCTTTGGCTAAAAGATCAACGCCGCCAGGCGTTGCATCTTCGGCGGCTCGCGCTTTCAGCGCGACCGGCCCAGCCGCCGCAGATGAGTATCGAAAGCAAAAACCGTTCACCGGCAAAAGTCCCGGCCCGTCGCCGAACGAAACGGGCCGCCCGCACACGCAGGCAGCCCGTTGTCCCGAAAACCGCGAAAGGCTTACTTCTCGAACCGGATTTCATCGAGCAGTTTGCCGGCCCCGGCATATTGCTCGATCACCCACATCACATAGCGGATATCCACCGCCACGGTCTTGGCCAACGTCGGGTGCACCCAAATATCGCCCGACATCGATTCGCGGTTGCCATCGAACGCCAGGCCGACGAGCCGTCCGCGTCCGTCGAGCACGGGGCTGCCCGAATTTCCGCCCGTAATATCGTTATCGGTCAGGAAGTTGACATACAGCACACCCTTCTCGCCCCAGCGGCCCCACGACTTCGTGTCGATAAGCTCGCGCATGCGGCGATCGACGCGATATTCGTAACGCTCCGGATCGTGCTTCTCGACATACCCGGCCACCGTCGAGCGCGAATCGTAATGCACGCCGTCCGACGGACTCAGCGGCCCGACCTTTCCGTAGGTCAGACGCATGGTCGAATTGGCATTGGGGTACTGGGCGATCCCCTGCGACTCGCGGAAGGCATACAGCGCGCGGGCGTAATCCTTCTCGCGACGTCCGACATCGACCTTCGCCCCGGCCTGCGCACGGTTGACGAAGCCGGTGAAACTCTGTACGCGCACCGACTCGGCCAACGCGACGAGCGGATCGGCGCGCAGCTCCGCAACGCTGCGGTTGCGCCCCATGAAGGCTTCGTAACGCTCCGGCGACGAGCAGAACGACGCATCGAACGCCTCGCCCGCCATGCGTGCGGCATCGCCCCCGGCCGCATCGAACATCCGTTGCAGCGCCTCGCCCCACAAATCCCGGGGCACGCTGTCCGTGAAGTTGACCATCATGCGCACCAGCACGTCGCGGTCGGTCTGCGCATCGTAATTGCGGCGCAAGCGGCGGCTACCCTCCAGCACGGCCTTCGCATCGCGATCGTCCAGGCGCAGCGAATCGCGTTTCAGCCGATCGAGCTTGCCCAGGAACGACGCCACGCGGTTGGCCGTAAGCAGCGCTTCGCTCGGACCCAGCCACGATTCGCGGAAGCTGTGCAGCGCATGTTCGGCACCGCGCCGTGCGGCATAACCCCGTTCGAGGTCCTCCAGCAACGTGCCGTATTCGGCCCTGCGACCCGAATCCGCCTCGATCCAACGCTGCATACGCTGCTCCTCCTCGCGACGAATCTGCGCCACGCCGAAACGACGCAGGCAGCGGTTCTCCCACTTGGCGTAGTCGGCGTAGTTGCTCAGTCCGAAGAAGGCATCGGAATATTTCATCCGCACCTCGGGATCGCGTTCCATGTGACGGCGCAGAATCTCCATACGCTCCTGGCGATTCTTCACCACGATCGGGTTGGCCACATGCTGTTTCTCGCCGATGGCATACGACGAAGCATACCGGTTCGTGCGACCCGGATATCCGACCACCATCGTGAAATCGCCGTCGTGCACACCGCCCGTCGCCACCGAGAGCACACGCCGCGGCACGAGCGGCACGTTGTCGGCCGCATACTCCGCCGGACGTCCGTCCCGATCGGCATAGACGCGGTAGAGCGCGAAATCGCCCTTATGCTGGGGCCATCCCCAGTTGTCGAAATCGCCGCCGAACGCCCCGATGCGGGCGGGCGGAGCCCCGACCAGCCGGACATCGCGGTAGACGTCGTAGTAGCACATCACGTAAAGCAACCCGCCCCACATCGAGTAACACGACACCTCGCAATCGGTTTCGCGTCCGTACTGCTCCTCCAGATCGGCATACAGGCGGCGCATAGCCATGATGTTCCAACGACCTTCGGCCTCCATGCGTGCACGGAGCGAATCCGCAGCCGCCGTCACGTCGACCACCTTGCGCAAGAACTGCACGCTCTTGCCCGGCACGGGAATCTCCTCGGCCGGCGTCAACGCCCAAAATCCCTCCTCGAGGTAGTTGTGTTCGGGAGTCGAGAGAGCACAGATATCGCTGTAAGCCACGTGGTGGTTGGTAATCATCAATCCCCGCTCGGAGATCATGCTGCCCGTACCCACGCCGCCGTCCACGGCGACCACCGCATCGGCCAACGAAGCCCGGCTCTCGTCGTAGATCTGTTCCGGACGGATTTTGAGTCCCAAAGCCCGCATCCGGGGATAGATATCCCCCAGGCGGGTCATCAGCCACATACCCTCGTCCGCCGCGGCGGTCTGCACGAAACAAAGCGCGGCACAAAGGCCGACAAACCATTTTTTCATCTTCTTCAGCTATTAAACAACAGACGGGCAGGCAGCCGCCCGCCCGTCTTGTCGGCAATCCGTTACTCTTCGACCGTATGCCCCTCGACGAGGAACTTCAGACGCGGCTCGACCTCCTGGAACGTTTCGTCAGCCATGCGCACGGTCCACTTCTCGGCCTGGAAAATCTCCTTCCAGATGCGTTCGTCGGTCCACATCGACTTCACGTAGGTGATCCGCATCGTCGGCGTCATGTCACGCAGCACGAAATCCACGCTCAGAATACCGTCCGTGCACGAAAGATAGCTCTTGAAATAGGGGAACGAACGACGGATGAGCGGCTTTTCGATGCTCGCCATCTCCATCTCGTAGGCCGCACGCGGAAACTGCGTCTCGTCGCCCCACTTCTCGTTGTTGGCCTTGAATTTGCCGTTGAGCTTCTCGATATCGCGGAACATCACCTGCATGAACTCCTCGCGCGAGGTCTCGCCCGTCTTCGCGAAGCTCTTGAGCTCGGTGTGCATCGGAATCGTCTTCTCGCCGTCCTTCACGGGGATCACCAGCTCGCAGATATCGATCGCCTCGGCAAAACGCCCTTCGGTCAACCCCTTCGCGGGATCGGCGTAAACCGTCACGGCCACCGGACAATCGAACTCGGCCGTAAAGCCGTAAACACCCTCGACCTTCTGGAGCGCCATACCGAAATAGACCATATCCATGCGGTCGTGCAGCCCCTCGACGCCGAGCCGGATAACCTCCAGCACGGGAACCGTCCCGTCGGGAGTAGCGTATTTGCGGATCGTCGGCGTGAAGATCGCCTCCTGAATCTTCAACGTATCGGTCTTCGAGGGATCGTAGAACACCTCGACGCCGTGACGGCGCACGAAAGTCCGCACGCCGTAGACACCCGGCACGTTTTGCATCTGCGCCGAGAAGGCTTTCGACGAACCGAAGCACTTGACGCTCTTGAGTCCCTCCATCTCGAAGGTCTTGAGCTCGACTTGCTCGTAGTCGCCCCACTTCTCGTCGATCGTCGGCAGCTCCATCGTGTTGCCCATCCATACGGCCAGGCCGAAGAGCACCACGGCCAGCAGCGCAGGAACGAATCGCAGTGCGGGACGTCCGCCCACCTGCAAGGCCCCGTGTACGCACGATCCGACGCACTCGCCGCACAGCGTACAGTCGACGTGCTTCACCTTCGCGTAGTCGTGAATGGGAATGTGATAGGGGCACTTCTTCTCGCACAAGCCGCAATTGTTGCAGGCCGATTCGTTACGCACGATCGTAAGCAGCGGGAAGGTGCAGCTGCGCAATTTCACCATCTCGATGAAGTAGGCGATGGCACAGGTCGCAGCGACGATCCAGGTCCAGATGCCCTCGACGCCCAACCAGCCGAGCACCCAGGCCACCACGGCGGCGCCCAACAACAGCCACGTGAACTTGAAAATGTTGCTCGCGGCACCCAGCGGGCAAACGTACTTGCACCAGAACATCTTCACGAAGAAACCGCCCAGAAGCAGCAGCCCGAGGCTCGTGAGCGACATCCACAGCACGATTTCGCCCTTGAAGCCCGTAGCTACGGCGTAGTAGGGATCGAGCTTCTTGCAGAAAAGTTCGCTCGACGAGAGCGTATAATAGAGGATCGTGAAGAGCAACACGTATTTCAAGGCACGCAGCACGCGGTCGGCGATGCTTCCCGAGGGAATATCGACCCGCAGGCGCAGTTTCTCGCCCACGCGGCCCATCGCTTCGCCCACCGTGCCCAGCGGGCAGAGGTAGCCGCAGAAAAGTTTCGAAAAGAGAATGACCCCCGCAGCCAGTACGAGGCCCATCATGATTTGGAGCATCGACATCGAGCAGGCCAACGAGTTGCGCACCAGGTAGGTGCCGAAGGCCTGCAAACCGCCGAACGGGCAATACTTCTCGACATCGACCGGATGGTCGCCGAAGGTCGCCCAAAGCACCGTACCCGCAATGGCGGCCAGCACTCCCCATTGCAGCAGGTGTTTCGGATAGTTGGGTTTACGTTTCATGGATCGTAGTTTTGTTTGTGTGTGTGTTCGTGTGTAATATACCATACGGCGCAGGGGAGTCCGAAGGCTCCCCCATGCCGCAGATAGGTCGACCGGAATTATTCGGCGTTCTTCACGCAACGGACGGGCGCACCGCCGAAGCCGCCTTGGTAAGCCACCTGCAAACGTTGGAACGAAGTGTTGTAGGTCACCATACCGGCGTAGAACTGGATGTTCTTCACACCGCTCGCAGCATCGCCTGCCGTGTTGTAAGTCACCTGATAGCCCGTCGAACCGGCATAGTAAGCCATACCGAAAGCCGTTGCATCGGCATTCGAAGCATTGGCCATATAGGCCGGTTTTGCCGTGATATTACCTGCATTGATATAGCCGCAACCGGTCATATTGAATCCGTCGGCATTCAGTGCCGAAAGCGGAGCGCCGCTCTGCGCCGCATCGAAATAAGGCGAAGTGGAATCTTTCAGGTTCCCGCTGCCCTGTCCGGCGACCTTCAGCCACTCGGCCATCGTCGGGACATGCCATCCCTCGGGGCAGATACCCTGCGCACCTTCGTATTTGTTATAGTTCTCGGCAGTCAGACCGCCCTCCATGCCCAGCAGCACGGGATAACTGTAAATCAAACCGTTGGTCTTCACCAGATCGGCATCGGCCGCCTTGCTCAGGTTGCAGGGATACCATACGCCGCTGCCGTCCGTCGGATCGCTCGACGGCGTTTTGCCGGCGGGAACGTAACGCAGGTTCTCGGCCATCCACGTGCGGCCGTCCTTCAGCACGACGGTCTTGTACTTCTCGCCGGCGTACTCCAGGATCGTCGGGTCGTCGGGCGTAATGTCGCCCTCGCCTTCGGCCGGAATCTCGTCACCGTCCTCCCAGCCCTCGATCGGGCCCTCTACCGTCACCTCCATCGCAGCGGGCTTCACACGCACCGTCACGGGGTAGCTCTTACCGCCGACGAGTTCGGTTTCGGTATAGCTCTGCGTACGCGTACCTTCGGCCGTGGTCACCGCCACCGAGAATTTCACCGACTGCGGTACGACGAGCGCATAGTATTTGGCATCGGCCGTCACCTCGCGGGCCACGACATCGACCACCTCGGCACCGTTCTTCACAGCGACGGTATTCGCCTCCGTGTCGAGCACGGCCGTACCGATCGCACCCTTCACTTCGAGACGCGTAACGGGAGCATTGGTCGAATTCTCCACCGTGAGGATCAGACGCGCCATCTTGTGGCGGAAGGTCATGCCCACGGCGTTCGGCGTCGGATAAACACCCTCCTTGCGGGCGGTCATAAGGTCCGAAGCCGTATAACCGGCACCGTTCTGATCGGCCGCAACCGTAAACTCGCCCGGCACGGCAGCTCCGGCAGCATAGGGATAATAGGCGAACAAGGTCGCTGCGGCATTGATATCCTCGTACCACAGCAGGCCGCCTTCGGCCGCGAACTTATCCTCGCCGAAAACGAACTTCTTGTTCTCGGCATACTTCGCACCGGCCGACGCAATGGTCACGCCGATGGCGTCGCCCGTTTCGAAATCGACCTCCGTAGCACGGGTGATCGTCGGATCGATCGTCACGCGCATCGGGCCCGAAACGCCCCCTTCGTTCTTCGAACAGCCCGCCAGCATCGCGACGGCTGCCAAACATGTCAACAGTTTTTTCATAATCTTATTGTTTTGTGTTACATTTAAGTACTTGCATTCCTCCCAAGTCCGCATCGGCCCCGGTCGCATCCGAAGCCCTTCCCGAGGGAGGGATTCGGGGTGGGGTCGGACTTATAAACGCGACGCTCCTAAAAATTATACCCCACGCCGAGCGTCGCCCTCACGCGGTTGGGCTGCGCGACCCGACGCAGGTCGAACCCGTGCTCCCAGCGCACCGACGCATCGACGTAGAAGCGGCCGATATTGCGCCGCAGCCCCGCCGTAAGCCCCACGCGCGAAGCGGTCAGGTATTCGTTCTCGCAGTCGTACCACTCGGTCAGCCGCGCGGGATATTCGCCCGGGGTCATTCCCGTTTCGTAACGCTCCTCGTATTCGGAAAATCCGCCCTTGCGGAAATCCGCCCCGAGGTTTACCTCCCAGCGGCCGAAACGCTGCAACCAGTCGGCCCAGACCCGCGCGACGTGAAGCCGCTGCCCCTCGACGAAGGGGTACATCAACGTCGATTCGCGCTCCTGCTGCGAGTAATTCCCTCCGACGCGCAACTCCGTACCGGCGGCGACAGCCTCGTATTCGAGCCCCGCATCCGCCTGCTTACGGCCGAACACGGGCACGGAACCGTGTTCATGCGGAGTCGACACGCCGTTGACGGTCTCGTACGTGAGCACCGTTTCGCGGTTGTCGTCCGAACGCCAGTCGAACGATGCGCGCACGACATGGCGCCATTCCCGACTGCGGAGCGACAATACGGCCCGAGCCTTCACCTCGTCGCCCGCGAAGTCGTGCCAGCGGATTCCCCGCTCGCCCGTCTCGCCGTCGCGGTGCCGGTAAGCGACATCCGCATAGAGCGGCCCGACCTGCAAAGCCACGGAGGCTCCCTGTATATACTCGCGCAGCGGGAAACCCGAAACGCCCGAGGTCGTGAGGTGCAGATCGTTGCTCTCCCACAGGGCCAGCGAACCGTAGCGCAGGCCGCGGTCGAAGAAGGCTTCGTAGGACCCGGCGCGCGCCCCCACCTCCTCGGCTTCGACCCGCTCGGTATTGATCCCGACCAGGTAGGCGGCACCGACCGCGAAACCACCGTCGCGATACATCGCCCCGGAGGCGAATTCGAAATCGAGCCGCGTATTCTTGTGGCGCAGGTCCTTGCGCTTGGCGTAGTTGCGGGCTGCGAAATCGGCCCGCAGGCCGCCCGTCCACCGCCGGCCCAGCCGGGCGGCGAGACTTCCCGTAAAAGCATAGGTCTCGCGGACCTTGCGCCCCGGGGTGAACTCCAGAATATCCACGGGCCAGGCTCCCGGCTCCGTCAGCATCGAACCGCACATGTTGCGGCCGTCGAAATAGTCGTAGGAGAATCCTCCGGCGAAGGAGACCTTCTCGAAATGACGGATCGAACGGGTCGTCGCACCCGCATTCCAACTGTCGTCGGACGACGAAGGATCGACCAGACCGCCGTTCTCCTTCGTGAAATAGGCCTCGGCATAGGAGCGGCTCAGCGTGTCCTGCCGGATACCGGCCGCATGTACGCCCGTATTCCACGGATTGCGGCGCTCGAATCCCTCGAAACGCATCTGCGCGGCGGCATCCGCAGCCGCCAGCAGCATCAGAAAAAACACAGCCCGTTTCATACCTAATCGCGTATCGATTGCGTCTCCCGCTCGTAAAAGTCGTTCGACGAGTTATTCGTATCGACATATACGTCGTAGCCCGATGCGGCGGTCATGCCCTCGTCCAGCCGCCGGTGGAGCGTATGTCCCTGTGCCCGGGCGGAGAATTCGACGGCCCCGGCATCGACATCCGTACGCAGCCGCTTGTTGCGCGAAGCTCCCGTAGCGTCGGCCACCTCGGCGCCGTCGACGATCCACTCCCACGGAATCTTCGTATAGTTGATGCTGCCCATGGCGATATTCGACTGCATGTCGTCGGCCAGATAACCCTCCAGATCGAAGCCCTCGGGAGCCCGGAAGAGAATCACCGCAGGCGAATTGTTCGAGATCGTATAGACGAAGTTGCGCGCCGTCTTCTTCAAGACTTTGAGGTGGCGCGCCGGCTCGATCTTATCGCCCGGTGCGGGGTGCGACCGCTGATCGGAGTAGAGCAGCACGTCGTAAAGGACGAAATAGCCCTCCCGGTTGAGATCGACCGACATGGAATAGGTCTTCGTATGATCCACCGCTCCGTTCATCGCCACGACGGCATCTTCGCCGGGAGCCAGCGGGAATTCGCTCCCCCCCCCGCCGAATTGCCAAATACAGTCGGGAACCGCCGCATAATCGCGATAGACGATGTTGCCGTCGCCGTCGAAACTCGTCCAGGGATTTCCCTGCGCCGAGGAGTTGTAGGGCGCCACCATGCAGAGACACAGGCCGTCGAGATACTGCGTCTGCGGACTGTTGTTGTGCACGATCAGGTATTTGTCGTAAACGTAGCTTCCCGTCGCGGGCGGGTCCTGCGGACAGCCGCCCGTATAGATCTCCTTGATGAGCAGCGATCCGGGCCGCGAATAGTTCAACGCGATCTCCAGTCCGACATCGGCCCGCATGAGGTCGACCTGCTCCATGGCACCGTTGAACACGGCATCGGCACCGGGCCGATCGAGCACCGCGATGCGGTAGTGGCCCGCCGTCACGCGGAACGACGCCGTACCGCGCGCATCCGTCGCCGCGACGTAGCGGTTGCTCGTATTGCGGTCGAAAAGCTGGACCTCGACCCCCTCGCGCAGGTAGCCCCCGTAACCGTCGGGGTAAACCACCCGCACGTTCAGCGTCCGCAACGCCCCATCGTAGGGATTTTCCTCGAACGACGTACAGGCGGCCGCCAGAAACATCAGCATCAATATCGCACTTCTTCTCATCGTCGTCAGAATTTGAAACGCACCGTCAGTCCGTAATAGAAATCGGGCGTGAACACGGCCCTTACGCCGGTCGCATAGGAGCGGCGGAACGGTCTCGCATTCGTAAAGTTATTGGCATAGAACGAGATCGACACATGGTCGCCCACCTCCTTCGTGACACTCAGGTTGGCCGAGAAATAGGGGTCGTAACCGTCCGGCAGATAGGTGTAGGCGTTGCCCGAACGCAGCAGCATCGCCGCGAAGGCCGGGTCGTTGCGCTCGGCATCGGTGAAGGGGCGCCGCACACCGTCCAACCCGATGTAAGCCAGGGGCCAGATGGCCGTATAACTTTCGCCGTCGTAGATCGATCCGCCCGTCGGATTGCGGTTCTCATCCACGTTGAAGGCGTATTCGCGGCCGCCGTGCTCCGAAAGGTTCTGCCAGCGCTTGACGAGCGTAGCCTCCAGACGCAACGTCACGATCATGCGGATCGACGGCAGGCGGGTCGTCGCCGTGAGGTTGGCATCGAGCGCATGGGTCTTGCGGCCGGTATAGGTCGTCACGGCCGAACCTCCGTTGTCGGCATAGATACCCACATAGGGATAGAATTCGCCGCCCGAGACGATCGAGGGATAGTACCACGATTCGCCCTCGTTGACGTATTTCGTATACGCATAGGTACCGTCCAGCCGCAGCTGGGTTCTCAGCGGCCGAATCTCCGGGAACTCCGCCACGAACTCCAGACCCATGCGGTCCACGGGCGAACCGTTGCTCTGGGTGATGTTTTTCACGAAGGTCTTTTTCTCCGTGCTGTTCAGCAGGATCCACCCCTGCGCGAGGTCGTCGCCGTCGCGCACGAACATCTCGCCCGTCTGGCTGTCCACCTTGAAAAGCGGATTTTTCGGCAGCACGAACGCCGCACCGTCGGGCGTCGTCGCAGGCAGGCTGTTCAGGCGGTAGGAGAAGGGTTCGTAGCGGTTGTCCAGCTCGTAGGGATATTTCGTCCGGTTGAAATACCCCACCAGCGAAAGGCGCGTCTGCCCGATGCGCAGGTCGACGCCCACTTCCGAGTTCCGGTTGCGCTGCCAGCGCAATTCGCTGTTGTAGAGCATCTCGAAAGGCAGCGTATGGTAAACGTGCAGGCTTTGCCCCGCCGAACCGTAGGACTGACTGAACACACGCGTATCCAGGTATTGCGGATCGGGATAGAGGACGTGGAACGACGGCAGTTTCTCGGTGATGCCCCAGCCGCCGCGCACGGTCAGCCACTCGGCGATCCGGTATTTCAGGTTCAGACGCGGCGAAAAACTCTGCGTCCGGTCGTACTGCGAATCGCGGATGAAGGTCTTCTCGGCCCGCAGTCCCGCCATGAACTGCAACGAAGTCGACCCCAGCGGCACGGTCAGCGACTCCTCGACGTAAGCGGCCAGGTTGTGCATGTAGGGAATGTCGGTATAGGGCCGCGGCCGGTATTGGTGCGGCGCCAGGGCCGGATTTTCGTAATAGGTGCCCGCCCCGACGTTGCCGTCGGCACGCCACGATACGCCCAACTTGGCGTTGCTGTGCACGCCGCCCCAGGTGCGGTTCCACGTCGCCTTGAGGTTGGCGGCGTAGTCCAGCTCGCGCGAATCGATGCAGCGGGTCGTGAAATAGGTCGCAGGCAGCATGTCGGCGATGAAATAGCCCTCCTCGGTGACATGTACCGCGGGGCTCGACGTCGCCGACGAGACGTAGGTGTGCTTGCGGTCGAAATTATCCGAATAGTTGATCGAGGCGTTGAAATCGAGGCTGGTGATCCAGCTCCGGTCGAGCAGCCATTTGACCGACGTATTGGCCCGCACGGCATTGTCGCGGACCTTCTCCCACTGTCCCATGTCGGCGTCGGGATCGTCCTCGGAGTTCATGCCGCCCAGATTGACCGACACGCCGGCGTTGAAGCGCAGCACGCGGGCGAAAGTATTCTGGTAGTTGAGCGACAGCCCCGTCCGGGAATAGGAGGTATAGGGCGAAGTCGGGTTCTTCGTCGCCCGGGCATACTCGACGTTGGTATTGAGCACACCGCGGTCGCGGCCCAGGTCGAAACCCTTCGAAGCCGAAATCTGCTTGGTGCGCGGATTGGTGGAGAGCACCAGCATATAGGGCGTCTTGCCCTTGCGGGTCGAGATGCGCACCACGCCCGACGCCACGTCGCCGTATTCGGCCGACGGCACGCCCGTCACCACCTCGACCGCCTCGACATTCGTCGATGCGATATTGCGGGTGCTGGCGCCCGACATCTCCCCCAGCGACGCATTGGTCGAAAGCCGCACGCCGTCCACCTCGACCGCCGTGCCGAACGATGCGTTGCCCACCGTCGAACCGCCCGAGCGGAGCGAAAAAGGCGTATCGGTCATCAGGTCGGGGTTGACCGTCTTGCCGCCCGGCAGGAGCGTCGCGAGGTCCGAGACATTGACCATCTGGAGGTGGTCGATGGCGTTTCCGTCGATCGTCCGCGACGTCGACATGGCGTTGGGCGCCTCCTTCGCCGTCACGACGACGCTTTCAAGCTTGAGGTTATCCTCGGGGACGAACAGACGCAGGGTGTCGATACGCCCGGCGACCTGCACGTCGGTGCTCGTGGTGACATACCCCAGGCTCGACACGACGAACTGCCGTTTTCCGGCCGGAACGTTTTTGACGACGAAGCGGCCTTCGCCGTCGGCCACGGCCCAAAGCCCCTCCTGCGGGAGTTCGATCACGGCCTGACTGACAGGCGTCTCGCTGCCGGCGGCAAGCACCCGGCCCGCGACATCGTATCGCTGTGCCGCCGCCCAAAAAGGCAGCAGCGAACAACATAATATGATAAATAGAACCTTTTTCATAACGACCTCCAACGCACAAATATAACAAAAAAGCTCATATCATGTTCGTTATGCGGCATTTTCTCCTCCAAATTCTTGCATTTTTCCCGCCTCGCACCGTCCGGACGCATTCGGCGCAGCATCCGGAAGGCCGAGAAGGCACCCGAATTATAAACGGGGTACAAAACTACATCTTCCCACCCCGATCGGTCAATCGCAAGAAATGGGTATTTTCATACAGCCGAACCCGCCGGCCGGCAGACGTACGAATCGGCTTTCGATTTCCGCCGCCCACCCTCACAATATCGGGGGGGGGTAATTTTTTATTGAATTTCGATAAAAAATAGTTGTTTTTCATTTTTTAATCACTACCTTTGTCCCGTGTTCGCATTCCGGATCGAAATTCCGGCAAGCATACGCGACCGAAACCCGATACAATGCAGTCCGCACTATGATAAAACTGGAAAACCTCAACAAGACCTATCGCAACGGCTCGCCCCTCCACGTCCTGAAAGGCATCGACCTGGAGGTCGGCCGCGGAGAGCTGGTATCGATCATGGGAGCTTCGGGATCGGGGAAATCGACCCTGCTGAACATCCTCGGTATCCTGGACGACTACGACAGCGGCAGCTACTACCTGGCCGGGCGGCTGATCCGCAACCTCAACGAAACGCAGGCCGCGGCGGCCCGCAACCGCATGATCGGATATATCTTCCAGTCGTTCAACCTCATCAGCTATAAAAACGCCGTCGAGAACGTCGCGCTGCCGCTCTATTATCAAGGTGTTCCGCGCCGCAAGCGCAACGCCATGGCGCTCGAATACCTCGACCTGCTGGGACTGCGCGAACGGGCCGGGCACCTGCCCAACGAGATGTCGGGCGGACAGAAACAACGCGTGGCGATCGCCCGGGCATTGATAAACCGTCCGCAAATCATCCTCGCCGACGAACCTACGGGCGCCCTGGACAGCGCCACGTCGCAGGAGGTGATGAACCTGCTGCGCAAGGTCAACGTCGAGATGGGCATGACGATCATCTGCGTCACCCACGAGCAGTCGATCGCCGACCAGACCGACAAGATCATCCGCCTGCACGACGGCGTGATCGCCAGTATCGAAACCACCGGATTGGGACGACGATGAGAGAACTGCTGCTGGAAATCTGGGCCTCGATACGCCGCAACAAGCTGCGCACGGCGCTCACGGGATTCTCCGTGGCGTGGGGCATCTTCATGCTCTCGATCCTGCTGGGCTCGGGCAACGGACTTAAAAACGGCGTTCTGGCGAATTTCGGCTCCTACGCCCTCAATTCGATCGACATCGGCGGCGGCTGGACGTCGAAGCCCTATGCGGGATACGACAAATGGCGCCGCATCCGCCTGCGCAACCGCGATCTGGAGATTCTCCGCACGGAGTTTCCCGAGGTGACCGACGTGGCGGCCAACTCGTGGTACCACAACTGCACGGCGAGCTGCGGCAGCCGCTTCGCCGACATCAGCCTGCGGGGATCGACGCCCGAGATCGAACGGATCGAAGGAGTGGAGATCGTCCGCGGCCGCTTCATCAACCCCGCCGACATGCACGACTACCGCAAAACGATCGTCATCGAACAGGCGCTCGAACCACTCCTCTTTCCGGGCGAGGACCCGCTGGGACGCTCGATACTCATCCGCGGCACGAGCTACACGGTCGTGGGCGTCCACAAGGGCGACGCCCGGCAGCGCAACTCGACGGGATATATTCCCCTGACCACCGGACAATTGATCTTCAAAGCCAACGATCCGATCGTCGACAACGCCGTCTTCACCGTCGAGGGGATCGACACCGATGCCCGGATGGAGGACTTCGAAAAACGGCTGCGCGCCCGCCTGGCGGCCGAACACACGTTCGACCCCGGGGACGAAAGCGCCGTCTGGCTGAGCAACACGATGGAACAGTATAAAAGTATGTCGGTGGTTTTCGGCGGCATCAACCTCTTCGTGTGGATCATCGGCCTGGGGACGCTGCTGGCCGGCATCGTCGGCGTGAGCAACATCATGCTGGTGACGGTCACCGAACGCACGGCCGAATTCGGCATCCGCAAGGCACTCGGCGCCAAACCCTCGTCGATCATCCGGCTGATCCTGACCGAATCGGTGCTGATTACCGCCGCCTTCGGCTACGTCGGGCTGGTGTTAGGCGTCGCGGCGATGGAGGCCGTCGGGTGGCTGCTGGGCCGAGCGCCCCAGGGCGAAGGACCTACGGTCTTCCTCGATCCGACGCTCGATCTGTCGGTCGCCCTGAGCGCCACGGCGGTGCTCGTCGTCGCAGGGCTCGTCGCGGGCTACGTCCCCGCCTACCGGGCCGCACAGCTCAAAACGATCGACGCACTGAGGTACAACAAGTAAAATAACGATACGCACGATGCTTTTTTTCGATATCGACCGCTGGAACGAAATCTGGCAAACGATCTCCCGAAACCGCAAGCGCAGCTTGCTCACGGCGATGGGCGTCTTCTGGGGCATCTTCATGCTCACGGTGATGCTGGGCGCCGGAACGGGACTCGGACGGCTCTTCCGGAGCCAGTTGGGCGGCATGTCCACCAACACGGTGCTGCTGCAATCCACCCGCACGTCGCTCCCCTACAAGGGAATGCCCAAAGACCGCTGGTGGCGCATGGACAACGGCGACACCGAAGCCGTATGCCGCCTCGACGAGGTGCTCTACGCCAGCGGCATCATCTGGGGCAACGAAATGAATTGCAGTTTCAACGAGCGCAAAGGCAGCTACCAACTCATGGGATATACGCCCGATTACCAGCGGATCAACCCGCAGCGCATCCTCTACGGACGCTATATCAACGAGGTGGACATGGCCCGCAAACGCAAGGTCTGCGTCATCGGCACACAGGTCCAGCGCGACCTGTTCCCCGGGCGTCCCGACCCTACGGGCGAGGTCATCAAGGTGGGCGGCAGCTACTTCACCGTCATCGGCATCATGCGCCGCGAATCGTCGGCCATGTCGTTCAGCAACATCGAGCGGACGATCGTCGTGCCGATCTCGCTGGCCCAGCAGCTTTTCGGCTACGGCACCACGATCCACATGCTCGCTCTCGCGGGGCGCGACGACGTACCGAGCAAACGGGTCGAACGCGCCGTGAAGGAGGCCGTTTTCGCCCGCCACCTGATCGCCCCCGACGACGAAAAAGCGGCCTGGTGCATGTCTACGGGCGAAATGTTCGGGAAGGTCCAGGGACTATTCCGCGGCATCGCGCTGCTGACCTGGATCGTCGGACTCGGAACCCTGCTGGCCGGCATCGTCGGCGTGAGCAACATCATGCTCGTGCTGGTGAAGGAGCGCACGCAGGAGATCGGCATCCGCCGGGCGATCGGCGCTCCGCCCAGCGCCATCCTCGCACAGATTCTCTCCGAGAGTTTCGTGCTGACCTTCATCGCCGGGGTCGTGGGACTCGCCGCGGCCGTCGGGGTGCTGTCGCTCGCCGACACGATCTACTACCAGGTCGTGACCGTCGCCCAGGAGGGCGCCGAGGTGTCGTGGCAGATCGGATTCACCACAGGCATCCTCTCGCTGGCGATCCTCGTCGCGGGAAGTCTCGCCGCGGGCGTCATCCCGGCGCTGCGGGCCCTGAGCATCAAAGCCGTGGACGCCATACGCGAAGAATAACGAAAATAACGATAACATACCGCACTCATGAAAAAATTCCTCAAAATTTTCGCAGCCGTAGCTTTCGGCGCACTGCTCGTAGGAACCTTCTGGTTCCTGTGGCGGAAAACCCGCCCCGTGAAATACGTCTATGCGATCGTGCAACCCAAAGCCGACACATTGCGTCAGTATGTCGTGGCGACAGGCAAAGTCCAGCCCCGCGACGAAGTGCTTATCAAACCGCAGATTTCGGGCATCGTCTCCGAAGTGCGCAAGGAGGCCGGGCAATCGGTCCGCAAAGGCGAAGTGATCGCCACGGTGAAGGTCGTGCCGGAGATGGGCCAGCTGTCGAGCGCCGAATCGCGCGTCTCGCTGGCCGAACTCTCGCTCGAACAGACCCGCCGCGAACACGACCGCACGGCGGCACTGCACGCTCAGGGCGTCGTTTCGGACGAGGAGGCCGAGCAGAGCCGCACGGCGCTGCTGCGCGCCGAGGAGGAGTTGCAGAACGCCCGCGAGGGGCTCGAAATCGTGAAGAACGGCATTTCGAGCCGCTTCAAGGAGTTGAGCAACACCCAAATCCGATCGACGATCGACGGCATGATCCTCGACGTACCGATCAAGGTCGGCAACTCGGTGATCCAGGCCAACACCTTCAACGACGGCACGACGATCGCCTCCGTGGCCGACATGTCGAACATGCTTTTCCAGGGCAAAGTCGACGAAACGGACGTCGGCAAGCTCCGCGAGGCGATGCCCGTGAAGCTAACCATCGGCGCCTTGCAGAATGTCGAGCTCGACGCCCGGCTGGAGTACGTCTCGCCCAAAGCCGCCGAGGAAAACGGCGTCATCATGTTCGAGGTGAAGGCCGCGGTGAAGATTCCCGAGGATATTTTCGTCCGCGCCGGTTACAGCGCCAATGCGAACATCCTGATCGAAAGTCGCGAAAACGTGCTGACGCTGCCCGAAAGCACCCTGGAGTTCGAAGGGGAGAAGACCTACGTCCAAGTGCTGACCGGCCCCGAGGATGTCGAGGAGCAGACTTTCGAACGGCGCGAAGTAAGCGTCGGTCTCTCGAACGGCATCGACATCGAAATCACCGAAGGCCTCGCGGCCGACGAGAAGGTCCGCGGCGCCCGTCAGGAGAAGCAATAAAAAAACCACGGACGATGAAACGAATCCTGCTATTGCTGTGCTGCGCTCTCGCAGTCACCGGAATTTCCGGACAACCGGCCGGAGGTCCCGAACCGGGTACGCCCTGGAACCTCGACACGTGCATCGCCTACGCCCGGCGCAACAACATCGGCGTACGGCAATCGGCCCTCCAGGTCGAACAGCAGCGCACCGAACTTTCCTCCGCACGGATGAGCCGCCTTCCCGACCTGAACGCCTCGGTAGGGGTCGACCTCTCGCTGGGTCGCACGCTCACGGGCGACAACACCTACCGCAGTTCGAACCAGACCTCGGGATCGCTCGGCATCTCGGCCGGCATGCCCCTCTTCGCCGGACTGCGCATCAACCGCCAGATCAAGGCGAGCCGACTCGACCTGGCCGCAGCGGTCGAGGAGCTCGAACGCCTGCGCGAGGACGTAGGCGTACAGGTCATGACGCTCTACCTGCAAACGCTCTATGCCAAGGCGATGGTCGGCGTAGCCGAGCGACAGCTGGCCCTGAGCCGCGAACAGACGTTGCGCAGCCGCGAACTGGTCGCCGCAGGCAAGCAGCCCGAATCGGCCCGCTACGAAAGCGAAGCCCTCGAGGCCAACGACTATCTGACGCTCACGCAGGCGCAGAACGACCTGCGGCTGGCGCTCCTGGAGCTGAGCCAGGCGCTCAACCGTCCGAGCGCCGAAGGTTTCGACATCGCCGAGCCGCCGACCGACAGCGTGACGCTCGCCGCCCTGCATCGTGCGGGCAGCATCGACGCGGTATATGACCAGGCCTGCGAAGAACGCCCCCACATCCGCGCCGAACGGCTGCGGGTCGAGAGTTCCCGGGCGGCCGTCGGCATCGCACGGGCAGCGCTCTACCCCACCGTGTCGCTCAGCGCCGGATACGGCACGGGAATCTACGACCGCGACGAACAACGCTTCTGGCAGCAGTTCCGCAATTACAGCCGCGAATACGTCGGGGTCTCGGTTTCGATACCGATCTTCAACCGCCGCGCGACCCGCAACAACATCCGCACGGCACAGCTCTCCCTGCAAAACCGGCAGCTCGCGCTGACCGAAGCCGAACAGTCGCTCCGCAAGCAGATCGAACAGGCATGGTACAACGCCGACGCAGCCTACGCCAAATACCGCGCGGCCGAGGCGGCGCTCGCCTCCGCACGCACGGCCTTCGCCTACGCCGAACAAAAAGCCGCCGCGGGGCGTTCGACCCTCTACGACTTCAACGACGCCAAGACACGCATGGAGAAAGCCGACGCCGAATCGGTACAGGCCCGCTACGAATTCCTTTTCCGGCAAAAGATCCTCGACTACTACCGCGGCCAGCCGTTAGGATTCGCCGACGCAGCAAGGTGACCGGATTGCCGCAGGGTGCAGGAGTCGGGTGCGAGCCGCAGCCGCCGAACAAGCTGCGATCGCGCACGACCTGTTATAGTTCCTCTTCGGCGGCTCGCGCTTTCAGCGCGGCGCCCCAGCCGCCGAAGAGGATTATTTCCTCGCAACGATCGCTTTCCGCAACTTTTTCCCTACCTTTGCAGCCTTATCCGCAAGAAATTCGACATGGAATGGCTTAAAGAGTTATTGACCGTACATTCGGCCTTGCAGGCCGTCGTGGTGATCTCGCTGATCGCGGCGATCGGCATCGGTCTGGGAAAGATCCGTTTCGGAGGCATCGCACTGGGCTCGGCATTCATCTTCTTCGTCGGCATCGTCGCCGGACACTTCGGGCTGACGCTCGACGCCTCGATGCTCGCCTACGCCGAGAGCTTCGGACTGATCCTCTTCGTCTACGCCCTCGGATTGCAGGTCGGACCGGGATTCTTCAGCTCCCTGCGCTCGGGCGGCATGCGACTCGTATCGCCCGCCGTCGCGGTGGTTCTCGTCGGCACCGCAGCGGCCGCAGCCGTCGGATTCCTCTGCGGGGTTCCGATGGCCGAAACCTCGGGCATTCTGTGCGGCGCGACGACCAACACCCCCGCCTTAGGTGCCGCGCAGCAGACTTTGGCCCAGCTGGGCCTGGATACCAACGGCGCGGCGCTGAGCTGCGCCGTGACCTATCCGTTGGGAGTCGTCGGCGTGATCCTGGCCATCGTTTTCCTGCGCAAACTCTTCGTTCGGCCCGACGACCTGCCGGGGCCCGACAGCGAGCACCGCAAAAACGTCTTCATCGCCAGCTATCACCTCACCAATCCGGCCGTTTTCGGGCGCAGCGTCCACGACATCGCCGTGCAGAGCAACCACCGCTTCGTCATCTCGCGCCTGTGGCGCGACGGGCGGGTCTCGATCCCCACCTCGGACAAGACCCTGCAACAGGACGACGTGATCCTGGTCGTCACCACCCCGGGCGAAGCCGAAGCCCTGCGGATCATCTTCGGCGAACAGGAACAGAAGGACTGGAATACGGAAAACATCGACTGGAACGCCATCGACAGCCAGCTCATCTCGCAGCGCATCCTCGTGACACGCCCCGAGATCAACGGCCGCAAACTCTCCTCGCTGCGCCTGCGCAACAACTACGGCATCAACATCAGCCGCGTCTACCGATCGGGCGTGCAGCTGCTCGCGACCCCCGACCTGCGGCTGCAACTGGGTGACCGGCTCACGGTCGTCGGCGAAGCCACCGCGATCCGCAACGTCGAACGCATCCTGGGCAACGCCGTGAAGAGCCTCAACGAACCCAACCTCATCGCCGTGTTCATCGGCTTGATCCTGGGACTGATTCTGGGAAGCATCCCGCTGTCGGTACCCGGAATCTCGATCCCCGTGAAACTGGGCGCAGCCGGAGGCCCCATCGTCGTGGGCATCCTGATCGGCACGTTCGGACCGCGTCTCCACATGATTACCTACACCACACAGAGCGCCAACCTCATGCTGCGCGCCTTGGGGCTCTCGATCTACCTCGCCTGCCTGGGACTGGAGGCGGGAGCGCACTTCTTCGAGACGGTCATGCGTCCCGAAGGGGCCCTGTGGCTGGGCATGGGCTTCGCCCTGACCTTCGTTCCGGTGGTCGTGATCGGACTTTTCGCCCTGCGCGTATTGAAACTCGATTTCGGTTCGGTAGCCGGACTGCTGTGCGGCAGCATGGCCAACCCCATGGCGCTGAACTACGCCAACGACACGATCGAGGGCGACAAACCCTCGGTCTCCTACGCCACGGTCTATCCCGTGTGCATGTTCCTGCGCGTCATCGCCGTGCAGGTGATGCTCATGTTCACGCTCTAAAGGGACGGGGAACCGTTCGACGATGCGTCGGCGTCGTTTCGCTGCAACTCCTGAAAATCCCGCCCCGTAGGATTCTGAAACACCCGCAGCCCGAATTCGGGAATCACCGCGAGCAGATGATCGAACACATCGGCCTGGATGCGTTCGTACTCCACCCACACGACCGTATCGGTGAAGAAATAGAGTTGCAGCGGAATCCCCGATTCGGTAGGTTGCAACTCCCGCACCATGAGCGTCATCGACCGGTTCACCGGCACTTTCTGGCTCAGATAACGGACGATATAGAGACGCAGCAGTCCGAGGTTGGTCGCATGCCGAGCCTCCACCGGCAGCTCCTCGACAGAAGCCTGCGCACCGTCGGCCGAAGCCGCTCGATCGATATAATCGTTCAGAAGTTCCACACCGCGCAGCCGTTGCAGCAGCTCGGGCGTGCAGAAATGCACGCTGGTCATGTCGATCGACACCGACCGCATCACGCGTCGTCCGCCCGTGAGCTGCATGGCATGCCAGTTGACGAACGAATCGCTCACCAGCAGATAGGGCGGCAACGTAACGATCGTATTGTCGAAATTGCGGATTTTGACCGTCGTGAGCGACACCTCCTCGACCTTTCCGTCCGCACCGCTCTTGGGCACCGAAATCCAGTCGCCCACTTTGAGCATGTCGTTGGCCGATAGTTGAATGCCCGACACGAATCCCAGGATGCTGTCGCGGAAGATGAGCATCATGACGGCCGCCGAGGCGCCCAGTCCCGTGAGCAGGTTCGCCGGCGACTTGCCCATCAGCGTCGAGATGCAGAAAATCACACCGATGAACAACACGATGCCCTGCGCCGTCTGGCGCAACCCTTTGATCGGCTTGTTCTGCCAGGCGGGACGCGCCGCAGCGATGCGGAAAGCGGCGAAAAGCAGGGCGTTGATGAAGAGAATGACCGTCACGATCGCATAGACCTCGACCATGCGCAACACGAAGGTACGCACCTCCGTTTTGTCTTCGAAAACCACGGGCAGGACCAGCACCAGCAACAACGCACTCAGGATATGGCAACCGCGGTCGAGCACGCGGACGCTGAACAGCTCGTCGTCCCAACGCACGCGCGTACGTTCCACGATCCGGCGCACGCCCCGCACGACGATCTTCCGCAGCACGAAATCGAGCACTACGGCCACGGCGACGACCAGGATGAACGCGACCAGACGATCCCATCCGTTCTCGGCCGCAGCATCCACCCCGGCCCATTTCATCAGGGCATCGGTCCAACGTTTGAGAAGCGCGTGCATACCGCGCGTTCTCGCAATTTCCGAGCCGCTACCCGACTAAAAACCGGCAAATTTTCAAAGACAGCATGCGATAGCGAAATCGACCGCAGCACACGGGGAGCTTTTCGGCGGCTCGCCCCGGTACGACCGGCCGAGCCACCCAGCTATTGCGAAACTCCCCAGCCGAAAACCCGAGCGATTTCGCTTTCGAAATTGGGCGTGAAAACGCCCCGGCCGATGTTGCCGACGATTTCGTCGCGGGACCAGAAGCGTCCGCCGTCGAGTTCGTCGCTCGGACGAACCGCTCCGTCATAGCAGCATCGATGCACGTAGACCAATTCGCGTTCGCGCTCCGAACGGAATTCGTAGACCGCGATACGTTCGGGCACGAAACCGTCGATGCCCAGCTCCTCGAACGCCTCGCGGCGCAGCGCTTCGTCGATCGTCTCGCCCAACGAGACATGACCGCCCACGGCCGTGTCCCACCGTCCGGGTTGAATGTCCTTCCACAGCGGCCGACGTTGCAGGTAGAGTTCGCCGCGCGAATTGAAAAGATGCAGATGCACGACGGGATGCAGGAGCATGCTGCCGCCGTGGCACTCGCCGCGCGTGGCGCTGCCCACGACCCGTCCGTCGGGATCGACGACGGGGAAAAGTTCGGAACGGTTATCGGAATTCATCATACGGAATTTATCGGACCTCGATCATAAGCTGCGACACCCGCGCCTGCGGATGACGAGCGGTTCGTTCGCCTGCACCGCAGCACAGCGCCGCCCCTACGGCTCCAGCGGCGCCGTTTCGCGCGGCTGTCCCACTTCGAAGCCCAAGGCCCGCATCCACTCCACCGTGGCGTCGTCCACCGGATCCATGCGGTCGCTCCAGCGGCCCTGTTCCACGAGGCGCTGCTTATAGTCGTCGATGCGGCGGCGTATCGGGAAATCGGGGTGGGCCAGGCGCGATTTCGTCTCCCGCTGCGAAGGCCGGATCGGACGGTCGAAGACCTCGCGCTGCGTCGGACGCCGGTCGCCCTCCCACTTGAAGCCCTTGAGGTAGAGTTCCTGACTCTCCGGCACCTTGTCCATCGGGTAGATATGCCATTCGGGATTCGACCGATAGACGATCGTCACCACCTGCTGATCCTCGATGAAGAACGAACAATCGCCGCTCTCGATGATACCCACGCCCGTGATCTCGGGGGGCTCGCCGTCCTGCATGTAGTAGATCGTCTGCGCATTGCCGTTGACATCGTTGCGGTAGATGCGGTTGTCGAGGAAATAGGCGGTCATCTCCTTGCCCGCCACCTGGTTGTAGTGCGTCGTGTCGAGCTGGGAGACCATCATCGGTGCGCCGACGAACTCCGCACGTTCGATCTGCTGGTTCTTCGTATAGATATCCATCACCTCGGAGGTGATCTGGTTGCTCTGGTTCCACAACACGGGCTCGATATAGAGGTGGATCGTCGAGTCGGTCGAAATAGCGACCATCGAGTCGCACACGGTCTGGAAATCGGACCGGAAGACCCTCACGTCGCGGAATCCCTTGATGAGGCGGTAGAGCGTATCGCGCGGCACGGCCGTCGAATCGACCGTATCCGCCGGAGCGAACAGCGCAATGCTGTCGGCCGTCCACTCCTCGCCGAGCACCTGCAACAGCGAATCCCGTTCGGCGGCATTGCGGTCGAGCAGTGAATCGAGTCGCTGCAAATCGGTCGAGTCGGTCGGGATGGGCTTGCCTTTGCGGGCCGCTCGGGCCTGCCGGGCCCGCAATTTCGATTCGGCCTTCAGCCGCCGCGCTGCCAACCGCACCTCCTCGCGCTCCTTCTGCGCCAGGAGTTTGGCGGTGGTCTTCTCCTGCCGTTTGCGGGCGATCTCCTCCAGCTCGGCCTTGCGGCGGGCAGCTTTCGCGGCCTTGGCCTCAGCCTTGACCTTGCGGGCCTGCTCCTTGAGATAGGCTTTGCGCTGCGCCCCGACGAGCGTATCGAGCGGATTGACCGCCACCGAGTCCGCCGCGACGCGTCCGAGCGAATCGACGGGAGCTATCTGCCCCAGCGAATCCGTCGGAATATCCATCTCCGCCGAATCGGCTGCGATTTCGGGCTGCGAGGCCTCCTCCTCAGCGTTCTCCTCCGGCTCCGAACCTTCGGCATCGTCGCGCGCAGGACGATCCCCGCGATGCGGCCGACGCGCAACGGCCGCAGAATCACGCTGCGAAGCCATCGCGGCGGAATCGGCTGCCGCCGCAGCTGCGGCACGGCGCTCCTCGGCCAGCACGTCGATCGTCAGCAGGCGGATCGTATCCGAACGCATGAAGAGCGAATCGCCCTGCGAGAGATCGTAGCTCACCACGGCGGGATCGAGCGTCAGCAGCGCATCGCCCGGCTCCTTCCAGTATTCGCCGTAATCGCCGAAAGCCAGCACCTTGTGTTCCGCATCGTCGAGCTGGATATTCCGGCGCAGGATGACGTGGTTTTTCGCCCGGTAGAAATCGATGCTGTCGCTCCAGACCTCCTGGTTTTCGGTCAGCACGTACCCGTTGCGCGTGACGACGTAAAGCGTGTCGTTCTTGGCATACGAGCCCCGGTCGGCATAGAGATAATCCCCGTCGCGGCTCCAGATATTGGTCCGCTCGAAGAAATAGGCGTTGTCCGTCGCCATATTGTAAACCACTGAATCGCCCCGCAGTTCGTATTCGTCGTTGCGCATCTCCACCTCGTCGACCGCCACGAGTTCCTTCGTGTCGGCATAGTAGTAGCCGCGCACGGCTTCGAGGACGTTCTCGCGGTTGGTCAGCACACCGCCGCCGTCGAACTGCCCGACGTTCTCCTTCGTATCGAAGACGAAACGGTAGGTATAGAGCGTCGCATCGCCGTCCACGACCTTCACCAGGTCGGAGTAGATACGCGCCTCGTTGCGGTCGCCGTCGTATTCGGCACGGTCGCCGTATATATAAGTGGTATTTTTGTTGATGAGGACATTGCCGAAGAATTCGATCCGCATGTCCGAATAACGCACGGCGCTGTCGCACGTGATGACGGCGCCGTTATGCTGCGCGGCGAAGTTGCGCACCAGGAAGATCACCGAATCGCCCGGAGCGACCGGCCCCATCAGGTCGGATTTGAGGTCGATGAGTTTCTTCTCCCCCGCACCCGACGCCGCGTCGGGAGTCTGCTCGCCGCCCCGCACCAGCACGATGCCGCACGCCGCGGCAAGAATCATTATGGAAAGGAACCGGCGCACGGACTACTTCACCCAGTGTTTGTTCTCGAATTCGCCGTCGCGGAACTCGGGATCGATATAGACGTACATCGCATCGATCTTCTTCGAGAGCCAGTCGCGGAAAACACGCTCCTGCTTCTCCTGAAGCGCCATCTCCTCCAGACGGAGGTAGTCTTCGTTGAGCGAAGCGACGTGCGTGGGGATGATCTCGAGGAGTTTGACCGCCTTGGCCAGCTGGTTGCTCATGATATCCTCCGTGAGGAAGGCGTCCGACACCTCGCCGATCTTCAGACGGCTCAAGGCGTTGAAGTCGTCCAGGGCATTGAAATGGGCGAAATCCTCTTTAAGGAACTTCGTGACCGTCTGCCGCACGTCGACATTGAACGAGTAGAAACGCTCCAGGATGTCGTGGTTCGACACCACGCCGCCGTTCATCTTCGACGTCGGATCGTCGGAGAACTCCAGGGCGGCCTTCTCGAAGGTGATCGAGTCCTGGCGGATGAGCGTCACCACGCTGTCCAGCATGCGGGCCGTCTCGCCCAGCTCCTCGGAGGTGAAGATCGGGTGCAGGAGGATATGGCGGAAATGGTAGAGCTGTCCGCGCTTGTCGAGCAGCTGGATGATGTGGAAACCGAACGACGACTCCACGACCTCGGAGATCTGTCCGGGCTTCAGCGGTTCGAGAGCCGCGGCGAACGCCGGATCGAGACCGGCCAGCGGCGTGGGGTCCATCTCACCGCCGCGCATCATCGTACCGGGGTCCTGCGAATACATGCGGGCCAGGTTCTCGAACTTGGCCGTTCCCGTGATGACACGCTCGCGCATGTCGAGCAGCCGTTCGCGCGTACGCTGCTTGGCCGCCGTCATGGACTTGGGGAACTTGGTGATCTGCGCGTAGACGTATTGTTCGGCGATGGTCGGCAGGCTGTCCTTGTCGATGCGTTTGTAGAACTGCTCGACCTCGCCCGGGATGACCGAAACCTTGCTGATGACCTCGCTCTGCATGGCCTGTGCGAGGGCCTGCTCCTCGTAGTTCTGGCGCATCATCTCGCGGATGTTGAAGATCGCCATGTGGTGCTTCGATTCGAGCGCCGGGATCGAACCCTCGGCGTCGATCATCTGCTGGATCTGCTCCTCGACACGCCCCGGAATGTCGGTATTGTGCTGCACGGAGTCGATCTGCGCCTGGTTGTAGAGCAATTTCTGGGTCATGAGCGCTTCGAGCGCCTCGTTCATCGGGTCCCGGTCGGAGGTATACCCCTCCTGGCGGCGCTGCGCCGTGAGCTGACGCGCATACTGGTCGACGTCGGAGTAGAGAATCGACGACGAGCCCACCACGGCGACCACCTTGTCGAGCATCATCTGTCGCGATTGTGCGAGCACGCTCGCCGCGAACAGCACGAGGGCCGATGCCCAGATACCTTTTTTCAGCATTTCGTATTGCGTTTTTCGTTGTTATCGTTTCATTTTCAGGACACCGTGCTGCGCACCGTGTCGATCTTCACCTCGCCGTTCTCCACGGCCCGGTCGAACAACTCCTCCTCGCAGCGGCGGATCAGCTCCGTCTGCCGCTGGTTGAAAAGGATGCGGCGGATCGTCGGCCTCAAGCGTTCGAGCGGAATGGCTTCGCCCTCGCGGCGCACCGCCTCGATGCGGAACAGGTATTGCGAATGGCTGTCGCGCATCTCCTGCACGGCAGTCGAACCGAGCACCGAATCGTAGTTCTGCGACCGCAGCGTCGGCAGGTAGCTCAGGAACTCCGGAAAGTCGATCCACTGCTCGCGGAAGTCGTTCACCTCGAAGTCGTTCTTCGTGCAGATGTCGCTGAAATCCTGCTGCTGCGCCGCAGACTGCGCCCCCATGAGGGTTTTGAGCTTCGCAGCCTGGCGATAACGCTCCGGGAAGCGGACGATGCGTCCCTTGACGATGGGCCGGTCGAGGCGGAAATCGCCCGAATGGGCGTTGTAGTAGGCCACGATCTCGTCGTCGGTGAACGCCGTATCGAGGTCGCGGTCGACGTAATACTGGTCCAGCTTGCGGATCAACAACGCCTGGCGGTACTCCTCGACCATCTTGTCGATATCCGCCGCCGAGGAGGAAAAGAGCGCTTCGGCCTCCTGCAACTTGAGTTGCTTGCGCACCCAGCGATCCACGTAGACTTTCATATAGGCAGCGCTGTCGGCGCCCGACAATCCTGCCGGAACGACACCTTGCACGTCGCGCGAACGCAGCTCCTTGCCGCCCGCACGGGCATAGGTCTCCTCGCCGAAATAGCGCGGCAGCTCCCGGCAACCCGCCAGAAGCCACACGCAGGCCGCAGCCGCTATGATCGCTCGCCATTTCATCATCCGGAGGACAAAGATACGTTTTTTACCCGTAACTAACGCAGTACGGGGTCGGATTATTACGCCGAGGGGGTGATTTTTACCGCGAGAGCACTCTTTAACGTGCTGCAATCCCGGATAACGAATCGGTTCATCCGACCGCAGTTACTTGTCGGCAGGCCGTTGCTCTCTCTCCGCCGTGCGCAGCCGCCGGAGCGTACGCAGGGTCATATACCCCGAGAAGAGGAAGATCGCAGCGGCCGTCGCATAGATCACGGCATAGAGCGTATCGTTCTCCACGAAATCCCGGAGCAACACACCTTCGTCGCCCAGCCCCATCGCCAGCACGACATAGGCCACGCCGTTATTGACCGCATGCAGGAAGATCGACGCCCACAGCGAATCGGTCGCCAGGTAGACGAAACCCAGGATGAGCCCCATGAAGAAGGCATTGACCGCCACGGCGGGATGGAGGTGCACCACAGCGAAGAGCAGCGAGGAGATCAGCCACGCCGCGAAGACGCCGTAACGGCTGCGGGTCGATTCGAGCAGCACGCCCCGGAAAATCGTCTCCTCCAGCAGCGGCGCCATCACCACCAGCGTCACGGCGGCCCAGACGCCCCGCCCGTAGACCGCCGAAGGCACCTCGGGCAACAGCCCCAACAGGGGTTCGATCACCACCGACGTCGCCAGCATGAAGACCACGCCCCAGAGCAGCAGCACGGGATCGGTGCCCCGGCGCGAGAAGTGCGCCACGCGGCGCGGCCCTCCGCGGCGGGCCCGGTAGAGGAGCATGCCGCCCAGCGTCAGGGACATCGATACGGCATAGGCCACGGCATTGAACTGCGCCGTGGCATCCGCGGAACCCGTTCCGGGCCAGGGGAATCCGGCCAGCAGGGCCACGCCCGAACCGACGATGTTCGCCACGAAGAATATCCCCAGGAAAACCAGATAATCCGCCGCCGTGGGGAAACGGCCTTTGCCGCCGGGAAGAGCGCCCGGCGCATCTTTCGCCCCGGCATCCGGTGCCGCATCCGCGTATGGCATCGCCTCCGAGCGTTCGGTCTCCGGACCTTCGGGCCGGACCTCCGTATTTTTTTCCTCCTTCATTCGATAGTCTCTGTCAATCGGTTCCGGGAACAAAGATAGGCAATTTTCCGCAACGGTTATGGAATTCCATTTAAATTCATTAAATTTGCCCGATTATTATCCCGATCGAAAAATGGCAAAAGTTATCGCATTAGCGAATCAGAAAGGCGGCGTGGGCAAAACCACGACGGCCATCAATCTCGCCGCCTCGCTGGCGCTGCTCGGAAAAAAGGTCCTGCTGCTGGACGCCGACCCGCAGGCCAACGCCACGTCGGGGTTGGGGTTCGACATCAATCTCGAAGGTATCTACGAGTGCATCGCAGGCCTCCGGCAGCCCGAGGAGGTTATCCTGCGCAGCCCCGATATCAAGAACTTGTGGCTGCTCCCCTCGTCGATCGACCTGGTGGCCGCCGATACGGAGTTGCCGAAGATGGAGAACGCCCATTTCGTCATGAAACGCATCGTCGACGCGGTGCGCGAGCAGTACGACTACCTGTTCATCGACTGTTCGCCGTCGCTGGGCTACACGACCGTCAATATCCTCACGGCGGCCGACTCGGTGCTGGTGCCCGTACAGTGCGAATACCTCGCCCTGGAGGGACTCTCCAAACTGCTGAGCACGATCCGCAAGGTGCAATCGACGCTCAACCCCGCGCTGGGCATCGAAGGGTTCCTGCTGACGATGTACATGCGCAACCGCCTCAACAACCAGGTCGTCACCGAGGTGCGCGAGCACTTCGGCGAGCTGGCCTACGACACAATAATTCAGCGCAACATCCGTTTGGGAGAAGCGCCCTCGCACGGCAAACCCGTCATGCTCTACGACGCGAGCGCCACGGGATCGGAGAATTACCTCACCCTGGCACGGGAATTTCTCAAACGCAACCGCAAGCGCAGTTAATATAGAAGCACCATGAAAGCACAGAAGGGATTGGGGCGCGGACTGGACGCCATCTTCGGCGCCGAAGCCATCGACCCCAAGCTCAAACCCATGAGCCGCATGACCGAGATCGACATCCGGCAGATCGTACCCAACCCCACGCAGCCGCGTACGCAGTTCGACGAGGAGGCGTTGGACGAACTGGCCGACTCGATCCGCCAGCTGGGCATCATACAGCCCGTCACGGTGAAGAAGGCCGCCGACGGCAAATACATCATCATCAGCGGTGAACGGCGCTGGCGAGCCGCGCAGCGCGCCGATCTGAAGACCCTTCCGGCCTACGTCCGCGAGGTGGACGACGAAAACCTGCACGCCATGGCGTTGGTGGAGAACATCCAGCGCCAGGACCTCAACGCCATCGAAATCGCGCTGGGCATGCAGCGCCTCATCGACGAATGCCACCTCACGCAAGACGCCCTCTCGGAGAAGGTCGGTAAGAAACGGTCGTCGGTGTCGAACTACCTGCGGCTGCTAAAGCTCCCCGACGAGGTACAGCTCGCGCTGAAGGAGGGATTGATCTCGATGGGCCACGCCAAGGCGATCGCCGGGGCCCCCGAAGCCGAACAGCTGCGGCTGCTGAAGCGCTGCATCAAGAAGGCGCTCTCGGTGCGGCAGATCGAACAGCTGGTCCGCGCACTCTCCGAGCAGGCGGCCGCACAGCCCCAACCCGAGGAGGAAGAGGAGTATCCCGAAAGCTACACCCGTCTGGTCGAGCAGCTCGAAAAATTCTTCTCGCAGGATATCGCCATCAAACGCTCGAAGAACGGCGGCGGCAAGATCGTCATCGACTTCGCCGACGACCGCGACATCGAACGTTTCATCGAACGCTTCGCCTCCCGCCGATAACGCCATGACACGTCTCCGGCCCGCATACCTGCTGTCGCTGCTCCTCGCGCTCACCGCGTGGTGGTGCCCCGCTACGGCCCAGCTGCAACGGGGACCGCGCACGCTCATCCGGGGCGGTCTGATGGACAAGCCCGATTCGCTCAAGCAGCGACGCGACTCGCTGCGGGGCGTGGAGATGGCCGACCGTTTCGATTCGCTCGCAGCGGCGGACTATGCCGCCGACTCGGCAGCACTCTATCTGCTGCGCACGGACGACATTCTGACCCTCGATTCGACGATGCTGGCCCGTTTCGAAGCGGGATATACCGAACCCGATAGCACCGCACGGCGAAAATTCCTCAAAAAAGGGTGGCTGATGAGCGACTCCATGTCGCTCTCGAAGGTCTGCTGGCTCTCGACCGTACTGCCCGGATACGGACAGATCTACAACAAACAATACTGGAAACTGCCCGTGCTCTACGGTACGGTAGGCGCGGGACTGGCCCTTTTCATCAACGAAAACCGCACCTACAAACCCCTCAAACGGGAGTTCGACGCCTATACCGACATCAGCCTCACCCGTACGCCCGAGCTGGACGCACTGCAAAACCGCCTGATCCGCAGCAACACCCGGCGACAGCTCTATCTGGGTCTCACCCTGGCGTCGTACATCTACTTCATCGGCGATGCGGCCGTGAATTACAGCACCAACGACGTTTCGGACGTCAAGAAGGCCACGACCCTGGCCTGCATCTTCCCCGGTGCGGGACAGATCTACAACAAAAGCTACTGGAAGGTGCCGTTCGTCGTCGGAGGTTTCGCCTCGATGATCTACTGCATCGACTGGAACAACCGCGGCTACCAGCGTTTCAAGAAGGCTTACGCGCTGCTGGCCGACTACGACCAGCATCCGGACAAATATCCCAACGGCCCGACGGACGAATTCCACGGACGTTACTCGACCACCTATATCCGCGACCTGAGGAACAACTACCGCCGCAACCGCGACCTCTGCATCATCGTCACGGGCGCGCTCTACATCCTCCAGATCGTCGATGCGCATGTCGACGCGCACCTGAAAGACTACGACATTTCGGACGACCTCTCGATGAATCTCGAACCGATGGTCGACTACCCCTATGTTCCCACACTCGGCGACAACCGCCCGGTATTCGGCTTCAACCTGAGCCTCAACTTTTAGACGATGAAACGAACGCTCGCACTCATACTCTCGCTCGGCGTCCTCTGCGCGGCAACGGCCGCAGAACGTGCGCCCCGCAAATCCAAACGCAAGAACAAACGACAGACGGAGGTCGTCGAACCCCAGCGACCCGCAACGCCCGAACCCGTCGCAGCACCCGAGCCCGAGCCGGAACCCGAACCGGAGCCCGTCGTGAACGACCTCACCCTGGAACTCACCGCCGAGCAGGTCGATTCGCTGGTGGCCGTATGGCGCGAACGGCAGCGTCACGACGCCTATACGGAGTTTTTCGAACATTACATCCTCGCCGACACGACGATCGTCGACACGACGCCCGATTCGCTCTACCAGCAACGGCTGCGCGACCTCGCATCGCCCATTCAGTTGCCCTACAACAGCATCGTCAAGGGCTACATCAACCGTTATACCGACCCGCGTTACGGCACCATCAGCCGGATTCTGGGCATGTCGAAATACTATTTTCCGCTCATCGAGGACGAGTTGCTGAAGGAGAACCTTCCGGTCGAGCTGCGGGCGCTGCCGATCATCGAATCGGCCCTCTCGACGACTGCCGTGTCGCGTGCCGGAGCCGTAGGATTGTGGCAGTTCATGCCCTCCACGGGCAAGAGCTACGGCCTGGAGGTCAATTCGCTCGTCGACGAACGGCGCGATCCCGTGCGGGCCACGCAGGCCGCATGCCGCTATCTGAAAGACCTTTACGGCATCTATAACGACTGGACGCTCGCCATCGCCGCCTACAACTGCGGCCCGGGCAACGTCAACAAGGCGATCGCCCGCTCGGGCGGCAAGACCTTCTGGGAGATTTACGACTACCTCCCGCGCGAGACACGCGGCTATGTTCCGGCCTTCATCGGCGCCACATACGCCTACACCTACCACCGGCAACACGGACTCGAACTGACCGAATCGCCCATTCCGCTGTCGGTCGACACGGTGCGCATCAACCGGCTGCTGCACTTCGGACAGATCGCCTCGACGATCGATCTCGATGTCGAGACGCTGCGGATGCTCAATCCCCAATACAAGCTCGATATCGTTCCGGCAACGACCAAGACCTATACGCTCGTATTGCCGCAGCGTCACATCGCCCAGTATATCGCGCACGAACAGGAGATTTACGCCAAGGATTCGGCCTATCTGAAGGAGTATATCAACCCGGCGAACCTCGACAAGAAACGCGCCGAACGCAGCGGCACGACCTACCGCGTGAAGAAGGGCGATACGCTGGGCGCCATCGCCCGACGTTACCACGTAACGACGGCGCAACTCATGCGTTGGAACGGAATCCGCAATCCCAAGGCCCTGCGCATCGGGCAGACGCTCCGCATCGAGGGCCGCTGACGCCCAGCCTCAACCGCACTTGAGATGCTGTACGACCACGATACCATCGTCGCCCCAGCGACCGCACCCGGCGGCGCTTTAGCCGTTATCCGGTTGAGCGGCGACGAAACGTTGACCGTCTGCGACCGGATTTTCCGCGGACGCCGGCCTCTCGCCGATGCCGAAGGTTACACGGTACACTACGGCCGCATTCTCGACGGCGAGCGGATCGTCGACGACGTACTCGTCTCTGTTTTTCGCGCACCGCACTCCTATACGGGCGAAGATTCCGCCGAGATTTCGTGCCACGGATCGCAGTATATCGTCTCGGAGATTCTCCGGCTGGCAATTGCTGCCGGAGCCCGCACGGCCGATCCGGGCGAATTCACCATCCGCGCCTACCTGGCCGGGAAGATGGACCTTTCGCAGGCCGAGGCCGTAGCCGACATGATCGCCTCCTCGTCGCGTGCGGCCCACACCTTGGCCTCGACCCAGATGCGCGGCGGTTATTCGGCGACGCTCGAAACGCTGCGGGGCGAATTGCTGGAACTCGCGTCGCTGCTCGAACTCGAACTCGATTTTTCGGAGGAGGACGTAGAGTTCGCCGATCGCAATCGCCTGCGGACGACGATGGAACGTATCGGACTCGAAATTCGCGCCATGCGCGATTCTTTCTCGCTCGGAAACGCCATCAAACAGGGGGTCGCAGTGGCGATCGCCGGTGCTCCGAACGTGGGTAAATCGACCCTCCTGAACCGCCTGCTCAACGAAGAACGGGCCTTGGTTTCGGATATCGCCGGAACCACGCGCGACGTCATCGAAGAGACGGCCAACATCGACGGCGTACAGTTCCGCTTCCTCGACACGGCAGGCATCCGCACGACGGACGATGCGCTGGAACGTATGGGCATCGAACGGACGCGCAGCAGCATATCCCGTGCGCGCATCGTCCTCTACCTGCTCGACGCCACGGCTATGAACGACTTTTCCCGCCTCCCGGAACCCGATTTCACCCTGCGGGACGACCAGCGTATGATCTATGTCGTGAACAAGATCGACCGCATCGGAGATGGCGCCATCTCCCCGGCAACACCGAATACCCCGAATGTTCCGATCTTCATTTCGGCCCGCAACGGCGAAGGGATCGAACGCTTGCGCAGGGCCTTGCGCGACAGCATCGATACGGACGCCCTCTACCACGGCGACGCGGTAGTCTCCAATACGCGTCATTTCGAAGCGCTCGACCGGGCTGCCGAAGCGCTCCGCAATGCCCTCGACGGGCTCCGCAACGGTCTTCCGACCGATCTTCTGAGCGAAGAGATCCGCCAGGTCACCACCCACCTCGGCACCATCACCGGCCGCGGCCAAATCACCTCCGACGAAATTCTAAAGAACATCTTTTCGAAGTTCTGCATCGGCAAGTGATGGCTTGGAAATAGCCATAAGCAACTATAACCATTCAGAATAAAGTCGCTGTATATCAGCGACTTTATTATTTTAACGCTTTCCAGTCCGTATTTGGAAGTAACGGTTTTTATCCATATTTTTCTATCATATTTCTACCGCGACAGAAATTCACGGTTAGCCCGAATGTCACAGTGACGCATTAGTTGACGTGTGTTGACAATGGTTTACATGTGTAGACAGAAAGGGAAATTAAAATTCATGGAAAATGGCAGAAAATAGACCGAAAATATGGAAGTAAAAAGAATTTGTCAATGGTGCGGAAAACCGTTCATCGCA
>CANPHE010000016.1 GCA_947573795.1 uncultured Alistipes sp. | reverse complement strand
GCTCAACGGTGTCGAGCGAATCTGCGCCCAGGTGGTTGGTGAAGCTTGCTTCGGGTACTACCTCCGACTCCTTTACACCCAGCTTATCGACGATGATCTCGACGACTTTCTTTTGAACATCTGACATAATTTTAAGTTTTTAGTTAAACAATTATTTGGAAATAGTTCTAGACATTTCCGGGTTATTTTTGCGCAAAAGTAACACTTTTTTATTACTTTTGGCAAAACACCCCGATTTTTTTATTCACAATTTTTCGGACATTTAGCACAAAACACGTCATATAACAAAGATAATCAACAGATTATGAAATTACTTCTGATATCCAATTCGACCAATGCAGGCGAAGAATACCTGCGTTATCCGCTGCCCGAAATCGGCCGTTTCCTCACCGGGGTTCGGGAAGTGGCGTTCGTCCCCTACGCCGCCGTGACCTTCTCCTACGCCGAGTACGAGAAGAAGGTGCAGGCGCGTTTCGCCGAACTGGGCATCCGCATACGTTCGGTACACCGCGCCGCCGATCCGGCCCGCATGATCCGCGAAGCCGAAGCCGTATGCGTCGGCGGCGGCAACACCTTCGCCCTGGCACGGATGATGCAGCGCCAGGGGTTGATGACGGCTATCCTACGCAAAATCAAGGCCGGAACGCCCTACGTAGGTTGGTCGGCCGGCAGCAACGTGGCTTGCCCGACGATCTCGACGACGAACGACATGCCGATCGTCGAACCCGAATCGTTCCGTGCGATCGGCGCCGTGAAATTCCAGATCAACCCCCACTACCTCGACGCCAACCCCGAGGGACATGCCGGAGAGACCCGCGAGCAGCGTATCCTGGAGTACATCGAGGCCAATCCGCGCCGTTGGGTCGCAGGGCTGCGCGAAGGGTGCATGCTCCGTTACGAAAACGACCGGCTGGAGCTCATCGGCAAGCGTCCGATGCGCATCTTCAAAAAAGGCGTCGAAACATTCGAAGTGCAGCCCGGAGAGGACTTGAGTTTTCTATTATAATAGGTATGCCCCGACTTCTCCTGTTGCTGCTGCTCTGTTCGGTCGCACCGTGCGGGGCGCAGACCCGTTCCGCAGGGCTGCTCGACGCGGCAGCCCGGATCACGCACGGGAAACAGGCGACCGTCGGATTCGCGGCACTGCTCCCCGGAGCGGCCGAAACGATCGCCTCCGGCGACGATGACCGCTACCCCATGATGAGCGTATTCAAACTCCACGTCGCCGTCGCCGCACTGTCGAAGATGGAGCGCGAAAAGGCGTCGCTGGACGAAGAACTCATTTTCCCGGCCGAGGTGCTGCGACCGAATACGTACAGCCCGCTGCGGGATGCCCGAGCGGACAGCAGCTCGCTGCGAATCACCCCGCGGGAGTTGCTCCGTTACGCCATCTCCCTGAGCGACAACAACGCCTGCGACCTATTGATCGACCTGGCCGGAGGCACGTACGCCGTAGATTCCTGCATCCGCCGGGCGGGCATCCGGGATTTCGCCGTCACGCAGACCGAGCACACGATGCACCTGGAGTTGCGGAACTGCTACGCCAACCGCACCTCGCCCTCGGCTGCGGTCCGCCTGCTGAAGACGATACGCGACGGACGAATCATCTCGGGCGAATACCTCGACGCCTTGCTGCGGGCGATGCTGGCCACCGAAACCGGGGCCGACAAACTCCGGGCCGGAATCCCGGCGGAGGTTCCCCTCGGGCACAAGACCGGAAGTTCGGACCGCACTCCGGAAGGTGCGAAAATCGGCGACAACGACGCCGGATTCTTCCTCCTGCCCGACGGAAGGTGCTGTTACCTCGCCGTATTCATCCGCGATTCGCGGGAAGACGACGCCACGAACGCCCGGATGATCGCACGCATCGCCGAAGCGGTGTATGCCGAGGCGCTCCATACGGAGTCCGAACAGCCGCCCTACGGACATTCCTACCCACAAACCCGTAAAACACAACGACCATGAAAATACTCATAGCCGGTCTGGGACTGATCGGCGGTTCGTTCGCCCTGGCCCTGCGCGAACACGGTCTGGCCGACGAAATCCTGGGCGTCGAAAGTTCGGAAGAACATGCCGCGCAGGCACTCGAACTCGGCCTGGCCGACCGCATCGTCCCCTTTGCGGAGGGTATCGACGAAGCCGAACTCGTCGTACTCGCCACGCCGGTCGACACCATTCCGCTGCTGGCCGTCAAGGCGCTCAACCGTGCGACGGATCGCAAGATCGTGATGGACATGGGCTCGATCAAAGCCGAATTGTGCGAGGTCGTCTCGCAGCATGCCCGCCGAGGCCGCTTCGTCGCCGTGCATCCGATGTGGGGCACGGAATACAGCGGTCCCCGGGCCGCCCAACGCGACGCCTTCCGCGGCCGGAACACGGTGATCTGCGACGCCGACCGCAGCGATCCCGACGCCCTGGAGACCGTCGAGCGGATTTTCCGCACGCTCGGCTGCCCGATCATCCGCATGGAGTCCGAGGAGCACGACCTCCACGCAGCCTACGTTTCGCATATCTCCCACGTCACATCGTTCGCCCTGGCCAACACCGTGCTCGAAAAAGAGCGCGAGGAGCACCGCATCTTCGACCTGGCGGGCGGAGGTTTCGAAAGCACCGTACGCTTGGCCAAGAGCTCGGCTCAGACGTGGGTGCCGATCCTGCTGCGCAACAAATACAACGTGCTCGACGTCCTGCGCGAACACATCCACCAGTTGCAACTTCTGCGGCGGATGATCGAACGCGACGACGCCGAAGGGCTCGCCGCCGCGATCCGCCGCGCGAACAGCATTCAGAAAATCATCCGTTGAAATGACCGCAGCCGAAACGGGCCGAAGGGGCGAGCAGGCCGCAGCCGAGTATTTGCGGCGGGAAGGATTCGAACTGCTGGCACTCAACTGGCGCTTCGGCCGTTACGAGCTGGACATCATCGCCCGCTTCGGCGGCGTGCTGCATTTCGTGGAGGTCAAGACGCGGCACACCGGCAGCCTCACACCGCCCGAAGCGGCCGCCACGCCGCAGAAATTCCGGGCTTTGCAACAAGCCGCGATCCGGTATCTCGAACAGGCGCCGTGGCCGGGCGACGTACAGTTCGACCTGGCCTGCGTCGAGATCGGCGCGGAGGATATCGCACGCGTGGAGCTGATCGAGCGGGCGATGGAATTCCACTGGTGATTCCGCCGGAAAAGCACGTACGGCGCCGTGTCCGACCGGACCGCAACGGAAACGGGGCCCGGTGATCGCCCGAAACGGCACCCCGCCCCACCCCGTTCCGAACAGCGGTTCCCGATGCAACCCGCAAGGCGATAAGGGTTTGAAAAATTCGTTCCGCAAAATTTCATACGACAGTTTTTTGGCAAATCGGACAAAATATACTATATTTGTCGAATTGAAACTGAACTATTTGGCGCCGAAAGGCCGCGGATCGTCTCCGGACGACCTCCGACCAGGCCCCGAAGAGATTGGCGAAGTGAAAAATACGACATTCCATATTCCGACTACCGATGTGGCTCTATAATCTCGGTCTGATTCTTTACGTAGGGATCATCCGGCTCGTAGCGCCGCGCCACCGCAAGGCCCGGCTATGGCTCGAAGGCCGCAAAGAGCTTTTCCGCCGCATGCGCGAGACGATCGATCCCCAAGCGCGCATCGTCTGGGTACACGTCGCATCGCTGGGCGAGTTCGAGCAGGGACGCCCCATCATCGAACGCATCCGACGAGACTACCCCGAATACAAAATCCTGCTGACCTTCTTTTCGCCCTCGGGCTACGAGATCCGCAAAAACTACGCGGGTGCGGACTACATTTTCTACCTGCCGATCGACACCCCGGGCAATGCCCGGCGTTTTCTCGACGCGGCGCATCCCGAGATCGCCGTTTTCGTGAAGTACGAATACTGGCTCAACCTGTTGCGCGAGTTGCGCCGCCGCTCCGTGCGGACCTTCGTCGTCTCGGCCATCTTCCGTCCCGGATCGATCTTCTTCCGCCCCTACGGCGGTCTGTGGCGTCAGGCCCTCGAATCGTTCGAGGTGTTGTTCGTACAGAACGAAGAGTCGAAAAAGCTGCTCGGCGAGATCGGATTCGACAATGTGCTGGTCGCCGGCGACACCCGTTTCGACCGGGTGGCCGAAATCGCCCGCAACGCCCGCCGCATCGAACTGATCGACCGATTCCGAGGTAACGACCGACTGTTCGTGGCCGGATCGACGTGGGGCCCCGACGAGGAGTTGCTCATTCCGCTGATGAACGACAATCCCGACGTGAAATTCATCGTCGCACCGCACGAAATGGACGAAGGGCGCATCGCCCGCCTGATGAAGGAGACCCGCGGCGGTGCCGTCCGTTACACGCAATGCACCGACACCACGTCGTTCGAGGGAACGCAGCTGTTGATCCTCGACACGGTGGGGCTGCTCGCTTCGGTTTACGGATACGCCTCGTGGAGTTACATCGGCGGCGGATTCGGCGTCGGTATCCACAACACGCTCGAAGCCGCGACGTTCGGACTTCCCGTCGCATTCGGGCCCAAATACGAGAAATTCAAGGAGGCCCGCGACCTGGTGACGCTCGGAGCCGCCCGTTCGGTGACGAGCTACGAGGAACTGGGCGCCTGGTTCGCCCCCCTGCACGACGACGAAACCGTTCTGCGCGACACGAGCCGCATCGCCAAAGACTACACCACCCGCCACCAGGGCGCTACCGATATTTTCATCCGCAGCTTATTTCATTAAAAGGGAATTCCCTATCGCTTTGCGGCGTGTCGCTTTCCAGCAGCAAACGTGCACCGTTTCTGCCGGAACGGCTCGGCAATCCGAGCATAGGGCCGACTTAAGCGAATCGACAGGCAAGAAACTGCCTCGACGTATGGTTGCGTATAATTAATAATGCGGCTCTTTGGGCCGCGCGAGCCGTAGGCTTCCCCGGGCGGAGGTTTGCCCTCAACAGAACAACAGCTCTACTATTAAAAGGTAATTCTTAATTTTGAATTGCATTACTCTTAGCCGGACCTTCGCAGACTGAAACCCACTATCCGCTGTCAAAAAAGATTTTCGCAAATTTTCAAATCACCTTCGCGATTTTTTTCTTTGTACCTTTTGATGCCAATTCGTGCCGTTTCGCGGCATTAGCTTAATCCTTTGCTGCAAAATGCGGCTCGGAGAGCCGCGCAGTTCGCCGCCACCCCCGGCGGCGGACTACCTCTCGCCGAAGGCTCCGGCAGCCTCCGCTGGCGGCGAACCGCAAAAACGTTTCACGTTTAACCTATTACCTTCATAAATCCCGGCTTTTAGCCGGGCGCGGGCCGCAGGCTGCAACCCACGAAAACGTTCCCCCTAAAATCCGGCTCTTAACCGAGATTCTTAATTGCAAAAACCCTTGTCCGGAAACATCCGAACAAGGGTTCTATCACTCTCGGGCCGCCCGAAGGCTCCCGACTATTTCGTCACCCGGAACCAGTCTACGTCGATCCATCCGGCATCGTTTTTCCGGACGGTAGCATCGGCATAGTAACCGATCTTGGCGCCGATCCAATGGCCGGCCTGGGCCTCGAACGGCTCGCCGAAATCGCGGAAGCGCTTGCCGTCGGCACTGTACGCGAAACGGCACATCATGCGCGGCGTACCGTCGTCGTTCCACTGCTGCTCGATGCGGCAACGCAGGTAGAGGTCCACCGGCGCCGCCGTAGCGGCGTATTCGGCCGATGCCACGATCTGCTCGGGCGTACCTTTCTTCATCGCGCGCTTGCAAACGCCCTGCTCCAGCACCAGTTTGCCATCGCGAAGCACGAGCCCCAGCGTCGCATAGTCGTGCCCCATTACGATCAGACCGGCACGGTCGCCTTCGTACGAAAGGTGGAAACGCACCTTCGTCGTCGCGGTATAGGTCGGGGCATTGACTTTCTGCAACAGCAGATTGCCGTTGTCCGAAAGGTTGCGCCACCCTTCGGGACGCACGTGACAGTAGAGACGCAGCTCGCCCTGCGAAGGGTTATTGAAATACCATCCCGACTGCGGATTGGCATGCCATTGCCACTGGAGTCCGAGCTTACGGTCCGAGAATTCGTCGCTGTCGGCCGGAGTCAGCACGCCCCGCACCTTGTTGCGGCACGCCGGCTTGGCATAGGTATCGACCGGTTCGCCGATCCCGTCGCCGTTGCGATCGATGCCGATGATGCACCAGTCGTCGTCGCTCCACGTCATGGGTTGCAGATGCACGACACGACCGTAGGCATACATATCCACGAAATGCATGAACCACGAGTTGCCCTCGACGTCCTCGACCCAGCCGCCCTGGTGCGGGCCGGGCGTCGACGTATCGCCCTGGTGCAGCACCTTACGGCACTCGTAGGGGCCCCACGGCGATTTCGAACGCAGCACGATCTGCCAGCCGGGTTTCACGCCGCCCGCCGGAGCGAAGACGTAGTACCAGCCGTTGCGCTTGTAGAACTTCGGACCTTCGACCGTCGGATGATCGCCGTGGCCGTCGAAAATCATCACCTCCTCGCCGATCAGCTCCTTGCCGTCGGGGGTCATTTCGGTAACGCTCAGCACGCTCTTGAGCCCGGCGCACGAGCCGGCCCATCCGTGCACGAGGTAGGCCTTGCCGTCGTCGTCCCACAGCGGGCAGGTGTCGATCACGCCTTCGACCTCCTTGACCAGATGGGGCTCCGACCACTCGCCGCGCGGATCCTGCGTACGGGTCATGTAGACGCCCTTGTAGGGATTGCCCCAATAAATGTAGTACCACCCGTCGTGGAACCGGATCGCCGGCGCCCACACCCCTTCGCCGTGGCGCGGACGGTCGAAATGGTCGTAGGGCGGCTGTGCGGCGAATACCGTATTGACGATCTCCCAGTTCACCAGGTCGGTGGAGTGGAGAATCTGAAGTCCCGGTACGCAGTTGAACGACGAGGCCGTCAACCAATAATCGTCGCCCGTACGGATCACGTCGGGATCAGAATAGTCGGCATAGAGCACCGGATTCTTGTATTTTCCGTTGCCCAGGTCGGGCGTCCAGACCGTCTGGGCCTCGACGCAGGTCGCGGCCGCGAGACCGCAGAGTAACAATAGTTTTTTCATCGGTTGGTAGGAAAGAGGCCCGTCCAATCGTCGCGAAACTGTTCGGACCCGGTTTTTTTGGCAAAAATTTTCTCAGGTTCGTATTCGGCGGCCTCCTCGTCGGTCAACGCATGCGACCAGGGCACACGCCCGCCGCGGTCGGCCCCGGGCCCCGTACAGCGCCATTCGGCGTAGAAGGACGTCTTTTCGCGGGCGGGATCGCGCCAGTTGTGCCACCCCTCGGGACGAATCGCCGCCGGGAGTTCGCACACCAGCCACACGGTGCGGGCCGTCGATTTCCAGGGGCGCCCCAGGTAGAGTTTCGTCACCCCCTCGGCCGCCGTCACCCGGCAGCGGCGGAATACATAGCCGTATCGGTTGCGCTCGGTCGTCGAGGCGGCCGTGATGTAACTGTCGGCCTTGCAATGGATACGGCAATCGTCGAACAGCACGATCGAAGGGCCGAAGATAAAATCCGTCGTACCCTCGATATAGCTGTCGCACACGTAAATGCGCGATACGTAGCCCTTCGTGAAGAAGGTGTCCTGATCGCCGACCAGACGGCACGCGTCGATGCGGATGCGGTCGCCGCGCGTTTCGAGCGCCACGGCCTGCCCTACCCGACCGGCATCGTTCTCCACCGTAACGCCCCGCAGCAGCACCTCGTCGGCCTGCAACGACATCGTATAGCTGTCGTAGGTCGTCATTTCGTAGCCGTCGACCACTTTGCCCGAATAGTCGTTCCAGACGATCCGCACGTCGGCGGCCGAAGCTCCCGTTCCGACGACAGCCACCTTGTCCTTGTAGACGTCGAGCGTCACCTTCTCGCGGTAGACGCCCGGACGGACGTAGACCGTGCGCCACCGGGCAGGTTTCGAGGGTAGGGCATCGAAACAAGCCTGCAACGTGGTGAAATCACCGCCGCCGTTGCAGTCGACGATATACTCGGAAGGCGTCGGCTGTCCGGCCGCACACCGCAGTGCGCAGCCGAGCAGCAGAAGCAATATCCACAAACGTCGCATCGGTCGTCAGAGGGTCACTCCGGTCTTAAAGATGGCGATCTCCTTGAATCCCGTGCGCTCGTGGCGCAGGTGTTCGCCGTCGGCCGTGGCGAGGACCTTTTCGATGAAGCGCTCCAGCACGACCTGCGGCTCCTCATCCTCGACGAGCGTCCCGGCATTGAAGTCGATCCAGTTGGATTTGAACTTCGAGAGCTGCGTATTGGTCGAAATCTTCATCGTCGGGACGAACGACCCGAACGGCGTACCGCGTCCCGTGGTGAACAGCACCATCTGGCAGCCCGAGAGAGCCAGCGCCGAGGCGGCCACGAGATCGTTGCCCGGAGCCTGCAACAGGTTCAATCCCCGTCGCACGATGGGCTGGGTGTATTTCAACACGTCGACGACCTGCTGGGCGCCGCCTTTCTGCACGCAGCCCAACGACTTCTCCTCCAAGGTGGTGATGCCTCCCTTCTTGTTACCCGGCGAGGGGTTTTCGTAGATCGGCTGGTCGTATTTGCGGAAATAGCCCTTGAAATCGTTGATGAGGCAAACCGTATTTTCGAAGACCTCGCGGTTTTCGGCCCGGTCCATCAGAATCGTTTCGGCGCCGAACATCTCGGGAACCTCCGTGAGCACCGTCGTACCGCCCTGGGCGATCAGCCAGTCGGAGAAAAGTCCCACCAGCGGATTGGCCGTGATGCCGGAAAATCCGTCCGAACCGCCGCACTTCAGACCGATGCGCAGCAAGGAGAGCGGCAACGGCTGACGCTTGTCGGCACGCGTGCGCTCGACCAACTCGCGGCAGATTTCGAATCCCGCAGCGATCTCGTCCTCGACCTCCTGGGCGATGAGGAACTTCACGCGCTCGTCGTCCCACTCGCCGATCGTCTCCTTGAGGGCCGAGACCTGGTTATTCTCGCACCCGAGGCCCAGCACCAGCACGGCGCCCGCATTGGGGTGCTTGACCAACGCAGCCAGAGCCCGCTGCGTGTTGGCATGATCGTCGCCTAACTGCGAACAGCCGTAGTTGTGGGTATAGACCCGCACGTCGTCCAGGTGCGAGCAGTCGCATTCGGCCTTCACGCGCGCCGCGATGGCTTGCGCCTGACCGTTCACGCAGCCGACCGACGGCACGATCCACAGTTCGTTGCGGATACCCATCGTGCCGTTCTTGCGCAGATAACCCATCACCTTGCGTTCGCTCGCGGGGTAGCTGACTTCGTAGACCTTCGGCGAGTAGCTGTACTCCAGGTCGTCGCGCAGATTGGTTTTCAGGTTGTGCGAATGAATCCATCCGCCGGCCGGGACAGCCGCCGTCGTGTGACCGATCGGATAGCCGTATTTCACGACGTTCTCGCCTTCGGCCAGATCGCGCAAGGCGAATTTATGGCCCCGGGCGATATCTTCGCGCAGCGTCACGGCGACACCCTCGACGTCGAGCGTTTCACCGGCATGCAGATCGTCCGCCAGGGCGATCGCCACGTTGTCCGCAGCATTGATTTTCAGAAAGCGTTTCATGTTGGTAGCGAAAAAGCATATACCCTTGTACCTCGTTCCCGGATGGCGACCGGTTCATCCGAACGCTGTCGCTCGCGGCCTTTAGCCGCGTTTACAGTTTTGACCCTCCCCGAAATCCCCTCCTCGGAGGGGACTTCGGATGCAACCCGTCAAGCGACCGGACAATCGGACCGCAGGAACCTACAAGCAGGTATATAATTGTTGGTAGCGAAAAAGAAAGGCGGAACCGGGCTCCGAAACGAAGTCCTGTTCCGCCCTTCGCGAATGCATTTATCGGTTCTGGAATTTATCGAGCGCCGCAGCCATGCCGAGCGACTCGATATCGGCGAGATAACCCGCGACGGCCGGGATGAAGCCCGGAACTTCCGAGAAATCCACCGTGAAGATGCCGCTCTCGCAGACGATCCGGCGAACGGTCTCCTCCAGGTTCTCCGAGTTCCAGTTCGTGCGGATATAGTCGACGAACTCGCGCGTATCGTCGGGCTCGAAGCCGCTCTCGGGGCCGTAGAGCGCCATGAGCGCCGCAAACGTGAAGCACTCGTGCTCGGCGATGCGCTGGGCCTTGAACCAGTTGTCCTTGACGGTCGGGTAATTGCGCGCTTCCCACTTCGAGAGCGAATTGAGCGAAATGGACTTCAGCATGTGCTTGATGAAGGGGTTGTAGAAACGCTCCAGGATACCTGCGGCGAACTCCTTCAGCTCGGCCTGATCCTCCTCGATCATCGGGATGACCTCCTCGGCCACCATGTCGTTGACGAACTTCTCGATAGCGGGCGTATTGAAGGCGTCCATCACCGTCTGGCAGCCCATTTGCAGGGCGATGGGGACCATACCCGTGTGCGAACCGTTGAGAATGCGGACCTTCTTGTCGCGGAACTGCTTGATCGAGGGCATGAAGATCACGTGCAGACCGGCTTTGTCCAGCGGCAGCTCCTTCATCACCTCCTTATAGCCCGAACCGCCGATAGCCCACAGATGGTACAGCTCGGCCTTCACCACCAGGTTGTCGTCGTAGCCGATCTCCTGCTTGATCTCGCCGATCGTGTCGCGGGGGAATCCCGGGACGATGCGGTCGACGAGCGTGTCGCAGAAGTGGCAGTTCCGCTCCACCCAGTCGATGAAGTCCTGCCCCAGCTTGTGGTACTCGGCATGCTTGATGACATACTCGTGCAGCGTCGAGCCGTTGTTCTCGATCAACTCGCAGCAGATGATGCAAAGACCCTTCGTCGGATCGCCGCCGAAATGCTTGAAGCGCTTGTAAAGCAGCGCCGTCATTTTCGCCGGATAGGACTTCGGCGGGCAGGCCGTAAGGTCGTCGCCCTCCTCGTAGCGGATACCCGCCTCGGTGGTGTTCGAGATGGTGATCTTCAGCTCCGGAGAGAGGAAATACTGCTCGTATTTGGCATAGTCGACGTAGGGGTTGAACGAATCCATCACGCTCTTGACCAGGCGCACGTCCTTCTTGGGCTGCTTGTTCTCGATGCCTTCGAGGTAGACGTGGTAGAGATTGTCCTGTTTGTGCAGCAGGTCGATCATACCCAGCACCTTGTGCTCGGGGTCCAGAATCGGCTGGCAGATGGCCACACCGGCGTTCATCACGCCCTTTTCGTTGGCGATATCGATCTGCCAGTCCACGAAGGCGCGCAGGAAATTACCCTCTCCGAACTGGAGGATTTTCACCGGACGGTCGACCTTCTCGACCGTAGTTTTATTCAGTTCTTTCATTTTCAATCGGTTGTTTCGGTTGATTGTCGATTATTTGATAACGACCAGTTTATATTTCGGAACCAGGGCCTTCATCACGATCCAGCCGATCAGATAAGCCACGGCGCAGATGCAGAACACGATGAAATAACCCGCAGGTTTGCCCTCGAAGCCGAGGAATGTCATGTTCGTTTCACCGGCATAGACGAAGAGGTTACCGGCGAATTTCTGCAACAGCATCGAACCCACGCCTCCGGCCATACCGCCGATACCCGTGATCGTGGCGATGGCCGATTTGGGGAACATATCGCCCACCGTGGAGAAGATGTTGGCCGACCACGACTGGTGTGCGGCACCGCCGATACCGATCATGATGACGGGGAACCAGGGCGAAATGGTGCCGAGCGGCTGAGCCAGCAGCACGAGCAGCGGGAAGAAGGCGAAGATCAGCATCGCACGCATGCGGGCCGCATAGGGGTTCATGCCCGTCTTGTTGATGATCACCGTCGGGAGCTTACCGCCGTAGATCGAGAGCATCGTGATAGCGTAAAGCGTGAAGATCAAGGCGATACCCAAACCTTCGGAGGTCTTGATACCGAACTGCGTATTGAGGTACGAAGGGGTCCAAAAGAGGAAGAACCACCACACGCCGTCGGTCATGAACTTACCGAAGGCGAAAGCCCAGGTCTGCTTGTAGGAGAAAGCCTGACGGTAGGACATCTGCGGCTCCTCGTCGTGCGACTCGATGGCAGCGGCCTCGACTTCGTGTTTGTCCTGCTCGATATAGGCCAGCTCGGCGGCGTTCACACGGGGATGCTCCGAAGGTTTCTTGTACATGAAGACCCAGAAGCCCATCCATATGAAGCCCAGGGCACCGATCACGATGAAGGCCATCTCCCAACCCCATGCCTTGGCGAGCAGCGGAATGGTCAGCGGGGCGAACAGGGCACCGATCGAAGCACCGGCATTGAAGATCGAGGTGGCGAAGGCGCGGTCCTTCTTGGGGAAGAACTCGGCCGTCACCTTGATGGCGGCGGGGAAGTTTCCGGCCTCACCCAGTGCGAGAATACAGCGGGCTGCGATGAAGAAATACATGCTGATCGTGGCGATGGTCACGGCCAGGTCCGATCCGGCCTGCACGGCACGCAGGGCCGCAGCGTCGGAGAGACCGACCCACATCTCGGTACCGATACCGCAAAGGGCATGGAGGCAGGCACCGGCCGACCATACGCCGATGGACCACAGGTAACCCTTCTTGGTACCCATCCAGTCGACGAATTTACCGGCGAAAAGCATGCAGACGGCGTAGAAGATCGAGAAGATCGAGGTGATCGTTCCGTAGTTGGATTCGTCCCAGTGGAACTCGGGTTTGATGAACTCGTCCCAGGTGAGCGATAGCACCTGGCGATCGAGGTAGTTGACGGTCGTGGCGAAGAAAAGCATCGCACAGATCACCCAACGGTACTGCGTCATCTTTTCGCCCAGCGAAGATTTGTTGTTTGCCATTCGTTTTGATTCAAATTCAGGTTATCGATTTCGTGAACGCCGGAGCCCCCGCGAGAGGGGCCCCGACGGAGTTTTATTTTGCAGCGCGCAGCTCGGCGATGATGGCCAGACACTCGCGGCACTTCTCCGTGACGTAGGTCCAGTCCTGGGCCGCGACTTTCTCCTTGGGGAAAAGTTTCGAACCCATACCCACGCAGTAGACACCGGCCTTGAACCACGAGGTGAGGTTCTCGCGGTCGGGCGATACGCCTCCCGTGACCATGATCTTGGTCCAGGGGCAGGGAGCCATCAGCCCCTTGACCATGTTGGGACCGTAGACGTCGCCCGGGAAGAGTTTCGTCAGTTCGCAACCCAACTCCTGGGCCTTGCCGATCTCCGAGACGGTTCCGCAGCCGGGGCAGTAAGGCACCTGACGGCGGTTGCAGACCGGAGCGATATCGGGGTTGAAGAGCGGGCCTACGATGAAGTTGGCACCCAACTGGATATACATCGCAGCCGTCGGAGCGTCGACCACCGAGCCGATGCCGAGAGCCAGTTCGGGGCACTCCTGGGCCGCCCACTTGACCAGTTCGGCGAAGACCTCCTGGGCGAAATCGCCGCGGTTGGTGAACTCGAAGGCACGCACGCCGCCCTCGTAGCAGGCTTTCACGACCTGCTTGGCGATCGCTACGTCCTTGTGGTAAAATACGGGAACCATACCCGTTTCGCCGATCTTGCGCATCACGGCGAGTTTATCGAATTTTGCCATTGGTAGTTGTTAGCTTTAATTGTTATACCATCACCTGTTTTGTTGTTAGGCCGAGGCGGATTTCGTTTTTCGCGAATTGGGACGCGGATGGGACATAGTTGCCTATTTCCCATTCGCGGACCGAAAGCGAAGGACGAAAGGCGCCCGGCATAACGACAAAACTATCTTTGTACTCGACCGTTAGCGTTACCGCCCGCAAGGCTCTCCACCTCCTCGACCGATACGAGGTTGAAGTCGCCGTTGATGGTGTGCTTCAGCGCCGATGCGGCCACGGCGAATTCGAGCGCCTCGCCCTGCGTGGGTTTGGTCAGCAGGCCGTGGATAATACCGCCCGAGAAGGAGTCGCCGCCGCCCACGCGGTCGATGATCGGATTGATATCGTAGCGCTTCGACTCGTAGAACTCCTCGCCGTTGTAGATCATGGCCTTCCAACCGTTGTGCGTCGCCGAGAAGGACTCGCGCAGCGTCGAAATCACATACTTGAATCCGAACGTCTGGGCCATCTGGCGGAAAATGCCCTTGTAGCCTTCGGCATTGGTCTCGCCGCCCTCGACATCGGCGTCGGGTTTGAATCCGAGGCAGAGCTCGGCATCCTCCTCGTTACCGATGCACACATCAACATACTGCATCAGCGGACGCATGATCGACTGCGCCTTCTCTTTGGTCCAAAGCTTCTTGCGGAAGTTCAGGTCCACGGAAACGGTCACGCCGTGACGCTTCGCAGCCTCGCAGGCCAGCTTCGTCAGCTCGGCAGCCTTGTCCGAAATAGCAGGGGTGATGCCCGACCAGTGGAACCACTGGGCACCCTCCATGATGGCATCGAAGTCGAAATCCTGAGGATCGGCCTCGGCGATAGCGGAGTGCGCACGGTCGTAGATCACCTTCGAGGGGCGCATCGAAGCACCGGTTTCGAGGTAATAGATACCTACGCGATCGCCGCCGCGGGCGATGAAGTCGGTACGCACGCCGTATTTGCGCAGGGCGTTGACGGCCGACTGTCCGATCTCGTGCTTCGGAAGTTTCGAGACGAAATAAGCCTCGTGGCCGTAGTTGGCGCACGAAACGGCTACGTTGGCCTCGCCGCCGCCGTAAACGACGTCGAACGAATCCGACTGAACGAAACGGGTATTGCCCGGCGTCGAGAGACGCAGCATGATTTCACCCAATGTTACGATTTTCATGGTTATAGCTTATGTTTAAAATTTAACTGTGTGCTTCTTTATACCCGGCTTTCGCTTCGGACTGCCGGAGCCTCGCGGCCTTTGGCCGCGTTCATAAATCCGACCCACCCCCAAACCCCCGCCTCAGGCGGGGGCTTCGGGTGCAACCCGCAAGGTTTTAGGGCCGAGCATACCGCCAGGGGACTATGCGATGGTTAAAACGTTGTTCCTTTATTAAAACTTAAAATAATTCTTAGCGTTGCGGTAGCAGATGCCCTCGACGATCTCGCTACCGATGAAATCGATCTCCGAAGCGGGCAGCAGGCCGGCCTCGATATCGTTGCCCAGCAGGTTGCACAACGTGCGACGGAAATACTCGTGGCGCGGGTAGGAGAGGAACGAGCGCGAATCGGTGAGCATGCCGACGAAGCGGCTCAGCAGCCCCAGCGTCGAAAGGGCGTTCATCTGCTTCTCCATGCCGTCCTTCTGGTCGAGGAACCACCAGCCCGAGCCGAACTGAATCTTTCCGGCACCGTAGCGACCGTCCTGGAAATTGCCGAGCATGGTGGCTACCAGCTCGTTGTCACGCGGATTGAGGTTGTAGATGATCGTCTTGGTCAGCTGATCGCGCGCATCGAGCATGTCGAAGAACTTCGACATCTTCTTACCCACGGTGAAGTCGCCGATCGAGTCGAAGCCCGTGTCGGGGCCCAGCTGGGCGAACATGCGCGAATTGTTGTTGCGGATGGCACCGTAGTGGAACTGCTGCGTCCACCCCGTCTCGTGGTCCATGACGGCGAATTCGACCATCATGGCGGTCTTGAACTTCAGAATCTCCTCGCGGGTGAGCTCCGTACCACCATATACCTTATTAAATATGGCGTCGATCTCGGCCTGGGTGTAATCCTCGGCGTAGAACTCCTCGATACCGTGGTCGCTTAAACGGCAGCCCGCCGATGCGAAAAACTCGTGACGCACGCGCAGGGCGTCGATCACGTCGGCGAATTTCGAGATCGCGACGCCCGACACCTCGGAGAGCTTCTCCATGTAGGCGCGGAACTCGGCGGGGACCTCCACGGCCATCGCCTTATCGGGGCGCCACGTGGGCAGCATCCGCACGGCGAAACCGTCCTCGCGAACCTTGAGGTGGTGTTCGAGCGAATCGACGGGATCGTCCGTCGTGCAAACCACCTCGACGTTATAGTGCTGCATCAGGCCGCGGGCGTAGTACTCGGGCTGCTGCAAAAGCGCCGTACAGTGGTCGTAGATCTCCTTGGCGGTCGAGGGGTTCAGGAGCTTCGTCACGCCGAAGGCGGTCTTCAGCTCCAGGTGCGTCCAGTGGTAAAGCGGATTGCGCATCGTATAGGGAACGGTCTCGGCCCACTTCTCGAACTTCTCCCAGTCGGTCGTGTCCTTGCCCGTGCAGTAACGCTCGTCCACGCCGTTGGTACGCATCGCACGCCACTTGTAGTGGTCGCCTTCGAGCCAGATCTTCGAAAGGTTGTCGAAACGGTGGTTCGAAGCCACGTATTCGGGAATCAGGTGGCAGTGGTAATCGATGATCGGCATCTTGGCCGCATGTTCGTGGTAGAGACGTTCGGCCGCAGGGGTCTGCAACAGAAAATTGTCGTCGTTGAACTGTTTCATGTCAGGTATCTGTTTCGTTTGCATTGGTTCTCTCCGGGTTCCCGTATCGGGGCTTTTCCGTTTTTCATCATTCAAAATTAGTAACTTTCACCGTTTCCCAGTAGGATAAATTAGCGAATTAAATAGATTATTTGCCAATTTGGTTGACCAATGTACGAAAAAAACGTAAATTTGTCGAACAAAACCAGAAAAAAACTTCAACACAAAATGATGAAACGAACGATCCTATGGGCGGCAGCGGCTTTGGCAGCCTCCTGCACGCCGAATCTGAAAGTCGAGGTGACGAATCCCTCGCAGACCGAGCGCGAGCGTGAAACGGTGGAAATCGCCTGGTCCGAAATCGCCGCGCTGTCGGGTGCTACGCCGGAAAACGTCGTGGTGTTCGACAGCGAGAACGAGGAGATTCCCTCGCAGGTCGTCTATGCAGGAAGCGAAGAACCGCAGGCGTTGATCTTCCAGGTGGATGCCGAGGCGGGTGCCACCGAGCGGTTCGTGGTGAAAACGGGTGTCCGCAGCGACTACCCGACGCGTGCTTACGGCCGTTACGTGCCCGAGCGTCTGGACGACTACGCCTGGGAGAACGACCGCATCGCCTTCCGCGCCTACGGTCCGGCGCTCGAAACCGCACCGGGCGAGATGCTCGCCACGCCGGGCTTCGACACGTGGGTGAAATCGACCGAGGAGCCGGTGATCGACGTCCGCTACAAGCGCGGCCACTACCACAAGAATCACGGCGACGGCATGGACTGTTACAAGGTCGGCAAGACCCTCGGCGCCGGAGCTTCGGCACCGCTGGTGGACGGCCAACTGTGGCTGAGCCGCAATTACGTCACGCAGCAGACGCTCGACAACGGTCCGATCCGCACCGCCGTGCGTTTCACCTACGCTCCGTTCGACGCGAACGGTACGCAGGTATCGCTCACGAAGACCATCACGCTCGACGCCGGAACCCACCTCAACCGGATCGACAACGTTTATGAAGGCGAATTCGAGCAGCTGCCCGTCGCTGCGGGATTCATCCGCCACGACGTGAAACAACTCGCTTCGGGCGAAGACTGGCTGGGCATGCGCGAGGCGGCTTCGGACTCGAAGAACCCCGAGCGCGACGGCGATATTTATTTAGGCGTGGTGCTCCCCGGAGCGCAAATTCTGCCCGACAGCGCAGGTCACGCCCTGGCCGTAAAGAACGTGAAGCCGGGCGAACAGCTGACCTACTACGCCGGAGCCGGCTGGAGCCAGGGTTACGTCGAAGACCTGGACGACTGGTGCGAGGAGTTGCAGCGCGTCCGTGCCACGGCCGAGGAGCCGTTGCAGGTCGTGATCAGCAAGTAGCCGGGCTGTTTCTGCCTCCGGCGGCGGAGGCTCGCTATTGCTCGCCTCGCAACCTTTACTCCCGCATGCGGAGCTTCCCGAACGGAAGCTCCGCTTTTTTAGGCCCCGAATCCGTGCGGATTCCGGTTTTTTGCGTATATTCGTATTCCAAACAGTCCGTTTCGTATGCCATTCAGACCTGCCATCACCCTTATGCTCGTGCTCTCGTGCATGCGGACTGCGGCCCAATCACCCGACGACCCCTATTACCCCTACGCCCTGCCGGAAGAACGTCATCCCATGCTACGCAGCGATACGGCGATCTTCTACCGCGCAGTGCAGACGGCCGGAGACACCTACGGCCGAATCGCCGATTTCAACCTCCCGCACGTCAGCCGCAAACGCCGGGGCGCCGCATTCACCTCGGAAAACATGCGTTTCGCCGGACTGGAGATCGGCTATCGCGACGCTGCGGCATTGCGGATGCTGCGGGCCGAGGAGCGTCGTACGGCAGGTGCCGAACCGCTGCCCGGCGCCTACGGAGGAGCCGACGGAACCCGGCTGTTCGAATTCAACGCCTCGGAACCGCTGCGCCCCTATCGCGCCTCGGTCCGGATGACGAACCGCAACTACCGCGTCGGAGCACGCATCGCGGCCGAAGGTCCCGCCGGCGAAGGAGCGTATTACCGTGCAGCGATCGACGGTGCCACGGGGCACGACGCCCGGATCGGCGGAGTCTTCACCAACGCCTTCACGGCGGCATTCCGACTCTCGAAGCGCTTCGCCGAAGACGGCGAGGCGGCCTTCGTCTGTCTGGCGCCCTGCTCGATGCGCGGGCTGCGCAGCAGCGCCGTAGCGGAGACTTTCCAGCTCACGGGCGACAAACTCTATAACCCCGCGTGGGGCTTTCAGAACGGCAAAGAGCGCAACGCACGCATCCGCCGGGAGTTCCTGCCCACGGCAGTAGCGACAGTCGAACTGCCCGTCGCGCCGTCGACCCGTTTCGCGGCAGCCTGCGGCGTGACCGCGGGATTCGCAAAGGTCAGCGGCCTGGAGTGGTACGACGCCCGCACGCCGCAACCGGACAACTATCGTTACCTGCCCTCCTACACGGGCGATGCGGAGAACTACCGGGCGTGGCGCGAGCGGGATGCCCGCTATACGCAGGTGCGCTGGGACGAACTGATCGCCCGCAACCGCATGAACGACGGTCCGGCCCGCTTCACGGTGGAGGACCGCGTGGAACGCCCTACCCGCTTGCAGGCTGCCGCAGAGTTCCGCACCCGCCTCGATGCGCGGACGACGCTCCGCTACGGCGCCTATGCCCGGCACGATGCGACGCGCTGCTACAAACAGCTGCGCGACCTGCTGGGCGCGCGTTACGCCACCGACACCGACCGTTACCTGATCGACGACGACACCTACGGCAACGCTTTGCAGAACGACCTGCGCCACCCCGACCGTCGGATCGGTCCCGGCGACCGGTTTTCCTACGACTACACGCTCACCCGACGCGAAATCGGCCTTCGAGCCCATGTCGACTACCGCTCGGACCGGCTGCGGCTGGAGTGCGCCGCGACGTGGAGCACCTCCGACGTATTCCGCACGGGCCATTACGAAAAGGAACTCTTTCCCGGAACGCACTCCTACGGCCCCTCGGAACGGATGCGTTTCACGCCCTACTCGCTGCACGCGCTGGCAGGTTGGAGCTTCTCCCCGCGCCACCACCTGGCCCTCGCACTCACGTGGTGCGGCTCGGCACCCGATCCCGAAGCACTCTTTTACCAACCGCTCTACAACAACCGTACGGCCGAATCGCCCGTCGTCGAGCAGACCCGCACGGCCGAGGTCGTCTACCGCACGACCGGGCCCCGGATCACCTTGCAGGCCACGGCATTCCTCCGTCTGAGCACCGGCGCCATGCGTTCGGGGCGTCACTACGACGACCTTTCGGGCCGCTACTGCGATAGGATCGTCGCGGGAATCGGAACCCGCGCCTACGGCATCGAGGCTGCGGCCGAGTGGCGCCTCGCTTCGCGCTGGACGCTTCAGGGCGCCGCATCGGCAGGTCGTTACGAATACGTTCGCGACCCCATAATCACGGTAATCGCCGACACGGACAACACGCCGGTCGACACACACGCCGTGAGCCGCATGGGCGGTTGCCGGCTCGGCGGGGCTCCGCAGCTCACGGCGACCGTCGCCGCGGCCTACTTCGGACCCAAGGGTTGGGGTGCGAGGTTCTCGGCCGGCTATGCCGGAGCCCGTTACGTCGAACCGGAACCGCTGCGCCGCACGTTCCGCTACGCGCAGCAGGGAGCCGCTTCGCCCGAGACCTCGGCAGCCTTCGTCCGGCAGGAGCGGCTGAAGGATGCCCTGACGACGGACGCCGTGCTGTTCAAGAGTTTCTACTTCGGCACGGCGCGCCTGCTCGTAACGCTCGCGGCGGAAAACCTCGCCGGCACGGCCGACGTCTACGCCGCCTACGAATCGCCCCGCGTGATGCGCCTCCCAGCAGGCGATGCCACGCTGCGCGGGCCCCACCCGACGCGTTATCTCTACGACTACGGCCGGACATTCCGGCTGACGATCTCCTACGAATTTTGAGCGGCCGAAAAAATCCGGTCGCATTTTTGGCGATTCGGCGCAAAATTCGTAATTTGGGTGTACAAACCAACCTAAAACCTTTCAGACCTATGATTATCGGTATTCCCAAAGAGATCAAGAACAACGAGAACCGCGTGGCACTGACGCCCGCCGGCGCTCAGGAGTTGCTCAAACGCGGCCACGAGGTCTATGTGCAGGCTACTGCCGGTGAGAACAGCGGCTTTACGGACGATGCCTACCGGGCCGTCGGGGCCCGCATCCTGCCCACGATCGAGGAGGTTTACGCCACGGCGGAAATGATCGTGAAGGTCAAGGAGCCGATCGCTCCCGAATACGGGCTGATACGCTCGGGACAGTTGGTTTTCACCTATTTCCATTTCGCCAGCAGCGAAGCGCTCACCCACGCTATGATCGACAGCGGAGCCGTCTGCTGCGCCTACGAGACGGTCGAGCGGGCCGATCGTTCGCTGCCGCTGCTGATCCCCATGTCGGAGGTCGCCGGACGCATGGCCACGCAGGAAGGGCGCTACTTCCTCGAAAAGCCCCGCGGCGGCAAAGGCGTGCTGTTGGGCGGCGTGCCGGGCGTGAAACCCGCCAAGGTATTCGTCATCGGCGCGGGTGTCGTCGGCACGGCGGCAGCCCGCACGGCGGCCGGAACGGGTGCCGACGTGACGATCTGCGACATCTCGCTGCAGCGGCTCACCTACCTGGCCGACGTCATGCCCCGCAACGTCAAGACGCTCATGTCGTCGGAATACAACATCCGCGAGGAGCTCCGCCATGCCGACCTGGTGATCGGCTCGGTGCTGATTCCGGGCGCCAAGGCCCCGAAGCTCGTCACGCGCGACATGCTGCGCGACATGGAACCGGGCACCGTGATGGTCGACGTCGCGATCGACCAGGGCGGATGTTTCGAGACGTCGCATCCGACGACGCACGAAGACCCCGTATACTATGTGGACGGCATCCTGCACTACTGCGTAGCGAATATTCCCGGTGCCGTACCCCGCACTTCGACGCTCGCGCTGACCAACGCGACGCTGCCCTATGCCCTCGAACTGGCCGACAAGGGATGGCGTCGTGCCGCGAAGGAGAATCCCGAATTGGCACGAGGCCTCAACATCGTCGAAGGCAAAGTGGTCTATCGACCCGTCGCCGAGGCCTGGGGACTGACCTACGAACCGCTGGAGCTCTGAACCAAGAGGTACAGCCGACTGCCTGCGGGCCGTAGCCATCCTCCGGGAACGACTGCGGCCCGCAAGCTCCGAGAAACCGAAAAAACGCCACACTATGCGCAAAATAGTCGTATTCACCGGCGCAGGAATGAGCGCCGACAGCGGTCTGCAAACCTTCCGCGATGCGGAGGGGTTGTGGGCCGATTACCGGATCGAAGACGTATGCACCCCCGAGGCTTTGGCCCGCGACCGGGCCACGGTGATCGAATTCTACAACAAGCGGCGCCGCGAACTGCTCTCGGCCGAACCCAATGCGGGGCACCGGGCCATCGCCGAACTGGAGCGTCGTTTCGAAGTCGAGGTCGTGACCCAGAACGTCGACGACCTGCACGAACGAGCCGGATCGACACGCGTGACCCACCTCCACGGCGAGTTGCGCAAACTCCGTTCGGAAGGCGACCCCGAGCGGATCGTTCCGATCGACGGATGGGAGCAGCGGCTCGACGACCGGGGACCCGACGGAGCATTGTTGCGGCCTCATATCGTCTTTTTCGGGGAAGCCGTCCCGATGTTCGAACGGGCCGCAGAACTGGCAGCCCAGGCCGACGCGATGATCGTCGTAGGAACTTCGCTGGCCGTCTATCCCGCGGCATCGCTCGTGCGTTACACCCGTCCCGAGGTGCCGATTATCCTGGTCGACCCCCGGTGTCCCGACACGCGAGGCATCCGCAATCCGCTGACGTATATTGCCAAACGCGCAGCCGAAGGAGTTCCCGAACTCGTCCGCGAGCTGCTCCGGCGCGCCGAACGCCAATAACCGCCGGGCTGCTTTCCGAAACAGCGCAAGCAGCGGACTGCCCCGGCAAATACGCCCGATCGGCTGCGACTCAGCCTCCGCAAGCGTGAAAAGCCCCGATCCAGAGCCCTTTCCGGATTGCGGCACCGAATTTGCATTTCATAGTACATAAACCATCTCTTGTGCTATGAAAAAAACAGTTGTTTTCGTCATCGGAGTGCTTCTGTGTGCAGCCGCCGTGACCGTGATCGGGCAGAAGAAAAACCTTTCGCCCAGGGAAGAACGCCGCGAAATCCGCGAAAAACGCCGTGCGGAGCGAATCGCCGAATACGAGAAGTTCATGGATTCGCTCATCCTCTCGCGCAACTTCCAGTTCAACCCACAGAGCATGCAGCGCCAGCCGGCCGGTCCGATGCGTCAGATCATGAACCCGGCCTTCAACGTTGGCATCTGGGACGGCACCGTAGATATCTGCCTGCCCTACATCAAAGGATACGTACCGCCCTACCACGTAACGGTCATCAACTATACCGTGCCCAACATCACGGGCTACGTCACCGAACAGACCCACGAAGGGTGGATGGTGACCTTCTCCACCTCGCTCTTCTCGGCTTCGACCTACACTTTCACCTTCGAGATCTATTCCCGCACGGGCGGCGCGACGCTCACGATCACCAATTCGTGGTACAGCCCCGTACAGTATTCGGGTACGATTTCGGCCCTCTACTGATCGTACCGTTCCTATTCGTCCAATTCGAAAACCCTCGCCTCGGCGGGGGATTTTTTACCCTATGAAAACCATTTTCCACACGCTCGCCCTGCTGCTGGGCACTCTCGCAGCGGCACAACCTCCGCAAGGGGAGGTACAACAGTTTTCGATCGGCACCTCGGCCGTAGACAGCGTTCCGCAAACGACGGTAGTACCCGTACAGCAACCCGCCGTGCGGATCGTCGAGCATACCACGGATTACGGCGAACCGCCGCGCGACATGAGCCGCACGGAGCGCCGCGCCTGGCGGGCGAAGGTCTACGCGGCGAAGATCGACTCGATCGTCCAGTCGCGCAACTACCTCTTCTTCCCCAATTCGATGCAAGAGGTCCCCGGCGGACTGATCCGTTCGATCTATGCCGAATATTTCTTTTTCGGATTGCTGGTCGATCATGTCGAAGTGCATTTGCCGATCGAACGGGGCATTACGCAATACGTCGAGATGCTCAATTTCGAGTCGATGAAAATCTGCGACTACCGGGCCGCACGCATGCAATGGGGCTGGAGCGTATCGCTGAACATCGCCGACGGCGACACGCTCTACCACGCCGACCTGGCCGTCTCGACCGTCACGGGCGAAACCGTGCTGACGCTCATCGCGCCACAGACCACCGTGCGCTACGTCGGCTGGCTCTGGGACAAACGCATCGACGAGGCCCGCTACCGCCGGCTCGACTGACCGTCTCACGACCGGAACTCGGTTCCGGTTTTTTGCGTATTTTCGGCTGCGCCCCGGCAAAATTTGTTTTTGCATCCGATCTTTGGCTACGCCTTAGATACTGCGCCTCGAAAAAAATGCAAGCGAGCTCGCTTTTTTTCACTCGGCTTATTCGTATCTTTGTCCCCGAACATCCTCAACCCGAATCATGAAAAAGCCCGAAAACCGTCCCTGGAAAGTACTCGAAAGCGAATATGTCGCACGTAAGCCCTGGTTCACCGTCCGTCACGAACGGCTCGAACTGCCCGACGGCACCGTCGTTCCGGACTACTACGTCTCGGAATATCCCGCCTGGGTCAACATCATCGCCCGAACGCGCGACGGACTGTTTCTCTTGATCGACCAATACCGCCACGGATTGCAGGAGACCGCCTACGAGACTCCGGCCGGATGCGTCGAACCGAGCGACGCCTCGATGCTCGCCGCAGCCCAGCGCGAGCTGCTCGAAGAGACCGGATTCGGCGGCGGCGAATGGCGCCAACTGACCGTCATAGCGCCCAACCCCGCGACGCAGAACAATTTGACGTACTGCTTCGTGGCCACCGATGTCGAACGCCTCGGCGACCAAACTCCGGATGCCACCGAGGACCTGCGTCTGCACCTGTTCACAGCCGACGAGGTGCTCGAACTTCTGCGTACGGACTCCATCCGCCAAGCCTTGATGGCCGCACCCCTGTGGCGGTATTTCTACGAATCGCGCGAACGCCCCAATAAATAACCGGGGCTGCCGGCATTTCGCAAGGCAGCTCCGGTCTTTTCCGGCAATCGGCTTCGGATCAGCGCCCGACGCTCTGAGCCAACGCCACGAAATAACGCGCCGAATCGAGCCCGAGCGCCGCGAGCAGGTCGGCCTCGGGATAGCTGCCGCGCGTGATGGAACGCAGAGAGTGACCGGCCGTATAGAGGTTGACATTCTCAGCATACCCAGCGGCATCCTGCCCGCAGAGGTAACGCACATGTTCGGCCGGAATATCGCGACCTTCGTAGACCGAAAGATCGGCGATATAGACCAAATCGAGCGGTGCCGTAAAGACGAAGGGCTGCATGCCGCTCAACTCCCGGAAATCGCCCACCAGAACCCGCAGCAACTTATGCGCTGCGGCGTCATAACGGTAGACTCCCTCGGCGAAGAACGCATACACCCGCACGGGATAGAGCGCCAGCGCCGACGGCGCCGTAAGGCGGTTATCCTCGGGACGGTTCACCCCCGCAGCGGCCCACAACACCCCCGAAACCTCCGCGAGCGACAACGCCTCGGGCGAAAATTCGCGCCACGAGCGACGGTTCCGCAACGCCTCGTCGACGGTAAGGCCTCCGCTTGCAGCCGGTTGCAACAATTCGATTTCAGCGCCGTGAACCACTTCGCGCACGGACTCCTCCCCACCCCGGCGATCGGCCCCGCCGTCGCACGCCGCCGCAAACAATGCGGTACAGATCAGCAGATTCTTTTTCATGTACATATGATCATTATTGGCAAAAAAGCAATTATATACAAATTTAGCACAAGACCGGCTTCAAACCGCTATCACTTCGCGGGTTGTACCCAAATCCCTCCTAAGGAGTGGAGTTCAGACCAAAAGCCGCGAGACAGCGACGATCCGAAGCAAAATGGCGATCGAAGAACCCAAGAGCTATAAAGTCGTATAAGTCACCTACAAAGATACGATTTTCAGCAAAAAAGCGTACCTTTGTTTTCGAAATTCCAGCAAAAACGATGCTGCTTATGCTACCGAAAACGATCGACACCGTCTATTTCTCCCCGACAGGCACCTCGTGCCGGGTCGTTCGAGCCATCGCCGAGGCCATTGCGACGACGGATCGAAACACGGCTCCTGCCGAAACGACTCGCCCCGCCGAGATTCCGGTCCGGACCTTCGACCTCACACACACGCCCGTAGCGGAAACGACCCTTCCCGCCACGCATATCGTCCTGTTCGCCGTTCCGGTCTACGGCGGTCACCCGGCCCCTACGGCTCTGGCCCGCATGCACGACCTGCACGGCGACGGAACTCCGGCCGTAATCGTCGTCGTTTACGGGAATCGGGCTTTCGAACATGCCGCCGAGGAGCTGGCCGCATTCGTCGCCGAACGGGGATTCCGGCCCATTGCGGCGGCGGCTTTCGTCGGCGAACACTCGTACAGTTCCGATACCCATCCGATCGCAATCGGCCGTCCCGACGCCTCGGACCTCGCGGATGCCGCTGCATTCGGCACAGCCGTACGCCGCAAGCTCCTCGGCACGACCCCGACAGAGATCGACATCCGGCAGCTGAAAACACCCCGCACACCGCTGATTCCGCTGCTGCGGTTCATCCGATTCGTCTTACGGTATCGTCGGCAACAACGACGAAACCCCGTCGTCTATCTCCCCGACGGCGATACTTCACACTGCACCCATTGCGGTCGCTGCGCAGCGATCTGCCCGACGCAGGCTATCGTCCGGGGCGACGAAACCCGCACCGACGCCGCGCGCTGCATCCGCTGCTGCGCCTGCGTCAAGGGGTGCCCCGTCGGAGCCCGCAGTTTCACGACACCCTTCGCGGCCGCACTCGCCCGCAATTTCGGAAAACGCAAACCGCCCGTAACCCTGTTCTAAGATGATCCGTCCCCTCATCGCTCCCACCCTGGCCGAACTCGATGCCCTGACCGAACTTTGGGAAGGCTCGGTACGCGCCACGCACGATTTCCTCTCCGAGGAGGATATCGTATTCTATCGCCACCTGGTCCGCACGGAGGCTTTGGGAGCGGTTGCTCTGCACGTCTGCTACGAATCCGGCGGACACCCGGTCGCCTTTCTGGGCATGGAAGGCGACAAAATCGAAATGCTCTTCGTCGCGCACGACCGGTTGTACCGGGGATTGGGACGCCGGATGCTCGAATACGCCGTAGCCCTCGGTGCCCGCCGCGTAGATGTCAACGAGCAAAATACCTCCGCCACCCGTTTTTACACCCGCATGGGATTCCGTATCTTATCGCGCGACGCGCTCGATGCATCGGACCGTCCCTTTCCGATCCTGCATTTAGCATTGTCTCGGGAATAGCCCGATCTCCGCCACTCGCTCTCCGCCCAATCTCGCTACCCCACCGCTCCACCACGGTCCTCCGCGCCGCACGACCCCACGACCATGTAGGCGGGTCCGACACGGCCGTACAATCCGGATTCCATAAACGGCATTCACCCCTGCCACAACGATTGTGGCAGGGGTGAATATCCTATCGAGGGGCCTATTCCGACACCCCCAAACTATCCATTAGAAATACTTGCCGCGCAAGTCCTGAATCTCGGCCATCTGCTGAATAGCCTGCATGGCGAACTGCTGTGCCATACCCTCGGCCATAGCCTGTGCGCGCACCTGCTCACCTTCGGCGGTCTGCTTGTCGGCGGTCTGCACGTCATCCACACGGAAGACATAGAGGCCCGACAGACCCTTTACGGGAGCCGATACGGCACCTTGCGCCGCCGTAGCCAGCGCACCGATCATCCGCGGCTCGAAACCGGGACCGTCGATGTAGTACGACGCAGCGGTCACGCCCTCGAAGTCGCCGACCTCGCTGCCCAGGCTCGCAGCCTGCTCTTCGAGCGTCGAACCCGAAAGGCTCTTGAGGATGTAATCGTATTTCTTATCGCGCATCACCTGTGCACGTACCTGCGAAGCGACCTTCGACAGCGGAGCGTAGTCCTCGTTGTCGATCTCGGTCAACGTAGCGATCACGTAGTCCTTGCCTACGTTGAAGATCTCCGACACGTCGCCCACCTCGGCACCGTAGGCCCAGCGAGCTACCTCACGGGAATCCTCCAGACCGCGGATCGTGCGCTCGCCCTGCGAGAGCGTGGCGACACGCGGCGTAACGGCTGCCGTAGCGGCGGCATCGGCGAAAGCGGTAGCCGAACCCTTAGCATTCACCGAGAACGAACCGGCCTGGTTATGCACGTTGCGGCGCGTAGCCTCCGAAGCCTCGACGGGATAGGTGATCGAAGCCACCTGTACGTGCTTCGAAGGTTTGTCGGCACGATATACCTGCATCAGTTGAATGGCGTCGCCCGAAGCGATCTTCACGATATCGCCCTGCTTGGCCGTAGCCAGCTCTGCGGCGAATTCGCCCGTGAAGGCCGAGAAAGGCAGCACGCCCACCTCGCCGCCATTGGCCGCCGTAGCGTCGTAAACCGAGTACTGCGAAGCGGCCTGTGCGAAATCGGCACCGCCGCGCAGCGCGGTCAGCAGGCTGTCGGCCAGCTTCTCCTGCGTATAGGGCAGCACGATATGGCGGATGCCGAGCGAATCGGCGACCATCTTCGTATCGAGTGCACGGGCCATCGTCCACTCGTTGTTCTTGAGCACCGGACCGTAGGTCTCGCCGGCCATCAACGCCTTGGCCTCCTCCTCGGTCAACTGTGCGGCTGCGACGTAGTTGTCGGCGATCCGACCGTTGCGGTCGGCACGCACGAACGTCTTGAGCGCATCGGTCTCGGCGAAACGGGCACCGATCTCCTGCACCTTCTTTTCGAGGGCCAGCATGTCGTCGTCGGTCGGAGCGACCTCGAAGACCACGTACGAAATCGAACGCGAAGGCGTCTGCTTGTAGAGGTTCTTATGGCTGTTGTAGAACGACTTCAGATCGCTGTTCGAAACCTGGAAAAGCGAGTCGGGAACCGTAGCGTACTTCTTGCCGATCCACTTGCCCGAATAGGTCTTGTTCGCAGCGTCGACACCGCCGGCAACCTCCAGCGAGTTGACGAAAACGCCGCCCTTAATCAGCCCCAGATACTTCTGCATCTGACGTTCGAGGCGCATCTGCTCGTTGAGCTGAGCCCATGCGGCGCGAGCCTGCGGATTATTGTCGGCCTGCGAGAGGAACTCGCTCAAAGCCGCAACGTCGTAACGCCCCGTACGGGGATCGGCGAAAGCGTTGTAGAGCGTCTGCGACATGTGCTCGCCATTGAGGATCGACATGCGCTCGGCGTCGGTCAGACGGATACCCATCCGATCGAAACCCGGATTGAGCACGTGCTTGGCGATCAACGACTGCCACGTAGCGTTGGCCAGCATGGCCGACTGCTGCTCGTCGTTCTCCTGAGCGCCGCTCTGGGCCTTGACCTGCTCGTACTGCTCGTAGTACTCCGAATAATTGATCTTCTCGCCGTCGATGACTCCGACTTTCGGATCGTTACCCGAGAATCCCATCTCGGTTTTCAGAGAGAGGATGAATGCCAAGAGAGCGCCTGCGATCACGATGGAAAGCACGACGCCGAACTTGGTTCGTAAAGTGTTTAAACTTGCCATATAAACGTTAATTATTCGTATAGTTTCGAATTAGCAGTCAAAGGTAGTAAATTATTCGGAATAGACACCACAATTCCCCGCAAAAATTCGAGATAATGCATTGTTGCGGGTTTCGGAAGCGAAATCGCTCGTCCGAACGAAGATACACACAGCCTCCAGCCGCGTGGACAAGTCCTCCCCTCCCCTAACTGAGGAATCGAACTGGTTCGGATCGTCGAACCGCAGCAGCAGAATCGGCGCACGATTGCCGCTTTCTGGGGTACGCCGAAAATCCCCTCCTCGAAAGGAACTTCGCCCCCAAAGGATCGGGAAACCGGAGCGGCCGGATCGATAAACAAACGATTCCTCGCAAAAATTCGCGATAATACAATACCCCAGGCCAAAACCGCGGCGCTAAGGGCGATCGGGCCGAAATCGCAATCCGCAGCAGCCGCACCTCGGAGCCGTGCGCCCCATATCCGGAAAAGTCCGCGATCGTCCGCCGCACAGGCCGTGTTCCGTTACAGCCGCAGATTACCGCACCTTCTTCACACGCGCCAGTTCGATGCGCGAACGGGTCGTGCGGAGGATTTTGATCTGCAAATCGCCGATCGTGAGCGTCTCGCCCGCCGAGGGGATGCCTTCGTAATGGTAGATGATGAACCCGGCCAGCGTGTCGTATTCGCGGGTCTCGTCGATGCCGAGGTCGTAGCGTTCATTGAGGTACTTCACCTCGTGGCGGCACGAGAGAACATACTCGTCCTCGCCGACCTGTTTTTCGGTCAGATCGGGTACGTCATGCTCGTCCTCGATTTCGCCGAAAATCTGCTCCAGCACATCTTCGAGCGAGATTACACCCGCCGTACCGCCGAACTCGTCGATCACCACGGCGATATTCGACCGGTGTTTGGTGAAATTCTCCAGTAGCGCCTGCAACGGCATGGTCTCCGGAACATAGTTGACCTGCATCACGACCTCCGAAACCTTCCCGGGCGACGTAAAGAGGCTTTTCGAATTGACATACCCCACGATGTTGTCGATATTGTTGCGCCAAACGAAAATGCGCGAATATTTCGTATCGACGAACCGCGCCGTGAGCTGTTCGATGGTCGTCTGGTCGATATCGACCGCCTCGACATCCACGCGCGGAACCATGCAGTCGCGTACGCGCAAGTCGGCGAAGTCCAACGCATTCTGAAAAAGTTTCAGTTCGTTGTCGGCCTCGGGTCCGGGCTCGGAATTATTGGCGTCGAGCAGCGCCGCGAGGTCCTCACGGTCGAACACCGGAGCGATATCCCGCTGTTCGACACGCCGTCCGGCCAAGCGCAGCAGGCCGTGCGAGATAAGCGTCGTCAACCGCGCGATCGGATAGAGCAGCAGGTAGAAAAAGTAGATCACCGGAGCCAGGGCCCGGTAATAGAAATTCGGATTGTTGCGAAAAATCGATTTCGGAAGAAATTCGGCGACGAAGATGATGATGATCGTCGAGACGATCGTGTCGACGACCACCGACCCCTCGCGGGCCAATGCTTCCCACCCCAACATGCCGTAGATCTCGCGCAACAGCAAAGACATGGAGAGCGAATAAACGACCAGCGCGATGTTATTACCCACGAGGATCGTCGTGATATACTGTCCGGGGTGGCGGGAGAAGGTCTCGGCGATGGAGTCGAACACACGGTTCTGCTTGCGGTCGATCTCCAGCTTGAGGCGGTTTTTACTCGTGAAAGCGATCTCCATGCCCGAGAAAAAGGCGGAGAGCAGCAACATCGCGGGAATCAGGATCAGCGTAGTCAGCATCGGCAGGTATTTGAATAGGTTCTTACGACGCGTGCAAAATACGATTCGGCCTACGGACCGGCACACCGGCCGACGTGATCGGCTCGACAGCCGCAGCCGCAAGAGGCGCTTCGAGCGTTTCCGCTCGTCCGGATGCCGCACCCGATACGGCGCCGCCCGAACGGTCCGAAGCATCCTCGTCGCCGTTCCGGTTTCCGGAAGTGCGGCCCGACGCAGAGGCCTTCTCGCCGGCATCTATCCGGTCGGTCCTTTCGGGAACGGCCAACCGGGCATCCATGTCCGCACGAGGCGCAACGATCCCCTCGTCCGCTCGGCGACGCGGCGCCGGTCGGGACGCTGCGAAAGGATCGTCCGACGTGCACGACACGGAGACGGCATTGCGTTCCCCGGACTCGCGCTGCGTATCCCGGACCGAAGCATTACCTCCCCGACGATTCGACGAGCGGCGCACTCCGCCTTTCGGATCGTCCGATGCGAGCGAATCGGCACCCGGAGTATCGTTCCCGAGCGAATCGCTGCGTTCGCGCTGGGTAACGTCGACCTCCATACGCCCCTTCATGCGGCGGAAGCGCCAATCCTTGAACTCCTCGTCCGACTCGAAACCCTCGCCCACGAAGACGTCGCGGCCCTCGTTCTGCACGATCTTCGAATCGACGTTCGAATAGATTTTCTTGGTTTTTGCGTTCCAGAACAACTGCTGCGTATAGAGCCTCTTTCCATCGGCTTTCTCGGCCACGACATTGCCCTTGGCCTCCCACAATTCGCGGTTTTCGTAATAGATGGCGTAGTTCGCCGTGAGCACGACATCGACCGACGAGAGCGAATCGTTTTGATAGGTCGTGATTTTCACGCCCTTGCGGAATTCGCGATAGGGCTCGCGGGCCAGCGTGTAGCCTTCGAGCAGCGGCGTTTCGAAAAAGTACGAACGACGGCCGTTCTGCGAAACGACCATCGACAGATTCTCGCTGTATTCGGTCATGAGCGTCTCATCGCCGCCCGAAGCGGGTGCGGCATCCCGACCGTCGCAGGAGAATAGCAAGATAGCACTCCCCACGAAGGAGAGTGCTACCCGTGCATATCGTGTTACGAATCGTCGCATGAATGTCTCTTTCGGAAACGGATATTTAGCGCGGACGTACGGTCGTAGCCACACCGGCTGCCGTTCCGCAGTTGACCGTATAACGGGCGCCCTCCTTCAACTCGTTGAAGAAGCACTCCTCCGAGGTCGGGAAGCGGGTGCGGAAAGCTGAAAGCGACGTCTTGGCGGGCTCGATATACTCCGAATCGCTCGGGAGCAGCTCGACGGCCTTAGCCATCGTGTCGTAAGCGGCCCAGAAGGCAGCCTGACCGGCGAAGCCCTGGCAGTGAGCGGCCGAGATACCGTAGCACTGAGCCAGCACGAAGTAGGGCACGCCGTCCTCCGGATTCAGATCGCGAGCCTGACGGGCAGCCGAAGCGGCTTCGGGAATGTTGTTGGCAACCAGGCCGACCAAGGCGATACGGACCAGCAACTTCTGACGCTCGGCGGGATCCTGCTCCACGGCCAGCGCCTCGTTCAGGTACTTCGTAGCCTTGGGATAGTCGCCCTTGCCCTGGAAAGCCTGAGCCAGGAACATGGCGGTCTCCGACGAAGGTTTCACCTCGTAATATTTCTCGGCGATCGAGAAGTAGAAATCGCCGTCGCACTTCGCACGCGACATGAGCGACACGGCCTGCGAAAGCAGCGCCTCGTCGTCGGGTGCGGCAGCCAGCTTGCCCTTGAAGAGCTTCTCCAGGTTCTCGCAGCTCGCAGCGCCGCTCAGACCGAACGCCGCATCGAACTGACCTTTGAGTTCGGTCGCATCGGGATGCTGCTCGAAGAACGGGGTCAGACGGTCGTACTCGGCGATGATCTCGTCGGGCATCACCTCGTCCGTATTCTTATAGTCCTCGCAAAGGTTCGAGAAGTAGGCCACCACGGTCTCGGGCTCCGTATTGGCTCCGCCCGCCTCGATGGCCGCACGGAACGCCGCACGAATGCCCGCACGGTCGTTGGGCTTGTACTGCAAGTATTCGCGGGCCTTCTGATCGAGGATATAAGCCGTACCGCGCTTGGGGTGATCGCCGAAATACTGCGCACGCATGTCGTACATGAGCATCAGCGAATCGATGTAGACGTTCTTCTCGGCCATGCTCTTGGCACGGTTGATCTTGTTCTTGTAGACCAGGGCACCGCGCTGGTAGATCGACTCCTGCACACCGGGGCAGTGGTCGAGCAGCTCTTTGAGGTAGTGCGCCGCAGCGTTGTAGTCGCGGTTGTCGCACGACTCCTTGAGGAAGTTACTGTTCAGGATGTTACGCTCCCGCTCCTCGGGCGTATCGCCCCATTTCGCATACTGCGGAGCGCTGAAATCCTGTGCCATCGCAGCGGCTGCACAAATCGAAAAAGCCGCGGAAAGCAGAAATTTTACGTTTTTCATCGGTCAGATCAATTTTTTGTTATCGTTAATTTTCGTGGATTCGTTCGTTAATCGTACTTCGGACGCGAGAACCAGTACTCGTTGTTCTCGGCACCTCCGGCGAAGAGCGTGAAGCCCAAGGCGAATTTGAAATACTGCTGCCGCACCAGTCCCAGTCCCTTCGAGAGATTGGCACCCCGGGAGCCGTATTCCACGCCCACGTCGATGGCCGACACGGAGAAGAACCGCACGGGAATGCCTATGCCCAGCGTCGCGGCGTATTGCGCGAGTTGATGGCCGTTGAAGGTCTGATTGTGAATTCCATATCGGAATCCGGCCCGGTAGGACCAGCGCTTGAGCAGATGGCGCACGTCATAACGGTTGGGCGTGAACTCCGCACCGACCTTGATCGTATGCGTATCGGTATAGGCCACTTCGTAGGAGGAGCCCGCAGCTCCGCTTATGCCCGTCATTTCCGTACGTTTGTTGCGGCCGCCCCAGTTCTGGAACGTATAGTCGACACCCAGCGCCCATTTCGAAGTCTGGTAGAAAACTCCGGCCGTAAGCTGCCGCGGCAGCACCAGTGCCAGGTGCGTCGTATCGCCGCGCACGGTCGTGTAGTTGATATCGGAGTTGTAGACCCGGCTGGTCACTTCGGGCGAAAGGTCGCCGCCGAAATCGAAGGCCGCACCGAGGGTCAGAATCCGTTGCTGGGTCAGGATGGCGTTCCACTGCACGCCCACCTGCCCTTTGACGCTCGAAATGTTGTAATTGTCGTTGCCGACCATCGATGCGAAGTTGCCTTCGCCGGTGATCGTCGTGGGGGTCATGACGAAATTGCGGTCGATATCGCCCCAATAATACTGGGCGGCGATACCGATCGAGAAGTTTTTGAAAATCTCCCAGCCGATGCCCACCTTGACCTCCGTCACGTCGCCTTCGCCCTGGTAACCGTATTGCACGGCGCCGATGTTTCCCGCCACGGGGTCCGAAGGATCGAACTGGTGGTAGAACTTGGTGCGATAGCCCACCGAGCTATACGGCGTGAGGCTGAATCCGAGGCCCAGGCCCCGCGTCAGCGGCATCTGGAACGCGATATCGTGGAAGTTGAAGGTGTTGTAAGCGGTCTTTTTCGACACGCCTTCGACCTGCTGCGCATTGTAGTAGTTCTGGCCTTCGACGCCGAAATTGAACAGGAAGGTCTTCTGCGGTGCGGTGCTGTAAGCTGCCGGATTGAGCAGATTCATAACGCCGGCATTGCGCATGGCGACGCCCACGCCGCCCATCGAACGCATGGCGAGCGTCCCCTGCGTATTCAACTCGCCGATACCGTACATCGTGTAGGGCGAGAAGGCGTTAATACTGCTTGTCTGTGCCGCGACGGCCGCAGGCACGAGAACCGCAGCAGCGACAAGAAGTTTAATCAAGGTGTTCTTCACTGGCATCGTACTCTAAAATTCTATTCAATCCGTAAAAGACCAGATTACAATTTGCAAATATCGTGTTTTTAATTCTTTTCGCAAAGTATTTCGCGTCTCCTCCGGTAAAAATTACGCATAAATCGTCTATTTTTCCTTCCATGCGGGAGATATAGCCCTCGATTTCGAAACTCAGCGAGTTCATCACGCCCCGTCGTACGGCCTGGTCGGTGGTGAGTCCCTGCAACCCCTCCTCGTCGGTGGGAGTGCACAGCGGAAGCGCGGCCGTATAGTCGTGCAGAGCCCGGAAACGGGTGCTCAGGCCGGGCGAAATGCATCCGCCGCGATAGGTTCCGTCGGCGGTCACCAGGTCCAGCGTCACGGCCGTGCCGAAATCGACGATCAGGGCATTGCGCCCCGGGTAGAGCACCGTAGCGCCTACGGCGGCAGCCAGACGGTCGCGGCCGAGGGTCTCGGGCGTAAGATAGGCATTGCGAATGGGCACCGGCGTGCGGGGCGTGAATTCGACCAGCCGTCCGACCCGCTGCCGCAGCATTTCGACCGTATCGTCCGCAGCCCCGCGTGTCGAACAGACGATCGCCCGCTCTGGACGCCGCCCGCCCGTAAATTCGGCGACGAGCGACGGGCGCAACCGCTCGGCACTGCAATCGGCGACCAGGCGTCCGTCGTCGAACAGCGCCAGCTTCGCGCGCGTATTACCTATATCTACGATGAGATTCAAAGTTCCTTCAGTGTTTTCCAGGCGTCTTCCACGCCTCCGATCTTCCTAACGGTCATCGCCAGCCGATTATTGTGCTGGCGCAAAACGAATCGCTCGGGATGCTGCGTCACGCGCCGCAGCAGCTCCATGAACGTCTCGCTCTTATAGTAGGGCGAATTCTCCTCGCCGACGAAATGGACGATCATCAGGCCGTTCTTGACCTTCACGCGCTCCATACCCAGCCGAATGGCCTCCCAGCGCAGCCGCACGACGTTCAACAACTCCCGAGCAGCCCTCGGCAGGGGGCCGAAACGGTCCGCCAGGCGGCTCTCGAAGCCGCGCAACGCCTCCTCGTCCTTCGTCGAGTCGAGTTCGCGGTAGAGCTTCAGACGTTCGGCCTGCTGCGAAACGTAATCCTCAGGCAGCGAGGCATCCACCTCGATTTCGATATGGGCGTCGTCGATGTAGTTCATCCGCTCGACCACCTCCTGCTCCGCAGCACCGAGTCCGGCGACCTGCAAGCCTTCGGCCCGCAACTCGGCGATCGCCTCGTTCATGATCTTCTGGTAGGTTTCGAACCCGATATCGGCGATGAATCCGCTCTGCTCGGCACCCAGCAGGTTGCCCGCGCCGCGGATATCGAGGTCCTGCATGGCAATGTTGAAGCCCGAACCCAGGTCGGAGAACTCCTCGATGGCCCGCAGGCGGCGCCGCGCATCGGACGAAAGCAGCTCCTCGGGGGGCGAGAGCAGGTAACAGTAGGCCTTGCGGTTGGAACGGCCCACACGGCCGCGCAACTGGTGCAGATCGCTCAGACCGAAGTTCTGGGCATTGTTGACGATGATCGTATTGGCATTGGGCACGTCGATGCCGTTTTCGACGATCGTAGTGGTCAGCAGCACGTCGTATTCGCCGTAGATAAAGTCCATGATGAGCCGTTCGAGCTGCTCGGCGGGCATCTTGCCGTGCCCCACGCCGACGCGGGCTTTGGGACAGATGCGCGCGAGGAGCCCTTGCAGGGTCATGAGGTCCTCGACCCGGTTGTGGACGAAATAGACCTGTCCGCCGCGCGCGAGCTCGGCTTCGACGGCATCGCGGACGATCTCCTCGGAGAAGACGTGCGATTCGGTCAGGATCGGCTGACGGTTGGGCGGCGGCGTGGAGATGACCGACAGGTCGCGCGAACCCATCAGCGAGAATTGCAGCGTACGGGGAATGGGCGTAGCCGTGAGGGTCAGCGTATCGACCGAAACGCTCAGTTCGGTGAGCTTCTCCTTGGCCGCGACGCCGAATTTCTGCTCCTCGTCGATGATGAGCAGCCCCAAGTCGCGGAAACGGACCTGCTTGCCCAGCATCTTGTGGGTACCGATCAGGATATCGATCCGGCCCGCCGCAAGCTCCTCGCAGATCTGCCGCACCTCTTTCGCGGACTTCGTGCGGTTGAGATACTCGACCCGCACGGGAAAGTCGCGCAGACGCTCGGCGAAGGAGCGGTAATGCTGCAACGCGAGGATCGTCGTCGGCACCAGCACGGCGACCTGCTTGCCGTCGGTTGCGGCCTTGAAAGCCGCGCGGATCGCCACCTCGGTCTTGCCGAAACCCACGTCGCCGCAGACCAGGCGGTCCATCGGCTGGTCGGACTCCATATCCTTCTTGACCGCAGCGCAGGCGGCCTGCTGGTCGGGGGTATCCTCCCAGCGGAACGAAGCCTCCAGCTCGTGTTGCAGGTAGCTGTCCGGCGAGAAGGCGAAACCCTTCGAGGCCTTGCGTTTGGCATAGAGCGCGATAAGCTGCCGCGAAATATCCTTGACGGCCTTTTTGGTCGCGGTCTTGAGCTTCTGCCAGGCACCGGAACCCAGTTTGTAGACCTTCGGCGGTTCGCCGTCGCCCGACTTGTAGCGCGCGATGCGGTGCAGCGAATGGACGTTCACGAAAAGCACGTCGCCGTCCTTATAAACCAGCTTGATCGCCTCGTGCGTCTTGCCGTTCTCGGCGATGCGCACCAGCCCGTCGAAGCGCCCGACACCGTGGTCGATATGCACGACGTAATCGCCCGGCCGCAGCTGGTTGAGCTCGGCGACGGTCATCTGCTCGTCGCGCTTGATCTCGCCGTTGATGCGGTAGCGCTGGTAGCGGTCGAAAATCTGGTGATCGGTATAGAGGCAGAGTTTCAGATCGTTGTCCACGAACCCCTCGTGCAGGGTCGTCGAGATGCTCCGCACGACGGCCTGCCGGCGTCCCAACTGGTGGAAAATATTGGTCAGACGCTCCATCTGCGCCTTGTTCTCCGAAAGAATCCGCGTCTCGTAGCCGCGCTGCGCATTGCGGATCATATCGTCGGCCAGCATCTCGAAATTCTTGTTGAAGGCCGGCTGCGGAGCCGTGGAGAAGCGGATCGACACCGTTGCGGCACGCTCCGGAAGGTTGTCGCGCAGCATAAAGACCCGATTTTCCGCCAGATCGGCCAACAGGCCGTTGCGCGAGGTGAGCAGCCGATCGATCGTCTCGGGCTGCTCCAGGTCGCCGAGCGTCTTGCGCCGCACCTCGTTCACGCGCCGCAGCACGAAATCGGCGTCGTAGAACCAGCAGGCGGCTTCCGCACCGGCGAAGCGCACCAGCGACACGCGCTGCTCGCTCTGCCCGGCGCCGTTCATGTCCGGAACGATCTCCACGCGGTCGAGCTTGTCGTTGGAGAGCTGGCTCGAAATCTCGAAACGGCGGATCGAATCCACTTCGTCGCCGAAGAAATCGAGTCGGTAGGGTTTGCTTTCCGAATAGGAGAAGACGTCGACGATACCGCCGCGCACGGAGTACTGGCCGGGCTCGTAAACGAAATCCACGCGGGTGAAACGGGCTTCGACCAGCGCGTCGACCAGCACTTCGATCGAACACCGATCGCCCCGGCGCACCGTGATCGTATCGCGCCGCAGGGTCTCGGCATCGGCGACGCGTTCGGCCAGCGCTTCGGGATAGGTGCAGATCACCCGGTAATCCCGGCCCGGGACATACGCCCGCAAGGCGCTCAGGGCCGTGGTACGCTGCACGACGCCCTGCGCATCCTCCGCGCCGTAGGCCGCCGAACGCTTGTAGGACGACGGAAAGAAGTAGACCCGCTTTTCGTCCAGCAGGTTGTAGAAGTCGTTGAGCAGATAGGCCGCGGCGTCGCGGTCCTCGGCAACGAAGATATGGACTCCGCCTATCCGCTGCACCGCAGCGGCGGCATAGAAAGGCAGTGCGCCGCCGACCAGCTCTTCGAGCCGGACGGTGGCGACACGCTCGCCGTATGCGCGGCACAGGGTTTCGAGATTTTCGGACCCGGCGGCAAGTTGCGTCAATTGTTCGCGGGCAGCAGCCATTGCGTCTATTCGGAAATCAAAATCAATTCGAGAGCCTCGTGTCGGCCCTGTTTACATGCGGGAACCCGGCCGTTACGGCCGGGACTCCATCGCAAACTTATCGGAAGGGGGCAGATGCAAAGCGCGAAAGATCGGACCGAGGAAACATACGTCGAGTATGCAGCCGATACCGAATCCCGAAAGCAACGCCGCAGCTTGCCCGCGATGGCAAACCCGCTGCCCTATTTCTGGATCAGGTCGTTGTCCTTCTTATCGTGGTAGTGCACCTCGACGATGCCCGTGCTCTGGTCTTCGACGATCTGCAAGCGGACCTTGTATTTCCACTCCCAGCGGCGGCGCAGCGACCAGAAACCTTTCTTGAGATAAGAGGCTACGTAGGGGCTGACGACCAGTTTGATGAATTTGTGTCCGCGATCCTCCGTGAGGAACGATATCTGGTTCTCGATCTTCTTGTCCAGCAGCACCGTGGGCTCGATCTTACCCGTACCGTGGCAGGTCGGGCAGACGTCCGAAACATTCTCGACGGCCACCGGGCGCACGCGCTGGCGCGTGATCTGCATCAGGCCGAACTTCGTGAGCGGCAGCACCGTATGCTTGGCCTTGTCCGTCGACATGAGTTTCACCATCTCGTCGAACAACGCCTGACGGTTCGGCGCCTTGTGCAGGTCGATGAAGTCGATGATGACGATGCCTCCCAAGTCGCGCAGACGCAGCTGCCGGGCGATCTCCTTCGCCGCAGCGAGGTTCACGTCCATAGCGGTCTGCTCCTGGTTGTCCTCGGCCTTGGTGCGGTTGCCCGAATTGACGTCGATGACGTTCATCGCCTCCGTACGCTCGATGATGAGGTAGGCTCCCCGTTTGAGCGATACGTATTTGGCAAAGAGCGACTTGATCTGCTTCGAGATATCGAAGTTGTCGAAGATCGGCACCGTACCTTTATAAAGTTTCACGATCTTCTCCTTCTCGGGGTCGATCTGCCGGATGTAGTTGCGGATGTCGTTGAACATCGCCTCGTCGTCGACGGCGATCTGCGAGAACGAGCCGTTGAGCGAGTCGCGGATGATCGTGTTGGCACGGCTCATTTCGCTCATGATCTGCGCCGGCGCCGTATTTTTCTTGATCGCCGCGCAGGTCTTGCGCCAGCGGTCGATCTGCGTCTGGATATCGTGTTCGATATCCTCGTCCTTAGCCTCCATGGCGGCCGTGCGGATGATGACGCCGAAGTTCGCGGGAAGAATCGCCGCGGCGATGCGCTTGAGGCGCTTTTTCTCCTCGGCCGAACGGATTTTCTGCGACAGGAACACCTTCGACGAGAAGGGCACCAGCACCACGTTGCGGCCCGCCAGCGAGATATCGGCCGTCAGGCGGGGCCCCTTGGTCGAAATGGCCTCCTTGGCGATCTGCACCATGATCTGCTGCCCCACCTGGAGGTAGTCGCCGATCTTTCCGTTCTTCTCCACGGGCGTCTCGAACTTCATGTTCTCGACGCGCAGGCCCCGTTTGCCGGGCTGCTGCGAATCGACGAGCTTTTGCAACGTGGGGAAATGCGTTCCCAGATCGAGGTAATGGATGAAGGCGTCCTTTTCGTGTCCTATGTTGACGAATGCCGCGTTGAGTCCGGGCATGATCTTACGTACCTTGCCCAGGTAGATATCCCCCACGGCGAAACCCGTCTGGCACTGCTCCTTGTTGAGCTCGACCAGCACCTTATCTTCGCACAAAGCAATGGATATCTCTCTGGGACTGACGTTTACGATTAATTCTCTATTCATGTATCGGGTGTCGCGCCCCGCAGGGCGCGGTATGCTGAAATTGGTTAAGGAGCCGCATTTTGTACTGAAGTGGCGGCCGAAACTCCAAAAGATTCGAAGCCTCCGGAGGAGTGTCCGAAGTGCGAAAAACAGGCGGTGCACGGTCCGCCCCGACCGAAACGTTAGGCTGCCCTATATGATTTCACACCGATCCGATCTCCCGTCCATTTATTTCGCGCAGGGCTGTCGACGGCTCGCGGACCTCGGCCGCATTTCTCAATCGGACCCGTTCTCAAAGCACCTCCTCGGAGGCTATTTTCGTGCACAACCCGCAAAGCGATAGGGACTTGAAGCCGGTTCGGAGCAAAACCGCATATAGTAGCGAACTTTAAACAGGTAAAGCTAAAAGAGCTCTGAACTCCTTTAGCTTTACCTTACCTGTTTGCAGTGAAGCGCGACTTACTTTTTCTTGTGGCGATTCTTACGAAGACGCTTTTTGCGCTTGTGGGTAGCCATCTTGTGACGCTTATGCTTCTTTCCGTTTGGCATAGTCTTTAAGATTTTTAGAGGTTCTTTATTTATCGTTTAACTACTTCACCTTCGCTGCGAAGCTCTTCGCGGGCTTGAAAGCGGGGATGTTGTGTTCAGGAATGGTGATGGTCGTATTCTTGGAGATATTACGGGCGACCTTCGTGGCGCGTTTCTTGACGATGAAGCTGCCGAATCCGCGGAGATATACGTTATTGTTATTCGTCAACGACGTCTTGATACTCTCCATGAAGGCCTCGACGATTGCCTGCACCTGCACTTTCTCCACACCTGTACTCTTAGCGATTTCGCTAACGATATCTGCCTTTGTCATATCTTTATAAATAATTAAGTAATATGTAATTCTTCAAATTTCCGCGCAGTCGGGACTGCAAATATACGGTTTATTTATATTTTCGCCAACAAACCGCAATTTTTTTTCATAATTTTTCAATGCCTCGCTACCTTGCAGTCATACAAGGCAATAACAAATATCGGGCAAAAACCGTCGCAAAATTAAAATATTCTGCACCAAGGTCTTATCGTCTGCCGGGACATGCCCGTCGCATGTCTCCGCACCCATTTGTAAATCAATATTTTATCGTCCGAGGAAATAAAACGCCCGGTTTTTGCGTTTGAGCGGAAAAAGGAGTAATTTTGTTGCGGCCCCGTACCGCGAAGACCGATCGGCCGTCGCCGGCCGGGCGATACCGCGGCAAAACGAAGTACGGCCGCAGATTTTGCAATGATTTAAAAACTACGACTTCATGGTTAAGATACTTTGGGTAGACGACGAAGTGGAGCTGCTCAAGCCCCACGTGCTTTTTCTTCGGGGAAAAGGCTACGAAGTGGCGACGTGCAACAACGGCTACGACGCCATCGACATGGCCTCGGAGGAGGCCTACGACCTGATTATCCTCGACGAGATGATGCCCGGCATGACGGGACTGGAGACCCTTCCCAAGATCAAGGAAGTGCGTCCGACGACTCCCGTCATCATGGTGACGAAAAGCGAGGAGGAGAACATCATGGACAAAGCCGTCGGTTCGAAGATCGCCGACTACCTCATCAAACCCGTGAACCCCAACCAAGTGCTGCTTTCGATCAAGAAGAACGTGCACTCGCAGCAGCTCGTCACCGAGCAGACCACGGCCGACTACCGTTCGGAATTCGGACGCCTGGCCGCCTCGTTGCAGATGGCCGACACGTTCCAGGACTGGTGTTCGCTCTACCGGCGGCTGACGGCCTGGGAAATCGAACTCGAATCCTCGACCGACCAGAGCATCAAGGAGGTGCTGACCTACCAGAAGGGCGAAGCCAACCAGGAGTTCTGCAAATTCGTGCGACGCAACTATTACAACTGGATCAACCGCCGTGCGGACGACACGCCCGTGATGTCGCACACGCTCATGCGCTCGAAGATCTTCCCCGTGGCCGACCAGAACGCGAAGACCACCCTGCTGCTGATCGACAACTTCCGCTACGACCAGTGGCGGGCCATCTCGTCGCTGCTCCGGGGTTACTACGACGTGGCCGTCGACGACTTCTACTGCGCCATTCTCCCGACGGCCACCCAATACGCCCGCAACGCCATCTTCGCCGGGCTGATGCCGCTGGCCATCGACAAGCTGATGCCGAACAAATGGCTCAACGACAACGAGGAGGGAGGCAAGAACCAGTACGAGGAGGAGTTCCTGCGCCGGCTGCTGGCCCAGAACGGCAAATCGTGGCGGACGACCTTCGACAAGCTCATCCGCCCGGAGCAGGGCCGCAAGCTGGTGGACAACATCCAGAAGGTCTACGACGCCGACTTCTCGGTGATCGTCTACAACTTCCTCGACATTCTCTCCCACGCCCGCACCGAGACCGATATCATCCGCGAACTCACGGAGGACGAAGCTGCGTTCCGCTCGCTGACGCGCTCGTGGTTCGAGCATTCGGACCTTTATACGATCCTCAAATTGTTGGCCGAGCGGGGCCACACCGTAGTCATCACCTCGGACCACGGCACGATCCGCGTGGACAATCCCGTGAAGGTCACGGGCGACCGCGAAACGTCGGCCAACCTGCGCTACAAGACCGGGCGCAACCTGGCCTACAACTCCCGCGAGGTATACGAGGTCCAGCGTCCCGAGGATATCCAGCTGCCGTCGAGCAACATCACGTCGAGCTATATCTTCGCCTACAACTCCGACTTTCTGGTCTACAACAACGACGCGAACCGTCATATCCGCTATTACCGCAATACGTTCCAGCACGGAGGCATCTCGATGGAGGAGATGATCGTGCCCTATATCGTGCTCAAACCCAAAGCCTGAACCCGGGACCGCTGCGGCCGATGCATCGCGGCCGCCGGTCCGAATAAACAGAAACCATGAAAACCATCCATATCACTTCGCAGGAGGAGCTTCCGCAGGTAGCCCGGGCCGTCATCGAGGCCCTCGGACGACGCACGGTCGTCGTCTTCCGCGGCGAGATGGGCGCCGGAAAAACCACGCTCATCCGCGAGATCGTCGCCCAGTTGGGCGCCGAAGACACGGTGACCAGCCCGACGTTCGCCATCGTCAACCAATACAAGGGCTCGGGCAATCGCCGCATCTGCCACTTCGACTTCTACCGCATCGACGACGTTCGCGAAGCCTACGACTTCGGCTACGAGGAGTATTTCTACTCGGGAGACCTGTGCCTGGTGGAGTGGCCCGAGAAGATCGAGGAGCTGCTTCCCGACGACGCCATGACGGTCCGTATCGCAGCCGACGGCGAAACCGAACGCACCTTCACGATCGACTGACGCCGAAAGGAGCGGACCTCGCACGGTCTTTCGCCCCGCCACGGTCCCGTTCCGAAGAAAAGTGCTATCTTTGCGCCGATAAACAAAAGGAAAACCATGCAGGAATATATCTCCAAACAACACCAAGTGCTGCGTCCTGCGGCCCATATCTATGCCGCGATCAGCCGTTTCGACAACCTCACGCCCGCACTGGCCGACCGCGTGGAGGAGTGGCAGGCGACCGAGGACCGCTGTTCGTTCAAGGCCAAGGGATTCACCGTGAAGCTGCGCATGGACGAACGCGTTGCGTGCAAACACGTGAAGATCGTGGGCGACGAAGGCGGCGTGCCGATGGATTTCGCATTCTGGATCCAGCTGCACGAAGTCTCGCCGACGGACACGCGGCTGCGCCTCGTCTTGCACGTCGAACTCAACATAATGATGCGCATGATGATCGGCGGTAAGCTCCAGGACGCCGTCGACCAGATCGCCGAGGGAATCGCCAAGGCGATGAATGCCTGATTCGCGACGAACGGGGAGGGGGCCCGGCAACAAGACGTAAGCCGTCGACCTCCGACAAGCAGGAAAGCCCCTCCCAAGGGAGGGGTTTGGGGTGGGAGCAATCGGCATACGCGTCCAGAGAGCGACGAATGACCGAAGATCGGAAACCGCAATCCCGATGAAACACGTTAATTAGCCGATACGATACTATGGAAAATCTCAGACAGATTATAGAACAGGCGTGGGAAGACCGCTCGATGTTGCAGAACCCCGAGGTTCGGGAGGCCGTGCGCCGCACGGTGGAACTCGTCGACCGCGGAGCACTGCGCACGGCCGAGCCGACCGACGCCGAAAAGAGCCTTTGGCAGGTCAACGAGTGGGTCAAGAAGGCCGTGATCCTCTATTTCCCGATCCAGCCCATGCGCAAGATGCAGGCCGGGGAACTCGAATGGTACGACAAGATGGAGCTCAAGCACGGCTTCGAGGAGCTGGGCGTACGCGTCGTACCGCACGCCGTGGCACGCTACGGCGCCTATATCGCCCCGGGGGCCATTCTGATGCCGTCGTACGTCAATATCGGCGCCTATGTCGACACGGGAACGATGGTCGACACATGGGCTACGGTGGGCTCCTGCGCCCAGATCGGCAAACACGTCCACCTCTCGGGCGGCGTGGGCATCGGCGGCGTGCTCGAACCCGTGCAGGCCGCACCGGTCATCATCGAGGACAACTGTTTCATCGGTTCGCGCTCGATCGTGGTCGAAGGCGCCCACGTCTGCCGCGAAGCGGTCCTGGGTTCCAACACCGTCATCACCGGGTCGACCCACATCATCGACGTCACGGGGCCCGAACCCGTAACCTATAAAGGCTACGTGCCGCCCCGTTCGGTGGTCGTGCCGGGCAGCTACCGCAAGCAGTTCCCCGCAGGCGAATACAGCGTTACGTGCGCCCTGATTATCGGCCAGCGTAAAGAGTCGACCGACAAGAAAACATCGCTCAACGACGCCCTGCGCGACTTCGGGGTCAGCGTTTGATCCGACGCTTGCGCGCGAAAAAATTCGCCATGAAACGACTGCTCGTTTTGCTGCTGTGTCTGACCGCTGTCGCGGAGGCAACGGCCCGGCAACGGATTTTCTGCGAAATCATCGAGGAGATCCGAAGCACGAAGAAGACCCGCATCTACCTCGACTACGGACAAACCCGCACGTCGAAAAAGCACCTCCGAATTCAAGACGCGGAGGGCGACGCCGTGATTTTCAGTTCGCGGGTCGAAGCGCTCAATATCCTCGCGGGCCTGGGCTGGGAGTTCGAACAAGCCTATGTGAAGGTCGACGGCAACAGCACGAACGGTACGGGAACCACCCGCAGCACGACCCATTATCTCATGAGCAAAGAGGTCGACTCTCCGGCCGAGATCGAGCACCTCGCCGAAGCGGTCGAAAAGCGCAAAGCGGAGCTCCGCGCCGCCGAAACTCAACCATAAAACGATCGCAACCGATGATTTACCGCATTCAGGAAACCACCTCGACCAACGACGACGCACGCGACGCAAAGTACAGCCACGGCGACGTCGTGTGGGCCGAGCGCCAGACCGCCGGGCGCGGACAACGGGGTCACAGCTGGTCGAGCGCCGAAGGCGAGAATCTCACCTTCACGCTGGTACTCGAACCGGCATTCCTGCCCGTCGCCGAACAATTTCTGCTTTCGGAAGCCGTAGCGCTGGCCCTCTGCGACACCTTCGCCGAATTCGGCATCGACACCCGCATCAAGTGGACCAACGACATCTATGCGGGCGACCGCAAACTGGTCGGCATCCTCATCGAACACAACTACACGGGAGGACGGCTCTCCCGCACGATCGTCGGCATCGGCATCAACGTCAACCAAACGAAGTTCGACCCGGCGCTGCCCAATCCCGTGTCGATGGCCGCAGCCACCGGACGGAGATTCGAGCGCGAGCAGGTGCTCGACACCTTCCTGGCTCATTGCCGCAGCCGCTACGAAGCGCTCGAAGCGGGCGATGCCGCACGCATTCAGGAAGCGTATCGCGCGCGCATGTACCGCCTCGGCGAACGTCACCCCTACCGGCTGCCCGACGGCACGCTTTTCCACGCCGCGATCGAAGGGGTTCGCCCCTCGGGAGAACTGCTCCTGCGTCGCGACGACGGCACGACAGGCGCTTATCTATTCAAAGAGGTGGAGTTTATAATCGGCAGGTGAAAAGCCTAAAGTCGCAAGGTTGCGCTTTGCCATCTTCGGCACCCGCAAAAACAACTTTTCTAAATCCGACTCTTTGCTGAGCGGCTGTGGAGCGAGTCGTAGCCTGCGGGGTGAGCGCAGCGAGCCTCCGCCCGGGGGAGGCTACGGCTCGCGCAGTCTTTCAGACTGCAGTTAGAGGGAACGATCATCTTCTGTGTCCGCACCGACATTTCACCTTCTCCTTTCACCTAAATTGCGCCTCCGATCGCCAAAAAAAGGGAGAAGCTATTGCTGTTACAGAAATAACAGTTATATTTGCATCGTAAAACCGAACGAATCCATCAAAATACCGAATAACATGAACGTACCTGCAAATTTGAAATACTCGAACGACCACGAGTGGTGCCGTATCGAGGGTGAAATCGCCGTCGTCGGCATCACGGATTTCGCGCAGAGCCAGCTGGGCGACATCGTTTTCGTCGACGTTCCGACCGTGGGCGAGACCCTCGCCGCGGGCGAAGTCTTCGGCTCGATCGAGGCCGTGAAGACCGTCAGCGACGCATTCTTGCCCGTAGGCGGCGAGATTCTGGAGCTCAACGAGGCCGTCGACGCCGATCCGTCGATCGTCAACAAGGACGCTTACGGCGAAGGCTGGATGGTGAAGGTGCGCATGACCGATCCTTCGGAGTACGACGCACTGCTCACGCCCGAGCAGTATGCCGAGTTGATCGGCTAAGCCTCAGCGAAGCCCGCGCGGAAGCCATTCCCGCGCAATATCGGATGCGGAACGACACCGCACGGCGATGCTCGCAAAACATCGTCGGGGAGAGTTCGTCCGCATGCGGAAAAACAGAAGAAAACCTCAAAAACAGAAATCGATATGTCAAAAGTTACCGTAGTAGGTGCGGGCGCCGTGGGTGCGACCTGTGCGAACGTGATGGCTTGCCGCGAAGTGGCGAGCGAGGTAGTGCTCATCGACATCAAGGAAGGTCTCTCGGAAGGCAAGATGCTCGACATGTATCAGACCTCCACGCTGATGGACTTCGATACGAAGCTCACGGGCGCGACCAACGACTATAAGAAAACCGCCAATTCCGACGTCGTAGTCATCACGTCGGGCATTCCCCGCAAACCGGGCATGACGCGCGAGGAGCTCATCGGCACCAACGCCAAGATCATGACGGGCGTCGTCGAGAACGTCATCAAGTACTCGCCCCGCGCCATCATCATCGTGGTAGCCAACCCGATGGATACGCTGACCTACCTGGCGCTGAAGGCTTCGGGACTTCCCAAGAACCGCATCATCGGCATGGGCGGCGCACTCGACTCGTCGCGCTTCAAGTGCTACCTGGCCAAAGCTACCGGTGCCAACATCAACAACGTCGACGGCATGGTCATCGGCGGCCACGGCGACACGACGATGCTGCCCCTGCTGTCGAAGGCTACGGTGAACGGCGTGCCCGTCGCACAGTTCGCTTCGAAGAAGAAGTTGCAGGAGGCCGTGCAGAACACGATGGTCGGCGGCGCTACGCTGACCAAGCTCATCGGCACCTCGGCATGGTATGCCCCGGGAGCCGCCGCAGCGATGATGGTCGAGGCGATCCTCAACGACCAGAAGAAGATGATCCCCTGCTCGTGCTACCTCGAAGGCGAATACGGCCAGGAGGATATCTGCATCGGCGTTCCGGCGATCATCGGCCGCAAGGGTATCGAGAAGATCGTGAAGGTAGAGCTCACCAAGGAGGAGGAAGCCAAGTTCGCCGAGTCGGCTGCCGCCGTACGCAAGACGAACAACATCCTGCACGAGATCAACGCCCTGTAAGCGGATACGATAGCGATTCGAAAAGCCGTCCGAACTGTTTCGGACGGCTTTTTTGTCTTCCGGGAAGAAGGCCGAAGGCCGCGAATATACGGCCGGCAGCGGCGAATAGACGAGCGAAAAGCCGCCGAAACGCAAGATCGCACAGGGTTACCGCGCTTTCTTTCGTGCGATTTTCCCGTCGCGATTAGGTCTTGTCGCCGATAATTTCTAACTTTGTCCGATAAATACCCAAACCGATCGACTATGAATAACTTATCCTCGAAAATCGCCCTGCTGCTCGGTACAGCGGCCGTGGCGGTGAGTTGCAACGAAATGAAAAAGATAAAGACACTGCCCTATCCCGAAACGGCGCGCGGAGAGGTCGTGGACGACTACTTCGGCACGCAGGTCGCCGATCCCTACCGCTGGCTCGAAGACGACAATTCGGAGGCGACGGCCGCCTGGGTCGAGGCCGAGAATGCCGTGACGCAGAACTATCTGTCGCAGATACCTTTCCGCAGCGCGATCCGCGAGCGGCTCACCGAGCTGTGGAACTACCCCAAACAGGGCGCTCCGCGCAAGCACGGCGATGCGTGGTACTGGTTCTACAACGACGGACTGCAAAACCAGTCGGTACTTTACCGTGCTGCGGAGCCCGGCGGCGAGGGCGAGGTGTTCCTCGACCCCAACACCCTTTCGGAGGACGGCACGGTGGCGCTCGGCGCGGTGAACTTCTCCGAGGACGGCCGCTACTGCGCCTTCGCGACGGCAGCGTCGGGTTCGGACTGGGTGGAGATCCGCGTGAAGCGCACCGACGACGGAGAGCTGACCGACGATCGGATCGAGTGGGTGAAGTTCTCGGGCGCCGTATGGGCTCCCGACTCCCAAGGCTTCTATTACAGCGCCTACGACGCTCCGAAAGAGGGCGTCTACTCGTCGCAGAACCATTTCCAGAAGGTCTACTACCATAAACTGGGCACGCCCCAGTCGGCCGACCGCCTGATCTACGGAGATCCGCAGCACCCGCTGCGCTACTTCCACGCCTGGCCTTCGGAGGACGGCAAATGGCTGTTCGTCACCGCCTCGGAGGGTACTTCGGGCACGGAAATTCTCTACCGCCGCACTTCGGAATCGGCATTCCGCACGCTGCTGCCGGGCTTCGATTACGACTACGGCATCGTGACCGTGGAGAACGACCGCCTCTACTACACGACCAACCGCGACGCCTCGAACTACGAGCTGCGCAGCATCTCGCTCACGGCGCCCAAGGACGATGAGACGGTAATCGCCCAAAACGAACGCAACCTGCTCGAAGGGGTCGCCACGGCCGGCGGTTATCTCTTCGCCTCCTACCTCCAGGATGCGCAGAACCGCATCCGCCAGTACGATTTCGACGGCGACCTGATCCGCGAAGTCTCGCTTCCGGCCATCGGCACGGTAGGCGGATTCTACGGCGAGAAGGAGGACGCGACGATCTACTATTCGCTCTCGAACTACACCTCGCCCGCAACGCTCTACGCCTACGACATCGCTTCGGGCACTTCGACGCTCTTCAAGGCCCCCGAAGTACGTTTCGATCCCGAACTGTTCGTCACCGAGCAGGTGTTCTACACCTCGAAGGACGGCACGCGCGTGCCGATGTTCGTCACCCACCGCAAGGACATGCGCCTGGACGGTCAGAATCCCTGCCTGCTCTATGCCTACGGCGGTTTCCAGATCAACCTCACGCCCGGATTCAACCCCTCGGCCCTGATGTTCGTCGAGCAGGGCGGCATCTACTGCGTCGCCAACCTGCGCGGCGGTTCGGAATACGGCGAGGAGTGGCACCGCGGCGGCATGCTGGCCAACAAGCAGAACGTCTTCGACGACTTCATCGCCGCAGCCGAATACCTCATCGCCGAGCGTTACACCTCCTCGGACAAACTGGCCATCAGCGGCGGTTCGAACGGCGGTCTGCTGGTCGGCGCCTGCGAGGTGCAGCGCCCCGATCTCTATGCCGTGTGTCTCCCGGCCGTGGGCGTGATGGACATGCTCCGCTACCACAAGTTCACGATCGGCTGGGGCTGGGCCGTCGAATACGGTTCGTCGGACAACGAGGAGCAGTTCGGCTATATTTATAAGTATTCGCCGCTGCACAACATCCGCGAAGGCGTGAAGTACCCCGCGACACTCGTCACGACGGCCGACCACGACGACCGTGTGGTCCCGGCGCACTCGTTCAAATTCGCCGCCACGATGCAGCACGCCCAGGCGGGCGACGCCCCGGTACTGATCCGCATCGAGTCGAAAGCGGGCCACGGCGCGGGCAAACCCACCTCGAAGCGTATCGAGGAGGCGGCCGACACCTATGCCTTCCTCTTTCAAAATATCGGCGTACCCTACCGCAAGGCCGACTGCGGGAAATAGCCCGGGAATACCCAAGCCAAACAGGATTTGCAAAACATGAAAGTCTATAAATTCGGCGGCGCCTCGGTGCGCAATGCCGACGGGGTGCGCAACCTGCGCAAGATCATCGACGACGAGCGCAACCTCTTCATCGTCGTATCGGCGATGGGCAAGACGACCAACGCCCTGGAGCGGGTCTTCACCGGCATCCAGCAGGACGACCGCGACCGGTCGATGGCCGAAATCGCGACGCTGCGCGCATATCATGCCGCGATCATCGACGAACTGTGGCACGCTCCGACGCAGCTTCCGCGCATCGAAGCGCTTTTCGCCGAGCTGGAGCAGGTCGTACGGGAGACCGGCTATCGGGCCGCCGATGCCGAATTGTGGTACGACCGGATCGTAGCCTACGGCGAGTTGATCTCGACGACGATCATCTCCGAATACCTCAACCATGCCGGGGTGCCCAACCGCTGGATCGACATGCGGCAATGTCTGGTCACCGAACAGCGGCACAAGGATGCCGGGGTGGATATCGCGGCTTCGACCCCCCGCCTACGCGAAGCGGTGAGGGGATGCAAGGAGACCGTATTCGTCGGCCAGGGCTTCATCGGCGGAGCACCCGACGGCACGACCACGACGCTCGGACGCGAAGGTTCGGACTACTCGGCGGCCGTCGCGGCACACATTCTCGATGCCGAATCGATGGCCGTCTGGAAGGACGTGGACGGCGTGCTGAACGCCGATCCGAAGATTTTCCCCGACGCCGAGCAGATCGCCGAACTCAACTACCTCGACACCATCGAGTTGGCTTACAGCGGTGCGCAGATCATCCACCCGAAGACGATCAAACCGTTGCAAAACAAGAACATCCCGCTCTACGTGCGTCCGTTCGGCGACAAGCGCAAGCCCGGCACCGTGATCCGGGCCATGTCGGCGCCCGTGCAGGTCCCGATCCTGATTCTCAAGAAGGACCAAGTGCTGCTGACGGTGCGTTCGCGCGACTTCTCGTTCGTGCTGGAGGAGAAATTCGCCTCGATCTTCTCGCTGCTCGAACGCTACCGCATCAAGACCAACCTGATCCACAACTCGGCCGTGAACCTGAGTCTCTGCGTCGACAACTCGTGGCACATCGGCGAAGCGGCCGAAGCGCTGCGCGAAGCGGGCTTCGACGTGATGCAGGCGGCGGATATGGAGCTGCTGACCATCCGCGGATACACCGACGAGCTGTGGCGGCGCTACGCCCGCGGTCCGCAGGTCTTCGTGCGCCAGGCGACGCAATCGACCGTCCGCATCGTGCGGAAACGACAATAATCCTTCCCGATGAACCCTATCTGCGAAAACTCGCTGCTCGCCGGCTGCATAGCGCTCACGGGATGCGCCGCGGCACCGGATACGGCCGAGGAGCGCCGGCCCAACATCCTCATATGCGTGGCCGACGACGCCACGTGGCTCCATTTCGGCGCCTACGGGTGCGAATGGGTCTCGACACCCGCTTTCGACAGCGTGGCCGCCCGCGGCATATTGTTCGAGAACTGCTATACGCCCAATGCCAAGTCGGCACCCTCGCGGGCCGTACTGCTCACGGGCCGCTACTCGTGGCAGTTAGGCGAAGCCGGAAACCACATCGGACGGTTCCCGGCCGACGTCGGAGTATTCACCGAGGTGCTCGAAGCCGCCGGATACGAAATCGCCTTCACGGGCAAGGGATGGGCTCCGGGCGACCCGGGCACGCGCGACGGGAAGCCGCGCCGACTGACAGGCAAGCCCTTCCAGCGGCACAAGCTCGAACCGCCGGCCTCGGGCATCGCGAAAACGGACTATGCGGCCAACTTCGACGAGTTCCTCGCCCAGCGGGACCGGTCGAAACCCTGGGTCTTCTGGTACGGCTCCCGCGAACCCCACCGCCGCTACGAATACGGCAGCGGTGCGGCGAAGGGCGGACGCGATCCGCAGGACGTCGGGCGCGTACCGGGATTCTGGCCCGACTGCGACACGGTGCGCAACGACCTGCTGGACTACGGATTCGAGATCGAGCATTTCGACCGTCATTTGGGCCGCATGCTCGCGCGGCTGGAGGAGACCGGCGAACTGGACAATACGATCGTCGTCGTCACGGCCGACAACGGCATGCCCTTCCCGCGGGCCAAAGGCACGCAATACGAATATGCCCATCACCTGCCCCTCGCCGTCATGTGGCCCCGGGGGCTGCTCCATCCGGGACGACGCATCGCGGAGTACGTCTCGTTCGTGGATATCGCGCCGACGCTGCTCGAAGCCGCGGGCGAGAATCCGGCGGCATGCGGCATGACGCCGCCCGAGGGCGCCAGTCTGCTGCCCCTGATGCAGGGACGGCGCGATCCGGCGGCCGCAGCCCGCAGTCGGGTGCTGCTCGGCCGCGAACGCCACGACTACGGCCGTCCGGGCGACCGGGGTTATCCGATCCGCGGACTGTTGCGCGACGGATGGCTCTACCTGGTCAACCTCGCTCCCGAGCTGCTGCCGGGAGGAAATCCGGAGACGGGATACCTCGATATCGACGGTTCGCCGACCAAGAGCCGCATCCTGCAATTGCACCGCCAGGGGCTCGACAGCCGCTACTACGCACTTTCGATGGCGCCGCGGGCCGCCGAAGAACTCTACCGCATCGCCGAAGACCGCGAATGCCTGCACGACCGGATCGCCGATCCCGCCTGCCGCGAACGGGCCGCAGCGATGCGCGAGGAGTTGTTCGAAGCCCTTCGCCGACAGCACGATCCCCGCATGACGGGTCACGGCGACAGCTTCGACGCCTACCCCTACGACACCCCCGACAAAGCGCGGTTCTTCGAACGCATAACGAGCGGCGAGATCGTCGCTCCGTGGGAAAAGACCGGTTGGGTCGATCCGACGGACTACGCATCCTACGGCAACCGACGGTGAAATACCGAACGTAAAAAACGAATCACATGAAAAGAATGATCGTCGGCTTGGTGCTGCTGCTCGGACTGGCAGCGTGCCAAACCGCAACAACCGAATCGGATCGTGCCGCGGCAATCGTCGCACAGATGCGCGATCCGCAGTCGAAACGGGTACTCGTAGCCGCGCACCGCGGCGACTGGCGCAATTTCCCCGAGAATTCGCTCCCGGCCTTGCGCAACGCCATCGACATGGGCGTCGATATCGTGGAAATCGACCTCCAGATGACGCGCGACAGCATGCTGGTGCTGATGCACGACCCGCGCATCGACCGCACGACGACCGGCAAAGGCAGGGTGGCCGATATCGACTACGACTCGATCGGCCGGGTGCGTCTGCGCGCCGGACACGGAGCCGTAACCCCCTGGGGCATACCGACGCTCGAAGAGGCATTGCAGCTGTGCAAGGGCCGCGCGGTGGTTAACATCGACAAGGGATTTCAGTATTACGACCTCATCCGGCCGCTGCTCGAAACGTACGGAATGCTGGATCAGACGCTTATCAAGGGACGTCTCACGGCATCGCAGGCCGGCGCCGCCTTCTCGAAATACGACGCGAACTGCATCTTCATGCCGATCGTGAACTTCAGCAAGCCTCGCGCCCGGGAGATTCTGGAGAGCTACCGCGAACCGGCCGAGCGGCCCGTGGCCTACGAAATCTGCTGGTCGGAGTTCACGCCCGAGGTCGAAGCCTGTATGAAGGATATCCTTGCCGGAGGTTCGAAACTGTGGGTGAACGCCCTGTGGCCTGCACTCAACGGCGGCATATGCGACGACGCAGCCGTGGAAGGCGATCCGGCGGAGGTTTACGGACGGCTCGTCGGGCTGGGTGCGACGATGATCCAGACCGACCGTCCCGCATTGCTGATCGACTATCTGCGCACGCAGCGGCTACACGATTGATCCCCGCCGCACCGGCATAGAAAAGGCCGTCCGACGCTATCGCCGGACGGCCTTTTTTCAGTGATCGCGAACTACTCCTGCTCCGGGAATCCCTGGGCCCGCAGTTTGATATCGGAGCCGTCGGGCGTCACGAGGTAGCAGCCCGTGGATTCGGCGGTGATATGGCCGATAACATCCACCAATCCCAGGCGCATCACCTGCTCCTGCATCGAGAGCGGCACGGTGAAGAGCAGTTCGTAGTCCTCGCCGCCGTTGAGCGCTGCGACGACCGGATCGGCGTGCAGCTCCTCGGCCAGGGCGGAGGTCTGCCGTGCGATGGGAATACGGTCGAGATAAATACGTGCGCCGCAGTGCGACGAGCGGCACAGCTGCATCAGATCGCTCGCCAGGCCGTCCGAGAGGTCGATCATCGCCGTGGGCACGATCTTCTCCTCGGCCAGCGCCGCGACGATATCCGTGCGCGGGCGGGGCTTGAGGTAACGTTCGAGCAGGTATTCGTAGCCCTTGAACTGCGGCTCGGGATCGGCGACGTCGGCCAGCACCCGTTTTTCGCGTTCGAGCAGCTGCAAGCCCATGTAGGCCGCGCCCAGATTGCCCGTGATGCAGATCAAATCGTGCAGCTGCGCCCCGCGACGATAGACGATCCGCTCTTTCGGAGCATGCCCCAACGCCGTGACGGAGATCACGAGTCCCGTCATCGAAGCCCGCGTGTCGCCCCCCACCAGATCGAGGCGCTGCTCCTTGCAGGCGAAGGCGATCCCTTCGTAGAGGTCCTGCAACGCCTCGACCGGAATTTTGGCCGAGACTCCCAGCGATACGGTGATTTGCGACGGCGTGGCGTTCATGGCCAGCAGGTCGCTGATCCCCGCCGTCACGATCTTGTAACCCAGGTGCTTGAGCGGGAAATAAGTCAGATCGAAATCCACCCCCTCGTAGAACGAATCGGTCGTGCAGAGCAGCTCCTCGCCCTCGGGCACCGCAATTACGGCGGCATCGTCGCCCGTGGCGCAGAGGGTCTGCGGGTTTTGCGGCGCGAAATCGCGCGTAAGCAGGTCGATAAGCCCGAATTGTCCGAGCGAGGCGATTTCCGTACGTTTCTTGGTCTCCATGATTCTTCGATTTGCAAACGACAGGCCGCATAAGCCGAACCGGCCATCGCGGCGGCCGTTCGGAACAGATGCAGTTATCGAATTTTTGGTAACTATATACGACTTTACACCGCTTTGAGTTCTCGACCGTTATTTCGTTTTGCCGGTCGAAATTTCGCGGCCCTTGGCCGCGTTTACAAATCTGACCCTCCCCTAACTGCGGTGCAAGGCGAGTGCAATCGAATTTGTTCGATTGCCGAGCCGCAGCAGCAGAAACGGGACGTAAATCCCCTCCTCGGAGGGGACTTCTGCTACAACCCGCAAAGCGACAAGGCTTTAAGGCCGATTTCGTGTAAAATGGTATATAGTTGCCGAATTTTTTTACAAAATTAGCCAAACTTTACGGTTTGCAAAAAAAATAACGTAATTTTGCGGCACGGAATAAAAAGGGTTAGTTATGATCAATATCGTTTTATTCGGCGCACCCGGATGCGGCAAAGGCACGCAGGCACAACGCCTCAAAGAACACTACGGCATCGAACACGTCTCGACCGGCGAGGTCATCCGCGACGAAATCCGCCGCGGCACGCAGCTCGGACGCAGCATGGAGGGATATATCTCCCGCGGGCAGTTGGCCCCCGACGAGATCGTGATCGGCATGATCGCCTCCTACATCGCCGACCACAAGGAGGCGAAGGGCTGCATCTTCGACGGATTTCCCCGCACCACGGCACAGGCCGAGGCATTCGACGAGATTCTCGCACAGCACGGACTGAAGGTCGATATCATGGTCGACATCCACGTGCCGGAGGAGGAGCTGGTCCGCCGGATTCTGCTCCGCGGCAAAGACTCGGGCCGTGCGGACGACGCCTCGGAGGAGGTCATCCGCGGTCGTCTGGATGTCTACCATGCCCAGACGGCGATCGTCTCGGACTACTACGCCGCCCAGGGCAAATACGCCTCGGTGAACGGAACGGGTACGATGGACGAGGTGTTCGCCCGCATCGCCGACGTGATCGACGCTTTGCAATAGGCCGGCCGCAGGCGCAAAAAAAACGCACGGACAGCAGTTCGTGCGTTTTTCACTTCGAAGCACTGCTATCACTCCGCCATCGCGGCCGCGACGCAACGGATCGTCGGGAAAGCACCGCGCAGGCACTCGTCCAATCGTTCGGGAGCACACCACTCGACCCCGACGATGCCTTCCTCCTCCTGCGGACGAAGCTGCTGCGCACCGGTAGCAGCGCGCAGCGAGAACCAATGCGTACGCTTGAGTTCCCAGCGCGCGGTTTTCGGGAACCAATAGGCATGCAGCGTGCTGCACAGCGGCCGCACGATCTGCGCTTCGACCCCCGTCTCCTCGGCGATTTCGCGCACGGCGCAGCGATCCGGCGTCTCGCCCGGCTCGATATGTCCCTTCGGAAGGTCCCAGCGCCCGTTGCGACGGATCATCAACCACTCGCCCGCAGCGTTCACGACGATGCCTCCGGCAGCCTCGACCGGTGTAAAATCCGCAGCGAACCGTTCCCAAGCGGCATCCGGGTCGAATGCGACGACCGCGACGGAGTTGTTCGTTTCGAGAATTTTGCATATCTTCGTCCGGGATACGGGTTCGCGATCGGCATCCAACAGGAAATCGAAGCCCCCGGCAGGTGCTACCCGCGTGAAAACGACGGACTTATCGGCGAAAAATACGGTACGTTCCATGATACGGAGTATTGTTTGCGGCAAAAATACGAATAAATAGGAAAACCTCCATGAAAATGAAAAAAATCATCCTGACGATGGCTATTGCAGCTTTGGGTGCGGGGGCCTGCGACAAAGGACCGCAGCCGCTCGCGATCAATAACGCGCTGACCGCAGAGGAAATCGCCGCCGGACGTCTGACGCCCGAGGTGATGTGGAAAATGGGCCGGGCCGGGGCTTCGACGCTCTCACCCGACGGCACGACGCTCCTCTACACGGTCACGCACTACGACATGGCCGCCAACCGCGGCGTCACAGCGATCTACACCGAGGATTGCGCTACGGGCGCCGTGCGGCAGCTCACCGACTTCGCATCGAACAACTCCTCGCCGGCCTGGGCCGACGAAGGACGTACGATCTATTTCCTCTCGGACCGCAGCGGCTCGTCGCAGGTCTGGAAGATGGACGCCGACGGCGGCAACACCACGCTGGTGACCGGCAAGGGCGACGGCGAAGGCATCCCCGAGGTCGACGGATTCGGCGTCAGCCCCGACGGGAAACATATCTGGTGGGTGCAGGCCGTACAGGTCGCCGCACGCCGTTCGTCGGACGTCTACGCCGACATGGACAAATCGAAGGCCCGCATCTACGACGACCTGATGGCCCGCCACTGGGACTACTGGGACG
>CANPHE010000015.1 GCA_947573795.1 uncultured Alistipes sp. | reverse complement strand
GTACCTACAACCCCAACACGAATCCTGCTACGATCGACCTGAACTTCGAGCAAGCACTGGGTTGGTTACTCAAAGGCGCACAACCTACGGATACCTGTCGGGCTATCCTCTCGTACAAGGGCGTACTCTACAAGAAGCACCTGCTGGGCGGTGTCGCCAAGGGCGCTTTCACCGAAACCGAAGCCGAGGCTCGTTTCAACAAATGGATGGAGGCCAAGAACGGTAAGATCGAGGCCAAGACCAACAAGCTGGCATCCGACGCCAAGTCGGCCGAGAAGGCTCGTTTGGCTGCCGAGGCCAAGGTCAAGGAGGAGCGTGCCGCAGCTATCGCCGAGAAGAAGGCTGCCGCTGAAGCCGCTGCCAAAGAGGCCGCCGAGGCTGCCGCAGCCGAGGCCGAAGCTCCCGCTGCTGAATAGGCATTGATTGCGGACCGGCGTTCGACGGAGATTTTCGGGTTGAATCTTGAAATCGGATCGTTCGGGCGTCGAATCTCCAGGCTTCGAAAGAAAAACGGTGAATGTCATTCGGCATTCGCCGTTTTCTCGTATTCGGGAGCGTCTTGATTATTCGTCCGGCGAAATGCGGGCGAATACGCTTTCGTACTCGACCTCTTCTCTTTGGCTGTGCTCCGCTTGGCAATGTTCCGATAAATTTGGCGTTGTATTCGGCTTATTCGTATCTTTGGCTTCGCCGAAGATACTGCGCCTCGGAAAAAATGCAAGCGAGCTTGCTTTTTTCTCTCGGCTTATTCGTATCTTTGACTCCCCGAACGGGTGAAAATCGGATATTCCGATCGGCCCGTAATACCCAAAATTGTTTCAAAATCGTGACGACTACTATTCCCGCAGGCAGAATCAACCGCCTTTTCGGTACGGACGGGGGTGTCATGCTCTCGCTTTACGATGCTTTTCCCGACGATTTCGATCCGGAGCGCATGCCGCTGCTGGTTTCGATCGACAGCCTTGAAGTCCCTCTTTGGTGCGAACGCTTCGAGCGGCGCGGACGGAGCGGCGCCGTGGCTGCATTCGCCGATCTCGATACGGAGCGGCGGGCTCAGGAGTTGCTGGGACTCGAATTTCGGATTGCGACGGGCGAGGAGGAGGACGACGAATTCTACCTCGAAGATTTGATCGGGTTCGCGGTCGAAGCCGAGGAGTTTCGGGCGGAGTCCGGAAGCAAAATCTTCTCGGGAACCTTGACCGACTATTACGACAGCGACGCCAATCCGCTTTTCGAGTTGGAGATCGACGGACGCCGCATCCTGGTTCCGGCCGTCGAGGAGTTCATCGCGCATATCGATTTCGAGGAGCATCGGATCCGCATGGTGCTGCCCGAAGGAATTACCGATTTATAAAAAGGAATTATGGCACGTGTGGTTATCGGCCTCTCGGGCGGCGTGGATTCGTCCGTCGCAGCTTACCTGCTCAAACAGCAGGGACATGAGGTCGTCGGACTTTTCATGATTAACTGGCACGACACGACCGGTACGCTCGAGGGCGACTGCCCGTGGCACGACGATCGGGTATTCGCCGAACTGGTCGCCAAGAAACTGGACATTCCGTTGCATGTCACCGATCTGTCGGCGGACTACCGTACGCGGGTCGTCGATTACATGTTCGCCGAGTACGAACGGGGCCGCACGCCCAATCCCGACGTGCTGTGCAACCGCGAAATCAAGTTCGACGTCTTCCTGCGCGAGGCGCTGAAACTGGGCGCCGATTTCGTGGCTACGGGGCACTATTGCCGCAAAACCGTGACGGAGGGTCCCGACGGTGAACCCGTATACCATCTGCTCGCGGGAAGCGATCCCAACAAAGACCAGAGTTATTTCCTCTGTCAGCTTTCGCAGGAACAGTTGAGCCGTGCGCTCTTTCCGATCGGCGATCTGCTCAAACCCGAAGTGCGGCGTATCGCAGCCGAGCAGGGGCTCGCGACGGCACGCCGCAAGGATTCGCAGGGCATCTGCTTCGTGGGAAAGGTCGACCTTCCGGTTTTCCTGCAACAGAAACTCGCGGCGAAACGGGGCAACGTTCATGAAATTCTGTCGTCATGGCCCAAATACCGGCGCGAAATCGCCCTGCCCGGGTCGGATGAAAACCCCGCGACCGAGGTGCTGGAGGCGTTGAGCGCTCCGTGGCGCTATACGGTCCGTGACGGCAAGAAGATCGGCGAACACAATGGAGCCCATTTCTATACGATCGGTCAGCGCAAGGGGCTGGGGATCGGCGGACGCAAGGAGTCGCTGTTCATCCTGGCGACGGATACCGTGCAGAATACGGTCTACGTCGGCGAAGGTGATGCGCATCCGGGACTGTGGCGCCCGGCACTGCGCATCGCGGCCGAAGACATGCACTGGATCGATCCTTCGCGGCGCTTGTCCGCGGGCGGGCAGGCGCGTTTCTCGGTGCGTATCCGCTATCGGCAGCCGTTGCAGGCGGCGACGCTCTATCTGCGCGACGCAGGCGGATTCCTCGTGTTCGATACGCCGCAGCGCGGCGTCGCTCCCGGGCAGTTCGCCGCCTGGTACGACGGCGACGAACTGGTAGGCTCGGGTGTTATCGCCGAATGACGGCGGGAAATGGAGCCGAATCGCGAGACTGGGTATGAAATAAACGGTCGCGGATTTGCCCGATTGCGGATAAATTGCTAATTTTGAAATCGGATGCGGTCCCGACGTTTTGAACGATCGACCGCCCGCAACGATTTCCCGAACCAATGAAAGAACCTGATTTATGAAAAAGATCGTTTTCTGCCATATGCGTGCCTTTCGGCACGTGGCGTTGCTGCTGCTTGTCGCACTCGGATTTTCGCTGGGCACCTGCCGGGCTGCGGAACGCCCCGTGCGGATTCTGGCCATCGGCAATAGTTTTTCGCAGGATGCCGTCGAACAGTACCTCTATGAACTCTGCGCGGCCGAGGGCATCGAGGTGGTTATCGGAAACGCCTACATCGGCGGCTGTACGCTGGAGCGCCATGTGAACAACGCCCGTGAGGATGCTCCGGCCTACCAGTACCGGAAAATCGTGGATGGCGAGAAGGTCAACACGAAGGAGGTTTCGCTGCTTACGGTGATCCGCGACGAGGCGTGGGATTTCATTTCGCTGCAACAGGCCAGCGGATTTTCGGGCCAATATGAGACTTACGAACGTTCGCTGCCCGAGCTGGCCGCCTATGTGCGCCAGTATGCGTCGAATCCCGATATGAAACTGATGATGCACCAGACCTGGGCCTACGAAAGTACTTCGACGCACAAGGCTTTCGCCAATTACGACCGGGACCAGATGACGATGTACAAAGCGATCGTCAAGGCCGTTTTCCGGGCCGCGCCCAAACTCGCCCATACCGATCTGGTGATCCCTTCGGGTACGGCGATTCAGAACGGTCGCACGTCGTTCGTCGGCGATCATTTCACGCGCGACGGATACCATTTGAATCTGGATTACGGCCGTTATACGGCTGCCTGCGCCTGGTTCGAGGCGATTTTCGGCCGCGACGTGACGCAAAATGCCTATCGGCCCGAGCGTATTTCGGAATATTATGCCCGGATGGCCCGCCGTGCGGCCCACGAAGCCGTGAAACATCCGAAAGCCGTCACGACGCTCTCGGACTTCAAGCTGCCTGAGGCGGTCGGAGCGTATCTTCGTCCGGCGGCCGCCCATTAAATGTTTTCGACTAACCTAAAACTTGATCGACCTATATGTATTCGCACGATAACCGCATCGTCATTACGTTGGATGCCGGCGGTACGAACTTCGTCTTCGGAGCGATGCGGGCCAACGAGTTCATCGTGGCACCCGTTACGATGCCTTCGAATGCCCACGACCTGGACCTCTGCCTGCAAACCATGGTGAAGGGTTTCCGACAGATCATCGCGCAGTTGCAGGAGCCTCCCGTGGCCATTTCTTTCGCCTTTCCCGGCCCGGCCGACTATCCGAACGGTATTATCGGAGGCTATCTTCCGAACTTCCCGTCGTTTCGCGACGGAGTGGCGCTGGGGCCGTTTCTGGAGATGACTTTCGGCATTCCGGTCTTCATCAACAACGACGGCGATCTGTTCGCTTACGGCGAGGCATTGGGCGGCGTGCTGCCCGAGATCAATGCCCGGCTGGAAAAGGCGGGCAGCGGCAAACGTTACCGGAATCTGCTGGGCTATACTTTCGGTACGGGTTTCGGCGTGGGCATGGTCGTCGACGGTCGTCTGAATCGCGGCGACAACTCCTGCGTGGAGACTTTTTGCCTCAAACACAAGAAACTCGACGGCGTAATCGTCGAAGAAGGCGTGGCGGTGCGGGCCGTGAAGCGGGTATACGGCGAGCTGTCGGGAAATCCCGATCACGGTTTGGAGCCGAAGGATATCTGCGAAATCGCCGACGGCAAACGCGAAGGAAATATCGAAGCTGCGCGGCGGGCTTTTGCGGAAATGGGCGAAGTGGCGGGCGACGCCATGGCTACGGCCGTGACACTGACCGACTCCCTGATCGTCATCGGCGGCGGCATAACGGCTGCTCGCAAGCATATCATGCCTGCGTTGCTTCGGGAGTTGCGATCCGAGTTGCATACGCTCGGCGGCGAAACGGTGGGGCGCGTGCAGATGAAGGTGTACGACCTGGACGACGATGCGGAGTTCGAGGCTTTCGCACGCGGCGGAATGCGTCCGCTGAAAGTCTACGGTTCGGACCGTTACGTGGCTTACGATCCGCAGAAACGCATCGGCGTCGCGATCTCGAAACTCGGTGCGAGCCGTGCCATCTCCGTCGGGGCCTATGCTTTCGCGCTCTCGATGCTGGATGCGTCGGAGGAGCGGCAGGATTGATTCCGGAAGTTTCGGCGTTATTTGTTTTGAAAAGTGCAGGACCGGTGCTTCGATTCGGAGGCCGGTCCGTGTTTTGCTGGGTTCGATTCCGGTCGGGTCGGTACGTTTCGACGTTGCGGCCTGTCCTCTGTCTGTGCGGGTAATATGATCTTGTATATCAAAAATATGGTTTGCCCCCGCTGCATCGCGGCGGTGCGGACGATTCTCGAAGAGGAGGGAATAGGCGTCCGCTCCGTCGTGCTGGGGGAAGCGGAGATCGATTCCGATATCGACGCTCCGACCGAAGCCCGGCTCGCCGAGCGGTTCCGGGCCGTAGGGTTCGAATTGCTGGAGGATCGTCGTTCGCGAATCATCGAGGAGGTGAAATGCGCCCTGGTCGAGGCGGTGAGCGCTGCGGAGCCGATTTCCGACATGCGGCTTTCGGATTATCTGTCGGACCGGCTGCATCTCGACTACAAATACCTCGGTACGCTCTTTTCCGAAACGCAGGGCCGTACGATCGGGAATTATTTCATCGCCTTGAAGATCGAGCGCGTCAAGGAGCTGCTCGTTTACGACGAATTGACTTTGAGCGAAATCGCCTATCGGCTGGGCTATTCGAGCGTCGCGCATCTGAGCGCGCAGTTCCGGCGCGTGACGGGTCTTACGCCGAGCAGCTACAAGCGTCTCGGAGACCGGAAACGCCGTTCTCTCGACGAGGTATGAAATGCATCGGTGCCTGACCGTCGGTCGTTCGGAGCTTTTATCGAGCATCGGGCAAAAAAACGCAATGCGTTTCTGAAGATTCTGTAACGAATTCTGAAAATCCTGTAACGTGCGCATGCCCCGAGGCAGCTATCTTTGCCGAAAAAAAAGATGGTATCTGCTTACTTCGAGGCCTTCGTTTCGCTGTTGGGTGAAATGGCGCCTTATCTGTTATTGGGATTTTTCATCGCGGGCATTCTTCATGTTTTCGTGCCGCGGCGAATCTATACGGGATATCTGGCGGGCAGCGGCCCGCGGTCGGTCGTATTGGCTGCGCTGTTCGGCATTCCGCTGCCGTTGTGTTCGTGCGGCGTGATTCCTACGGCGATGTCCATGCGCCGGGCCGGAGCGTCGCGGGCTGCGACGGTCTCGTTCCTGATCTCCACGCCGCAGACGGGTGTCGACTCGATCGCGGCGACCGCAGCGCTGTTGGGCGGACCGTTCGCCGTGCTGCGCCCGGTGGCGGCATTCGTTACGGCATTGGCGGGCGGCATGCTCGTCGGAGCTTTCGATCGCGAGGAGAATGCCGCCGGCGGTGCGGCTGCGGCGGAACCCATGCGGCCGGAGCGGTCGTTCGCCGGGAAACTGCTCGCGGCACTGCGCTACGGATTCGTCGATATGATCCAGGATATCGGCCGCTGGCTGACCCTGGGGCTGCTTATCGCGGCTGCCATCACGGCATTTCTCCCGGACGACTGTTTCGTGTGGCTGAACGATTATCCGCTGGCCGACATGCTCTTCGTGCTGCTGCTCTCGGTGCCGATGTACCTTTGTGCGACGGGTTCGATACCCATCGCCGCAGCGTTGATGCTCAAGGGCCTTTCGCCCGGTGCGGCGCTCGTGCTGCTCATGGCGGGACCTGCGACCAATGCCGCGGCCATGATGGTCGTCGGCAATGTCCTGGGGCGGCGTACGCTGCTGCTGTATCTCGGGGCGATCGTCGCCGGAGCCGTAGGATTCGGTTTGCTGACCGATTATCTGCTCCCCGCATCGTGGTTCGCACAGGTGCAGGTTTCGGAGGCCGCGGCTTGCTGCCGCGATGCCGCTCCGTGGTGGAAAACGCTGTCGGGCGCCGTCTTGGTGTCGCTGCTCGGCATCGCGACATGGCTCAAATACCGTAAAACCAAAAATGATCGAAAAATGCAAAAGACCTTCAAAGTCGGTGGTATGATGTGCAACCACTGCAAACACAATGTCGAGCGCGCACTCGCGCTCGTTCCAGGCGTCGCCTCGTCGAATGCCGACCCGGCGCGCGGTGTGGTTCTCGTCGAAGGCGTCGCCTCGGACGAGGCGATCGTCGCGGCGATCCGGCAGGCCGGATACGAATGCTCCGGAGCGGAATAGCCCGCTCCGGGCTATCCGCGGCTCTCCATGCTTTCGATCGAAGGATTCGTGGCGGTCACGTCCTGTTCCAACTCCTGCTGCGTCGGGGAGTCGCCCGGGGCCGAGGGCACAATGCGATAGCCGTTCTCGGGCCGATTCTGCGTGACGCTCGGAATGCGCATCGCCGCTCCGGGACGGGTGTCGGCCGGAGTCGCCTGACCGAAGGTATCGGCCGCCGTGGTTTCGTTGCAATGTTTGGTCTTCATAACTTCTTGTGTTTCTTCCGGACTCCGCAAAGGCCGTACCACAGCGCCGTTGCCGATGTCGACAATGTGTTCAAAAAAAAGTCCGCAGGGTGCTTGCCTTCTCGGATTCTATTCCTATATTTGTATCCGGGTAAGGTTCCCGGCCGACGGCTGTCGGCGAAGGGATTAAAAGGGAACGCCTGTGTGAATCAGGGACTAACCCCGTAGCTGTAAGCTCCGACGATGAGCCGCACATGCTCTGAGCCACTGTCCTCGCGACGGGAAGGCGTGCGGCGGGAGCGAGTCAGAAGACCTGCCTTACTGCACACGTGCACCGCTCCTCGGGATCGTAGGAGAGTGCCGAACGAAAATTCAAGCCGATTTGAAAATCGCGATGACCTGCGGCGTTGCATCGTCGGAGGCGGCGTTTTCCCGTCGACACAGCGGAAACACAAAAATCGAAAAGATATGGGTATTTCGGAACTGCACATCATCAAGCGCGACGGCAAACGCGAGCCGTTTTCGCTCGAAAAAATCAAACGCGCCGTCGGCAAGGCTTTCCTCGCAGCGGGCGGTTATGCCACGGACGACGATCTGACGGCCATCCTGAGCCGTGTCCGCGTGTCGGACGGCATGAGCGTCGAGGAAATCCAGAACCAGGTCGAGGTGGCGCTTATGGCCGAACGCTATTTCGTCGTCGCCAAGAGCTATATCCTCTACCGTCAGAAGCACACCGAGGATCGCGAGACGCGCGAGAAGCTGGACTTCCTGACCTCCTATTGCGATGCGACGAATCCGGCGACCGGTTCGAAATACGATGCCAACGCCAATGTCGAGAAGAAGAATATCGCCACGCTGATCGGCGAATTGCCCAAATCGAATTTCATCCGGCTGAACCGTCGTCTGCTGACCGACCGGTTGAAGGAGATGTTCGGCAAAGAATTGTCCGACAGATATATGTATCTGCTCAACAACCATTTCATCTATAAGAACGACGAGACGTCGATGGCCAACTACTGCGCTTCGGTGACGATGTATCCGTGGTTGCTGGGCGGAACGATCTCGATCGGCGGCAATTCGACGCGGCCGACGAACCTCAAATCGTTCTGCGGCGGGTTCGTCAACATGGTCTTCATCGTCTCGTCGATGCTGTCGGGGGCCTGCGCCACGCCCGAATTCCTGATGTACATGAACTACTTCATCGAGCAGGAGTACGGCGAAGACTACTACCTGAACGCCGACAAGGTCGTGGACCTCTCGACGAAACATCGCACGATCGACAAGATGATTACCGACTGCTTCGAGCAGATCGTCTATTCGATCAACCAGCCGACCGGCGCGCGCAACTTCCAGGCCGTGTTCTGGAACGTGGCCTATTACGACCGTTACTATTTCGAGTCGCTGTTCGGCGAATTCGTCTTCCCCGACGGTTCGAAACCCCACTGGGAGTCGCTGTCGTGGTTGCAGAAGCGTTTCATGACGTGGTTCAACGCCGAGCGGACGAAGACCGTGCTGACCTTCCCCGTGGAGACGATGGCGCTGCTCACCAAGGACGGCGATGCGATGGACCGGGAGTGGGGCGATTTCACGGCGCAGATGTATGCCGAGGGGCATTCGTTCTTCACCTACATCAGCGACAACGCCGACTCGCTGTCGTCGTGCTGCCGCCTGCGCAACGAGATTCAGGACAACGGATTCAGCTATACGCTCGGTGCCGGAGGCGTCTCGACCGGCTCGAAGAGCGTGCTGACGATCAATCTGAACCGCTGCATCCAGTATGCGGCTAAAAACGGCATCCACTACATGACCTTCCTCGAAGAGATCGTAGATCTGGTGCACAAGGTGCAGCTGGCCTACAACGAGAACCTCAAGGAGTTGCAGCGCAAGGGCATGCTGCCCCTGTTTGATGCGGGGTATATCAACCTTTCGCGGCAGTACCTCACCATCGGCGTCAACGGGCTGGTCGAGGCGGCCGAATACCTCGGACTGCGGATCGACGACAACGACGACTATGCGCACTTCGTACAGGAGGTGCTGGGACTCGTCGAGCGCTATAATAAGAAATACCGTTCGAAGGAGGTGATGTTCAACTGCGAGATGATCCCGGCGGAGAATGTCGGCGTGAAACATGCCAAGTGGGACCGCGAAGACGGCTTCGTCGTGCCGCGCGACTGCTACAACTCCTATTTCTATGCCGTGGAGGACGAGTCGTTGAACATCATCGACAAGTTCCGTCTGCACGGACGCCGCTATATCGAGCACCTGACGGGCGGTTCGGCGCTGCATATGAACCTCGAAGAGCATCTTTCGAAGGAGCAGTATCGCCACCTGCTGCGCGTGGCGGCGAAGGAGGGCTGCAACTACTTCACGTTCAATATTCCGAATACGGTCTGCAACGATTGCGGGCATATCGACAAACGGTATCTGAAGCAGTGCCCCCACTGTCATTCGGAAAATCTGGACTACCTCACCCGCGTGATCGGATACATGAAACGCGTGTCGAACTTCTCGGCAGCACGTCAGCAGGAGGCGGCCCGACGGTTCTACGCCAAAGCGGAGTAGGGATGGTTCGATATCACAATTTCGACATCGTTTTTTCGGAATTTCCCGGGGAGACGACCCTGGCCGTGAACATCACGGGCTGTCCGAACCGCTGTCCGGGGTGCCATAGCCCGCATCTGATCGCCGATGCGGGGCGGGTGCTCGACGACGGGGAACTGTTGGCGCTGCTCGACCGCTACGGCGGGGCGGTTACCTGCGTGGGCTTTATGGGCGGCGATGCCGAGCCGTTGGAAGTTGCTCGTTTGGCGGGTGTCGTGCGGGCGGCATATCCGACGTTGAAAGTGGGATGGTACTCGGGGCGCCCGGCATTGCCCGAAGGGCTGGCTCCGCAGTGTTACGACTATATCAAACTGGGGCCCTGGATCGAGGCGCTGGGGCCGCTGACGTCGCCCACGACCAACCAGCGGTTCTACGCCGTGGCGTCGGACGGGGCGATGACGGATATCACCGAACGGTTCGGCCGAAAGTCCTAAAACGAATGGGAAGCGTGTTGGCGCTTCCCATTTTGAAATTTATGCGAGATGTTGCTTTGCCATCTTCGGCGGCTCGCGCTTTTAGCGCGACCGGCCCAGCCGCCGAAGATGATTATTCCTGCAAACCGATTCCTAAAACCTCGCTCTCAGACGAGTAGGCCTTTGCTGGCAGTTTGCAAAACACGTTTCACCTTTCGCTTCTCACTTTACCTAAAACTCCACCTTCGGAGCCGCTGCCGTGCCTTCGTCGGCCGTGAAATAGGGTTTCTGTTCGAAGCCGCACAGGCGCGCTACGATATTGGCCGGGAAGCGGCGGATCGCGACGTTGTAGCGTTGGGCCGCCTCGTTGAAATCCTTGCGGGATACGGCGATCCGGTTTTCCGTGCCTTCGAGCTGCGATTGCAGTTCGAGGAAATTCTGGTTGGCCTTCAGATCGGGATAACGCTCCGCTACGGCGATCAGACGCCCCAGGGCGGAACGAACTTCGGACTGCGCACGCTGGAAGTCGGCCAGGCTCTCGGGAGTAAGATCGTCGGTCGAGAGGTTGATCGACGTGGCTTTGGCCCGGGCCTCGGTCACCTCGGTCAATGTCTGCGTCTCATGGGCCGCATATCCCTTCACGGTGTTGACCAGGTTGGGTATCAGGTCCGAACGGCGTTGATACTGCGTTTCGACATTCGACCATGCGGTTTTCATGCCCTCCTCGCGGTTCACGAATCCGTTGTAGGTCGCATAAAAGTAAATCGCGACGACGGCGACGATGCCGATCCAAATCCATTTTTTCATAGTCTGCAAATCTTAGGGTTTATTTTCCTTTAATACGTATCGTTACCATTTCGATCCGGCGCCTCCGCCTCCGAACGATCCTCCGCCGAAGCCTCCTCCGATGCTGCCGCCGCCACCGGGGAATCCTCCGCCGAAACCGCCGATGAAAGGTCCTCCGCCGAAATGATCGTCCCGAGGCTCCCGGATACGTTGCCGGACCGTATGCCCGCAGGCGGAGCAGACGTAGGTCCGCTCCACGAGCCGGTAGGCGGGCGTGATGCTCAGCACTTGCCGGGACCGAACCCGAAGCGCCGCTTTATGACAATGGGGACAACGCTTTTTCGCATAGGACAATACGACGATCAATGCAATCGGAATTCCCATTACGGCCAATACGATCAGCAACACGGCTCCCATCGGCAAATCCTCCTCGTCGGCTTGGGTTCGCAATTCGGCGGCGCCGCCTTCGAGCACCTCCGCGACGGTATTTAGACCGGCGATCATACCGGCGTCGTAATCTCCGCGCCGGAACTCGGGAAGCATGTCGCGTGTCTGAATCCGTTTGCAGAGCGCATCCGTCAGTACTCCTTCCAGACCGCCGCCCGTTACGAAGCGGATTTCACGAAGGTCCTTTACCAGCAGAATGCCCAGTCCGTTGTCGTCCGCGGCGCGTCCCACGCCCCAAAGCCGGAAGAGTTCGATTGCGAACGAGAAGGCATCGCCGCCGGCGATATCGTCGACGGCCACGACGGCGACTTCGGCGAGTCCCTGCTCGCGCAAGGCGCCGCACAGGGAGTCGAGCCGAACGACTGTCTCGGCGGAGAGTATTCCGTCGGGATTCGAGACGTATCGGCGGGCATCGGCTCGTTGTACGTTGGGGATTTGTTGCGGACGATAAGTCGCTGCGACGATCGGCAGGAGACCGCACCATATCCAAATTCCGATCCAGGCAACTTTTTTCATAACCTATTTTTGGGTCGTCCGGGAAATGCCGGAACGAATTACTGTCTCCGGTCCGGACCTGCAATTACCGAGCAAAGATACGAATAAGCGAGGGCAATGTCAAATTTATTTGAACATTGCCGAGCGGGAGTATCTAAGGCGCAGCCAAAGATACGAGTTTATGCGGGAAAAAGCCCGCGAAGTTGTTCTTGCTCGGCCGGCGTGCGAATCCGTCGGTCGGGGATGCCTGCGGCCTTGCGATATCCGGTCCGGAATCGACTGTTTGAAATCTTCTTGCCTCGGGTAGTTTCAAATCCTGTTTTTTTAGTTATCTTTGCAGCCGAAAAAATCGTTCTAAAAAGTTATGTTGAGCAGAAGATTACTCCGTACGAAGGTCATTAAGGCCCTGTTCGCCCATATCAAATCGGGCGCAGACAACATGATCGCTTCGGAGAAGACGTTGATGGCCTCCGTAGACAAAGCCTACGATCTTTATTTCCAGATTTTGAGTCTCCCTGTAGAACTCGCCCGTTATGCCGAACAACGTCAAGAGCTGGCCAAGCAGAAAAAACTGCCGACATACGAAGACTTGAATCCCAACACCAAGTTCGTCGAAAACCGCGTGATCCGCATCATCGCCAACAGCGATGCCGTGAACGATCGTCTGGCGGCCCGGAAACTGGGATGGACCCAGCAACCCGACCTGATTCGCACGCTCTACACGCAGCTCGTCGAGTGCGAATACTATAAGGATTATATGCAGCGCCCCGAACGGACGCTGGATGACGATCGCCGCTTCCTCGAAGATTTCTTCAAGGAGTTGCAGAGTTGCGAAGCGCTGGACGACGTGCTGGAGGAGATGTCGGTGCTCTGGAGCGACGACCTTCCCTATATCGTCATGATGATCCTGCGCACGCTCTCCGCGTTGCGTCCCTCGCATACGGATCTGAAGGTGCCTTCGAAATTCAAGAGCGAGGACGATCCCGAATTCGTCAAGACGCTTTTCGAAAAGTCGCTCGTCAACTACGATTCTTACCAGAACTATATCGAGAAATTCACCTCGAACTGGGACGTGGAGCGCATCGTTTTCATGGACAACTTGATTATCGGCACGGCGATCGCCGAGCTGACCAGCTTCCCGTCGATTCCGGTGAAGGTGACGCTCGACGAGTGGATCGAAATTTCGAAATATTACTCCACGCCCGGCAGCAGCACCTTCATCAACGGTGTGCTGGATAAGATCGTCGAGTCGCTCACGGCCGAGGGACGCATCCGCAAGTCGGGCCGGGGCTTGATTTGATCCATGCGGAGGGCTTCGATACGGTTGCTGTGCGCGGTGGTGCTGTGCGGACTGACGGCTGCGGGCTGTCGGAATCGCCGCAGTGCTCCGGTCGAACACAAGGGGCAGACCGTTTTGTTGACGGAGAATCTCTGCGACGTGGGCGGCAGCGATACCGTACGGTTCGGGCGTCTGCATTCGGGGGAGATCGCCCAGCAGCGGATATGGTTGCATAACGTGACGGATCGGCCGCTGTTGATCGAAACCTACGAGCGGTCGTGCGGCTGCACGACGCTCGAATACGATCGCAAACCCATTGCTCCCGGGGAGTTCTCGGCCGTGAATCTGCGTTTCGACTCGCGCGGAGAGTGGGGATGGCAGTTGCGCACGATCGGCATTCGCTTCGCGGGCATCGAGCGACCGTTGCGGCTCGTCGTCGAGGCGGAGGTGGAATAACGGCGGTGCGGATATTGGCATGCAAAAGGAAATTTCCAAGATAAAACCGAACGACCTATGAAAAAATTACTGCTCTTGATCGCTTGTCTTTGCGTATCCCGTGCGGCGCTGGCCTGGGGACAAAAAGGACACGACGTTACGGCCTACATCGCCGAATGCCACATCATGCCGCAAGCCGCGGCCAATATGGACAAAGTGCTGAACGGCCACTCGCTGGTTTACTACGCCAACTGGCTCGACAATGCCAGCCATACGCCCGAGTACGCCTATACGAAGACGTGGCACTATCTGAATATCGACGAAGGAAAGACGCTCGAAACGATGCCCCGCAATCCGAAGGGCGACGTACTGACGGCCGTAGAATCGATCGTCGAGAAGTTGAAGAACGGCGGATTGGAACCCGAGGAGGAGCGTATCCAGCTTATCATGCTGGTCCATCTGGTCGGCGACATGCACTGCCCGATGCACGTGGGACGCCTTTCGGACCTGGGCGGCAACAAACGTCCGGTGTCGGTCTTCGGCAAGGAGAGCAATCTCCACTCCGCCTGGGATTCGGCCGTGCTCGAAGCGGCTCACCGCTGGAGCTACACCGAATGGCAGACGCAACTGGATCACCACTCCCTGCGGGAAGTGGCTGCTATCCAGGCCGGGACGCCCGAGGAATGGTTGCTGGAGACCCACGCTATCTGTGAGGAAATCTATGACAAGACGCCCGAGGGAACGAAAATCTCCTACGATTATGTCGCGGAGGCCGCTCCCGTTATCGAACAGCAGCTTTTGCGCGGCGGTTATCGCCTGGCGCGCTTGCTGAACGAGATTTACCGATAATCGAGGTCGATAAGAATTTGACAGCCTGCCTGAATCGGCAGGCTGTTTTTGTTATTCCCCAAAAAATCGGGGAGAACAAAAGTCCTCCCCGAAACGGTACTCGGAGCGGGAATCGAACCCGCACGACCATTGCTGGTCACAGGATTTTAAGTCCGGCGTGTCTACCTATTCCACCATCCGAGCCTCAGCCTTGTAAAGGCGGTGGCAAAAGTACGAAATTTTTTACGATCTGCCAAAATCTATGTAATTTATCATCGCTTTCACCTCGTCGGGTGCGAACCAGCGTATTTCCGGATCGCGACGGAACCAGGTCAACTGCCGTTTGGCATAGCGGCGCGAGTTGCGTTTGATCGCCTCGACGGCTTGGTCGAAGGTCGTGCGGCCGTCGAAGTATTCGAACAGTTCCCGGTAGCCGACCGTCTGCAAGGCGTTGAGCGCCCGATGGGGATACAGCGCCCGGGCTTCGGCTTCGAGTCCCTGGGCGAGCATCGCATCCACCCGTCGATCGATCCGGTCGTAGAGCACTTCGCGCGGCATGTCGAGCCCGATCTTCACGATTCGGAAGGGGCGTCGGCGCCGGTTTCCCGTGCGCAGTTCGGAGTAGGGCCGGCCGGTTTGGAGACATACCTCGAGGGCCCGCAGGACACGGGCCGGGTTGCTGCGATCCACCTCGGCATAGTAGGCCGGATCGAGTTCGCGCAACCGTTCGGCAAGGGCGGCAACTCCCTCGTCGGCGAGCTGTCGGGATAGCGCCGCCCGCAACTCCTCGTCGGCCTGCGGCAGATCGTCCATGCCCTCGCACAGTGCCCGGACATAAAGTCCCGAGCCGCCGACCGCCACCACGTCGTCGTGGGTTGCATAGAGTTGTTCGAGCAGGGCGAGCGCCTGCGTTTCGTAGGCTCCGCAATTCAAGTTATCCGTAATGTCATGCGATGCAATGAAATGATGTTCTGCGGCTTGTAGCTGCTCGGCGTCGGGCTGTGCCGTGCCGATCGGCATGCCGCGGTAGACTTGGCGCGAGTCGGTCGAAAGAATCGGAGCACCGTAGTGGCGGGCCAGGCGGATCGCAACATCCGTCTTGCCCACGCCCGTGGGACCGACCACGACCAACAGCCGTTTAGTATTCATCGTCGTAGGAATCGTCTCCCTCGAAATCGTTGAAATCGCCCATCATTTCGTCGAAAGCCGATCCTTCGTCTTCGTCATCGCGGTTTTTCGAAGGATCGTACTGGTCGGGCGCTTCGGCCTGAGCGTAGATTTCGCGCGGGTAGGAGGCCCCCGCCTGAGCTTCGTAGGCGCCGGTGAGTTCGAGGTAGTAGGCTCTTTCGCCGAAGAGGTCGAACAGGAAGATCAAGCGGTCGCGCAATTTGTGGATGATCTGTCCCAGTGCGACGCGCTCCATGGCTTCGGGTCCTTCGCCGGAGGTGTCGCCCATATCCATGAGCGTGAATTCGCGCAGCTTCTCCCAACGGTCGTCCGCCGTGAAAAACGAAGTCATACACTCCTCGTATTCCAGAGATTCGAGGATAAAACGGTGGAAATCGAGCAGCGTCATATCGTACGGCACTTCGTAGTCGCGTACGAAACGGTCGTTTTCGTCGCTCAACATCCGGAATCGAAAAATCATCGACATACTATTATTCGGTATTTTTTACAAAGTTAGAAATATCTCTCCAAAAAACAAACGGCCGAACGGGCTTTCGCAGATCGTCGCAGCAGTCCGCTTACAGGGTTGACAACCATCCCATTACGTCCTTGGCATCGGCGTAGTCGGTCAACCCGGGGTGCTGGGCTCGGCCGAAATCCACCCTTCGGGGGTGTTGCGCGCAGCGCGTCACGACGCATTGCAACTCCCCGTCGTGCTCGGCGAGCCACGTTTCGGCCTCCGCGAGCGTGTCGTAACGCGCATAGGCGACGGTACTGAGCGACAATGGGAATTCCTGCTGTTCGACCGCGACGCTCGCACCCAGATCGACGAATGTCCGGCCGTTCATTGCGAGTAGCGCCCGGGTCTGCCGATAGTTGTTGCGGTACTTTTCCAGGACGGGCGGCATGCGCAGCTGCGGTTCGTAGCCGCGCGGCAGCCACAACAGCGAGACACTGCGGCATCCCAGGCCCGAGTAGGCCCATATGTCGTCGGCCAGGGCTTCCAGCTCGGCCGGCGTCTCGTCGCCCGACAATACCGCTACGGAGTGGCGGCTGCCGCGCAGCAGTGCGGGAATTCCGGCGTAATGGGTTCGGAAATAACGCACGGCATTGTCGCCTCCCGTGGCGATCACGGCGTCGATTGCGGCCTCGTCGTCGTGCGGGGCAATGGCGACCGACGGGTCTATTTCGCGGAGCTGCCCGATCAGATATTCCATCAGCGCCCGGTCTTTCGACGAGGGTTTCACCCGACAGCGATGGCCGGACGCCACGACGCACAGCAGGTCGAAGAATCCTACGGCCGGGATATTTCCGGCCATGACGATCTCTACTTTGCGCGGCGTTTTCACCGGAACCGGATAGGCCTCGAGCCATGCCTCCAGACGAGCCCTGTCGAGCATATCTTCGACAATGGCTCCGATCGCCCGACGGATATCCGAGGGGGTGAACCAACTGTTTTCGCGGCAGGCCCGTTCGATCGCCCGCTGCGACGGCTCATCGTCTCCGAAGGCGCGCAGCCGTCGGCCCAGTTCGCTGAAAAGTTCTATTGCGTGTTTCATCGGGACAAAAGTACGAATAAGCGGGGGTAAAAACAAGTCGAACGGCAGTCGCGGATTCCGCGACTGCCGTTTTCATATCTTCCGATTCCTCGATTAGTGATTCATCGTAGCGAGGAACTCCTCGTTGGAGGCGGTCATGCCCATCTGCTTCTGGAGGAACTCCATCGCCTCGACGGGCGTCATGTCCGAGAGGTATTTGCGCAGCACCCACGTGCGGTTCATCACCTCGCGCGGCAGCAGCAGGTCTTCACGGCGCGTACCCGAAGCGATGACGTCGACAGCGGGGTAGACGCGCTTGTTGGCCAGCTTGCGGTCAAGCTGCAACTCCATGTTGCCCGTACCCTTGAACTCCTCGAAGATCACTTCGTCCATCTTCGAACCTGTATCGATCAGGGCCGTGGCGATGATCGTGAGCGAGCCCTTCTCCTCGGTGTTGCGCGCCGCGCCGAAGAACCGTTTCGGCTTGTGCAGCGCATTGGCGTCGACACCTCCCGAAAGCACTTTTCCCGAAGCGGGCTGCACGGAGTTATAGGCCCGTGCCAGGCGGGTGATCGAGTCGAGGAAGATCACCACGTCGTGGCCGCACTCGACCATGCGCTTGGCCTTTTCGAGCACCATTTCCGCCACCTTCACGTGGCGCGAAGCCTGCTCGTCGAAAGTCGAGGCCACCACTTCGGCCTTCACGTTGCGGGCCATTTCGGTCACCTCCTCGGGGCGCTCGTCGATCAGCAGCACGATCATGTATACCTCGGGATGGTTGTCCGCAATGGCGTTGGCGATCGATTGCAGCAGCATCGTCTTACCCGTTTTGGGCTGGGCGACGATCAGGGCGCGCTGTCCCTTGCCGATCGGTGAAAAGAGGTCGACGACGCGCGTCGAAAGGTTGTTGTGGCCGTTGCCGGTCAGGCAGAACTTCTCGCTCGGGAACAGCGGGGTCATGTATTCGAACTGCACGCGGTCGCGGATGTATTCGGGGCTGAGTCCGTTGATCTCGTTGACGCGCACCAGCGGGAAATACTTCTCGCCCTCTTTCGGCGGGCGGATGGCGCCGCTGACCGTATCGCCCGGTTTGAGGCCGAAAAGTTTGATCTGCGACGGCGAAACATAGATATCGTCCGGTGAATTGAGGTAGTTGTAGTCGGCCGAGCGGAGGAATCCGTAGCCGTCGGGCATCACCTCCAGCACGCCTTCACCTTCGATCTCTCCGGCGAAGTCGTCTTTCGTAATCACCTCCTCGTCGATCGGCAGGCGGGTTGGCTGGACCGGTTCCGGACGCGTCGGCGCAGGCTGCGGTGCGGCAGACTCCGCACTATTCGTCTGCGATACCGGCTGCTGCTGGGCGAGCGTCGATTTGGGCTTGCGGCCGCGCCGTTTGGGTTCGGACTGCGCAGACGACGCCTGGAGTGCGGCGAAAAGGGTGGTGGCGGGACTTTCCGCCGCCGCTTCGGTCCGGGGCTCGCGCAACTCGGCGGCTACCGTCTCCGGGGCCGGAATCTGCTCGCCCGTAGCGGCGTTTTCGACTTTGGCCAGTCGGGGCCGACGCCCGCGCGGAGCCTTGGATTGCGGATCGGACGACTGCTCGACCGGTGTATCGGCATGTTCGGATTTATTTTCTGCCGCAGGCTCTTCCGTCAGGGCGACGGCTGCGATCATCTCTTTCAATTCGCGCTTCTTTTTCACCATGACATTCTTGATGCCGAGTGCCTTGGCTATCTCTCTCAACTCTGCGAGATTCTTCGCTTCGAGCGCATTGAGGTCTTGCATAAAAAAATTTCTTTCTAAATTCAAGTGATTGCAAAACCGAACGGTCGTCCGGTTTGTCGGAATTCGCATGCAAAGATAATGCATATTTTCGGATTTCAAAACAGAAATCTCGGGACTTCGGCCTGTTATCGCGAATTTCCTACATAATAATGCATAATACCTATTTCTTGCGATTGTCCGCTCCGGGATTTTGTCCGATCTTTGCATCGTAACAAAAAACAAATCGGTCAGCCATCGTATTGTTTATATTGTTAATCTTTGTGTGTGCGAAAAACCTCCCCATTTGTAGGGAGGTTTTTTCATGCTTTTAGAGGCTTTGCGGGCCAGTCGAATGCCGGGCATCGGGTTGTCGTCGCGGCAAATCCGATGCTTATTCGGTCGGGGAGGGCGGTCCGTCATGCGTTCAGCGCGACGATTGCCAGCAGAAGGATTAACAGAATGACCCAGTTCATGTTTGCGGAGATAGGTGCGACGTTTTATTTTATGGTGCAAAGATATGTAAAAATATTTATACTTTGCAATACATAGTACTTATTTTGACGAATTTTCTCCGCAATATTTGTTTCGGCAGGGGCGGAAAATCCGAAGAAATTTCGTAATTTTGCCCGAGGTTTTATCATAGACTGCTAATCCGAATACGATGTTGAGTTGCATATATTACCTGTTTCTGGCCTTGTTGTGCCTCGTTTTCATGTTGCTGTCGGCCGTGGCGCTCGTCGTGTGCTATCCGTTCGATCGGGCCCGGCGTACGGTGCATGAATTGTCGCGGATCCTGGTGCGGATTTTCTTCGCCATTCCGCCCTTCTGGCGTCAGCGCCGGATCGGCATGGAGCATGTAGACCGAAATAAAAGCTATGTCATCGTCCTGAACCATAATGCGATGGTCGATATCCCGACGCTCTATTACGTGCCGCTCAACTTCCGCTGGGTCTCCAAACGGGAGGTCTTCGCCATTCCGTTCTTCGGGCAATTTCTGATGCTGCACGGCGATATCTGCATCGACCGCGGACGGGCTGCCGAAGCGCTCGAACAATTGGTGCGCGAGGGACGGAAATGGATTGCGCGCGGCGCCTCGGTGGCGATTTTCCCCGAAGGCACCCGTTCGAAAGACGGGGAGATACACCGTTTCAAGGCCGGAGCCTTCACGCTCGCCAAAGAGGCCGGGGTGGAGATTCTGCCCGTCGTGCTCGACGGCACGCGTACGCTGGTCAAAAAAAGCCGGATGTTCAATTGGGGCAACCGCATCACGCTGCGGGTACTGCCTCCCGTTCCGGTGGAGGAGGTCCGTGGCACGGAGACCCACGTATTGATGGAGCGCGTGCGCGAGCGCATGTGTGCGGCCCTTGCGGAAATACGTAACGAAAAGTGATTATGGCAGATTTACTCGATACGAATACGAACGGCAATTACGGCGACGACGCCATCGTGACTCTCACGCCGCGGGAACATATCCGCCTGCGGCCGGGCATGTATGTCGGCACTCCGGGCGACGGATCGCAGCCCGACGATGCGCTCTACGTACTTATCAAGGAGGTCATCGACAACTCGATCGACGAGTTCATCATGGGCGCGGGCAAGCAGATCGAGGTCACCGTCGAAGACGGGGTCGTCACCGTGCGCGACTACGGCCGCGGCATTCCGCTCAAGTCGCTCTCGGCGGCCGTGGGGCAAATGAACACGGGCGGCAAATACGGCGGCGACGCCTTCAAGAAGACCGTGGGGCTGAACGGTGTGGGCGTGAAGGCCGTGAACATGCTTTCGAGCGAATTCACGGCGCGCTCGGTCCGCGACGGCGAAGCCCGTACGGTGACCTTCGCCAAGGGCCTGGAGCAGAGCGACAAGTGGGAGAGCGGCGTGCAGGAGAAGAACGGCACCTACATCTCCTACCGGGTGGACGAGGAGATTTTCGGCCGGTACGAATATAATATGGAGTACGTCGAGCAGAAGATACGCAATTACAGCTATCTGAACCTCGGTTTGACGATGGTGCTCAACGGCCGCAAATATGTCTCGAAAAACGGTCTGCTGGATTTGGTGAACGACAATCTCACGGAGGAGCCGCTCTACCCGCCGATTCACCTCCTGGGCGAGGATATCGAGGTCGTGATTACCCACGGAACGGGTTACGGCGAGACCTACGATTCGTTCGTTAACGGGCAGCATACCACGGAGGGCGGTACCCATCAGTCGGCTTTCCGTCAGGCGGTGGTCAAGACCGTCCGGGAGTTCTATCACAAGGATTACGACCCTTCGGATATCCGCACTTCGATCATCGCGGCGATCTCGATCAAGGTGCAGGACCCGCTGTTCGAGAACCAGCCGAAGACCAAATTCGGTTCGAAGGAGGTCGAGCCGGGTGTCTCGATCAATAACTTCATCGCCGATTTTCTGAACAAGCATCTCGACGACTATCTGCACAAACACGCCGAGACGGCGCAGGCGCTTCAGAAGAAGATCGTCGAGAACGAGAAGGAACGCAAGGCGATTTCGGGTGTCAAAAAGACGGCCCGCGAGGCGGCCAAGAAGGTTTCGTTGAACAACAAGAAGCTGCGCGACTGTAAGATACATCGCACGGATAAGAATGAGTTGGCCTCGCAGTCGATGATCTTCATCACGGAGGGTAATTCGGCCTCGGGTTCGATCACCAAGAGCCGCGACGTGCGTACGCAAGCGGTCTTCTCGCTGCGCGGAAAGCCACTCAACTGCTACGGACTGACCAAAAAGGTGGTCTACGAAAACGAGGAGTTCAACCTTTTGCAGGCGGCGCTCAATATCGAGGAGGACCTGGACAACCTGCGTTACGACAAGGTGATTATCGCGACCGATGCCGATGTCGACGGCATGCACATCCGGCTGCTGATGATGACCTTTTTCCTGCAATTCTTCCCCGACGTGATCCGGCAGGGACACCTGTACGTGTTGCAGACCCCGCTGTTCCGCGTGCGCAATACCAAGAAGAAGATCACGCGCTACTGCTACTCGGAGGACGAACGCGTGAAGGCGATCGCCGAGTGCGGTGCGAATGCCGAGATCACGCGATTCAAAGGTCTCGGAGAGATTTCGCCCGACGAGTTCAAGGAGTTCATCGGCGAGGATATGCGCCTGGACCGCGTGCGGATCACCAAGGACGACCCGATCCACGATCTGCTGGAGTTCTATATGGGTAAAAACACCTTCGAGCGGCAGGGGTTCATCATCGGCAACCTGCGCATCGAGGAGGACATCGTGGAACAAGACCTGCGCCTGAGCTAAGGGACGGCAGGTTCCCGTTGCGGGACATGATAATTCGGAATATTTCATTTTCACCTTTTGAAGGCGGCTATGTTTGAGGACAAGGATAAACGAGACGAAGAGACGAACGATACGGAGGCGACGGTGCCCGAAGCACCTGCGGATGCTGCGGAGGAGGAGCTTCCCGCGGCGGAACCGGTTGCGGGCAAGCCGGGCAAATACGACCGGCTGACGCAGGAGGAGGGCGGTGTGCGCAAGCTCACGGGCATGTACAAGAACTGGTTCCTCGATTATGCGTCGTATGTGATCCTGGAGCGTGCCGTGCCCCATGTCGAGGACGGACTCAAACCCGTACAGCGACGCATCCTCCACGCCATGAAGGTGGTGGACGACGGCCGTTTCAACAAGGTGGCCAATATCGTCGGCCAGACGATGCAGTACCACCCGCACGGTGATGCGTCGATCAAGGATGCGCTCGTGCAGTTGGGACAGAAGGACCTGTTGATCGACTGCCAGGGTAACTGGGGCAATATCCTCACGGGCGACGAAGCCGCGGCCGGCCGATATATCGAAGCCCGGCTGTCGAAATTCGCCCTCGACGTGGTGTTCAACCGCAAAACCACCGAATGGATGCTCTCCTACGACGGTCGCAAGGAGGAGCCCGTGACGCTGCCGATCAAGTTTCCGCTGCTGCTGGCCCAGGGTTCGGACGGCATCGCCGTCGGTCTGGCGTCGAAAATCCTGCCCCACAACTTCATCGAGCTGATCGAGGCGGCGATCGCCCACCTCGAAGGGCGCGATTTCGTGCTCTATCCCGACTTTCCGACGGGGGGCATGGCCGACGTGAGCCGCTACAACGACGGATTGCGGGGCGGTGCCGTGAAGGTCCGGGCCCGCATCTCGAAGATCGACAAACGGACGCTGGCCATCACGGAAATCCCCTTCACGACGACCACCGAGTCGATCAAGGAGTCGATCATCAAGGCCAACGAGAAGGGTAAGATCAAAATCCGCCGTGTGGACGACAACACGGCCGACAAGGTGGAGATCGTCATCCAGGTGGCTCCCGACGAATCGTCGGACAAGACCATCGATGCACTTTATGCCTTCACGGATTGCGAAGTCTCCATATCGCCCAACGCCTGCGTGATTTGGGACGACAAACCCCACTTCCTGGGAGTCAAGGAGATTTTGCGCCGTTCGGCCGAACATACGAAATACCTACTGGGGCGCGAGCTGGAAATCCGGCTCGACGAGCTCAACGCCGCATGGCATGCCGCGTCGCTCGAACGGATATTCATCGAAAACAAACTCTATCAGCTCATCGAGGGCTGCCGTTCGCGCGAGGAGGCCTACGCCGCCGTGGACCAAGGCCTGGAGCCGTTCAAGAAACTGCTGCGCCGCGAAGTGACGATCGAAGACGTCCAGCGCCTTACGGAGTTGAAGTTCATCCGCATATCGCGTTACGATTCGGAAAAGGCCGACAACGAGATCAAGCAGATCGAGTCGGAGATCGAACAGACGAAGTTCGATTTGGCCCACTTGACCGAGTATGCCGTGGCTTACTACCGCCGCATTCTCGACAAATACGGTAAGGGGAAGGAACGCCGCACGGAGCTGCGCGAGTTCGATTCGATCGAGGCGACGAAGGTCGCCGTGACGAACGCCAAGCTCTACGTCGATCGGGCCGAAGGTTTCTTCGGCATCGGCAAATCGATGAAGGACGCCGAGTTCGTGTGCGACTGTTCGGATATCGACGACGTGATCGTCTTCACGAAGGACGGCCGCTACGTCATCACCAAGGTGAACGACAAAGCCTTCTTCGACAAGGGCATTTACTATATCGGCGTGTTCAAGCGCAACGACGATCGGACGATCTACAACGTCCTCTACCGCGATGGCAAGAACGGTCCGCTGCTGATGAAACGCTGCGCCATCAAGGGCATTACGCGCGATAAGGAGTATAACATCACCAAAGGTACGGCGCGCAGCGAGATCCTCTACATGTCGGTCAACCCCAACGGCGAGGCCGAGGTGCTGAAGGTCTATTTCAAACCGCGTCCGCGACTGAAGAAACTGATCGTCGACCTCGATTTCTCGACGCTCGCGATCAAGGGACGCCAGAGCCAGGGTAACCTCTTTTCGCGCTACGGCATCCACAAGATCGTGCTCAAGGAGCGCGGCACGTCGACGCTGGGCGGTCAGAATATCTGGTTCGACGAGGATATCCGCCGACTGAACGCCGACGGGCGCGGCACGCTGTTAGGCGAATTCAAGGGTGACGACAAACTGGTGGTCTGGACCTCGAAAAACCAGTATTACATCACCAACTACGACCTCGGACAGCATTTCCCCGACGATACCGTACGCGTGAACCGCTACGAGGCCGATCGGGTGTATAGCGTCTGCTACTTCGATCGCGAACAGGGCTACTATTATATGAAGCGTTTCAGCGCCGAGCTGAGCGAGAAGATGCAGTTCTTCCTCGACGAGGAGGGACAGGCCGACCTGACCTGCGTGACGGATTGCGCCGGTGCGCAACTCGAAATCACCTACAAGGGGGCGCATGCCCAGCGTCCGGCCGACCGGATCGAAGTGGACGATTTCGTCGGCGTCAAGAGCCACCGTGCCAAAGGCAAGCGCCTGACGACCTACGATGTCGCGACGCTGCGGTTCATCGAACCCGAATTGCCGCCCGAACCCGACGAGGAGTTCCCGGAAGACGGGGATTTCGACGACGAGGCGGAGGTTCGACCCGGAGCCGGGGTCGAACCGGCTGCGGCTGAAGATGCGGCGAAGGAAAAGAACGCTTCTGCGAAGGATCGTACGGCGGAAACTCCGGTCCGGCGACCGATCGATCCGTCGGACCTGCCTCGCACCGGCACCACGACCGGGGAGGTGGAGTTCGAAATCGAACGAGCTACGGGCGATGCTGATGCGATGATTGATCCCGAACAACTCAACTTGTTCTAAACGAGCCATGAAGACGCTTTTCCTGGTCGGGTATATGGGGTGCGGCAAGAGTACGTTGGGTCGTAAGGCGGCACAGCGTCTCGGAGTGCGTTTTGCCGATACCGACGCCCTGGTCGAAGCACGCCAGGGAGCCTGTGTGGCCGATCTGTTCCGCTACGAAGGCGAGGAACGGTTCCGCGAGGAGGAGCGCAATGCGTTGGAGGAGGTGATCGGCGGGGAGACGGATTGCGTCGTCTCGACCGGCGGCGGACTTCCGATCTGGCGCGATAACATGACGCGCATGAATGCCGCCGGGGCGACCGTCTATCTGAAACGCTCGCCCGAGCAGATCGCTTCGCGCCTCAGTCCTTACGGACGGCAGAAGCGGCCGCGCCTGCGGGGGCTTTCCGACGAAGAATTGGTCTCCTTCATGACGCATGATATGGCGCAGCGCGAACGTTTCTACGCACAGGCATCCGTGACGTTCGATTGCGGTTCGATGAGCGATTCCGAGGTTTTGAACCGAATCGTCGAGTTGTGGAATTCCTTGAACTGACCGGTGATGAATAACAATCCCATAGGTATTTACGACTCCGGATTCGGAGGGCTGACCGTTTGGCGGGAAGTGCGTCGCGCGTTGCCCGGCGAATCGCTCGTCTACCTGGGCGACGGCAAGAACTGCCCCTATGGATCGCGTCCGGAGGAGGAGGTGCGAAGCCTGGCCGACGACGCGGTCGGGGAGTTGGTCGCCGCCGGGTGCAAACTCATCGTCGTGGCGTGCAACACGGCTACGGCTGCGGCGATCGATTTCCTGCGGACGAAATACGCTCCGTTGCCGATCGTCGGGATGGAACCGGCCGTGAAACCCGCCTGTCTGCATACGCGCAGCGGGGTGGTGGGGGTGCTGGCTACGGAACGCAGCCTGGACGGCGAGTTGTTTCGGCGTACGGCAGCCCGTTACGGCTCGGGCATCGAGGTTCTGACGGTTCCAGGCCGCGGTTTCGTCGAGTTGGTCGAACAGGACCGCGAGGCGACGCCGGAGGCCGAAGCCTGCGTGCGAGAGGCTGTCGAGGGAATGCTCGAACGAGGTGCCGATCAGATCGTATTGGGGTGCACGCATTATCCTTTCCTGCTGCCGGTTTTGCGCCGGGTCGTCGAGGGCCGGGGTATCGAGATCGTCGATCCTTCGCCCGCCGTAGCGCGTCGTGTCGTGCAGCTGCTCGACGAAAACGATCTTCGGGCAGAGTCCTCGCACGCCCCCGAATATCGCTTTTGCACGTTTGCCGACGAAAGCTATCGCACGAGATTGGAGCATAAGGCCTTCCTTTGATCGATCGATAATTGTATACCGATACATCAAGCGATGTAGTAGATAGGAGAATCGCGAATCTTATCCATGTCTTTCGGCGGCGGCGGGTTGCGCCCGCTTGCCGCTGTATCCGAGGCTGTTCGAGGCGCGGAGCTTCCGGGAAGCGGATGTTTTTCGTTTTTTCATTCCTATTCTCATAAATATTGTGTAACTTCGCTCGGTTAATTCCCCGTAAAGAAACATGGCATCCAAAAATAGTTACGCAACTTCCGGCGGAGGGCAGTCCGATGCCCGTACGAACAGCGACAATGCGCGCTGGATCGGCGGTCTGCTGCTGCTGTTCATCGGTATCTTCGCTTTCTCGGCACTCTTTTTCTCGTTTTTCACCTGGGCTGCCGATCAAAGCGGTCTGCAACTCTCGGCCGAGGAGCGTACGACCTTGGGCGTCGAGCCCGACAACCTGTGCGGATGGGCCGGTGCCCGTCTCGCGATCCTGCTGGTCGACCGATCGTTCGGCGTGTTCGGAATCTTGATCCCCGTCATTCTGATTCTCACCGGTATGCGCATTATCCGGCGGCAAGCGCTGCGGGCGAACCATTCGATCCTCTCGTTGGTGCTGGTGATGATTCTCGGATCGCTGACGCTCGGATTCGCATTCGCCGATAGCTGGAGCCTCTGTTGCTCGACGGGATGGGGCGGCGCGTTCGGTATCGAAATCGCAGCGCTGCTCAACGATTATATCGGAGCATTCGGCATGTTGATTCTCTTGCTCGGCGGCTGGATTCTGACGGGAGTATTCATCAATCGCAACTTCATCAATACGGTAAATACGGCCGGTAACGTCATGGTAGACAAAGGCGAAAAGATCGTCGAGATCGTTTGTCAGAAGGTCGCTCCCGGGATGCGTCCCGATGAACCTGCGGTGCTGGCCGAGGAGGCGCGGAGCGTTGAACCGGCTCCCGCCTCGAAGAACCCCGGACGTTCCGAGGCGCAGCGCCCGGCCGATCCGAAGGCGGTGGAGGCTCTGAACTTATCGAAAAATGCGATCCCGGAAACTCCTGCACAACCGGCTGAGCCGGAGGAAAATCCCTTCCTCGACCGCTCGCCCGAGGAGAGTTCCGCAGATATGGAGGTCGAACGCACCGAGGTGCGCCCGGAGACGGTGCGGGAGGAGCCTGCCGTGTTCGAGGCTGAGGACGAAGAGTTTATCGAGGTCGACCTCTCGCAGCCCGCAGGCCGTATCGTGATGGGGGCGGGGGGATTGGTCGAGCTGGATCGTTCGGCAACGGTCGATGCCGAGCCTCAGCGGCGATCCGTTCCCGTATCGCAGGAACACGAACCGGCGGTGCGTCGTTACGAAACGGACGGTCCCTTCACCGAGATCGATCTTTCGGAGCCGGCCGATTCGAAGGACGACGGCATCCGCGAATCGGATGTTATCGAGGAGGTTGCCGATGCTTCGGCCGCAGCCGTTTCCGAGCCGATGCCGATCGTGCCGGAGGACGAACCCGAAGGGGTCGTCGTTACGGTCGAATCCCACCAGGCCCGCATGGTCGACGAGAAATCGATCCCGACCGAGAGCTACGACCCGCTCAAGGACTTGGTGAACTACCGCAAACCGCCCGTCACGCTGCTCGAGGATTATATCTCCGATTCCGAAGTTTCGGACGAGGAGATCTACGACAACAAATCGCGTATCGAGGAGACGCTCAAGAATTTCGGTATTCCGATCCAGCGGATCAAGGCGACCGTGGGCCCGACGGTGACCCTGTATGAGATCGTGCAGGCGCAGGGGGTGAAGATCGCGAAAATCCAGGGCCTCCAGAACGATATCGCCCAGAGCCTCAAGGCCGAGTCGGGGATTCGTATCATCGCGCCGATTCCGGGGCGCGGAACGATCGGTATCGAAGTGCCGAACCGCAACAAACAGGTCGTATCAATGTATTCGGCCGTGCGGTCGCTGCGTTTCCAGGAGTCGAAAGCCGCCTTGCCTGTGGTGATCGGCCGCACGATCCAGAATGAAAACTATGTCTTCGACCTGGCTAAGATGCCTCACCTGCTCGTCGCCGGTGCTACGGGACAGGGTAAGTCGGTGGGATTGAACGCCATCATCACGTCGCTGCTCTACCGCAAGCATCCCGCGCAGTTGAAATTCGTGATGATCGACCCCAAGATGGTCGAATTCTCGCTCTACGCCAAGATCGAGCGTCATTTCCTGGCGAAGATGGAATCGGAGGACGATGCGATCATCACCGACCCCAAAAAGGCGGTCTATACGCTCAACTCGCTGTGCGTGGAGATGGACAACCGTCTGGAACTGTGTAAGAAGGCCGGTTCGCGCAATATCATCGAATACAACGAGAAATTTACTTCGCGCCGGTTGAATCCCATGCACGGGCATCGTTATCTGCCCTATATGGTGGTCGTGATCGACGAGTTCGCCGATCTGATTATGATGGCCAAGGAGGTCGAAGCGCCCGTCATTCGCCTGGCGCAGAAGGCCCGTGCCGTGGGTATTCACTTGATTATCGCTACGCAACGTCCGTCGGTGGATGTCATTACGGGTAAGATCAAGGCCAATTTCCCGGCCCGCATCGCCTTCCGCGTGATGCAGATGATCGACTCGCGCACGATCATCGACCGTCCCGGTGCCAACGAGTTGATCGGCCGCGGCGACATGCTTATTTCGAAAGACGGCGAGTTGACGCGCGTGCAGTGTGCCTTCGTCGATACGCCCGAGGTGGAGCGCATTGTGGATTATATCTCCAAACAGCAGGGCTATACGTCGCCTTATGCGTTGCCCGATTATACGCCCGAGAGTGGCGAAGGCGGTAGCGGACTGGGCAGCGAGGAGTCGTCGGCCCCCGTGAAATACGATACGCTTTTCGCCGAGATCGCCCGCGAGGCGGTGTCGAGCGGTCAGATTTCGACCTCGATGATCCAGCGCAACTACGAGGTGGGATTCAACCGTGCGGGGCGCATCATGCTGCAACTCGAACGCGCGGGCATCGTGGGGCGTCAGCAGGGGGCCAAGCCGCGCGAAATTCTTTTCCACGATTCGCCGTCGTTGGAGGCGAAATTGCAGGATTTGGGTGTGTTTTGACGGGTTTGAGGAACGCTCGATTCGCAGGGCGCGGATTTTAACGATAAGCAGCATGATGAAACCGTTTCGTTTGTTTTCGATATATTGTTTCCTGGGGGCGTGTCTCCTGGGGGGAATGCCTTTCGCATCGAGCGCACAGGACCGTGCCGGACAGTTGGTCGAGCGTCTGGCAGCGGAATTTCGCGGAATGCCTTCGTATCGGGTGGAGTTCCGAATCCAAGTCGGGACGTTCGATGCCGTGGGGGAATATGCGGTCGAGGGTGCGCGTTACAATCTGAAAATGGGCGATGCGGAGGTCTACTCCGAGGGTGACGTGCGCTACGAGGTCGATCGCAGCCGCCGCGAGGTGACGATCGCCCCGGTCGACACGACGAGTCGCAACCTGCTCGATAACCCTGTTCGGGCGTTCGACTTCCTGGGCGATGCCTATCGCCCGGTGCTCGTGGGCGAGGAGAACGGGCGGGCCGTCGTTCGTCTGACGCCTGCGAGTGCGGATACTGAGACGGGGGAGATTCTCGTAACGGTGACGACCTCGCCGGTACGTCCCGTAGAACTTGCCTATGATTTCGGCGGAGAACGGATCGTCGTGACGGTGACCCGTATCGCACCGCTCTCGGCTGCGCTGCCGCACTACGATCCGGCGGCCTTTCAAGGCTTCGAGACGATCGATTTCCGATGAGAGCCGTTGGGAGAGCTCGCGACTCGAAAACGATGGTATAAATTATTGTATTCATATTTGTTGCCGGTTCGTAATCGAACCGGCGTTTTTTATTGCGGTATATTTGTCCCGAAGCGGCATCGGATTTCGGACTGTAATATAACCCGAATGAAATGCGATTGATATACAATGATTTATATGGACGAGTAATTTGGTAAATCGGATTGTTTTGTTTATATTTGAAACAGTCGAATGCTGTATGGTTGAATAAATCGGTTATGAAAAGAATCGTTCTGCTTTTGATCCTGTCGCTCGCAGCCTATCTCGTTCGGGCCGCCCAGCCGCTCGTCTGCACGCAGGCGGGTACCCAACTCGAATATGCCGAGTACGACGCCTCGGGGAAATTGACCGGCTATTCGCTCGTGACTGTCGAGGTGACCGATCCGGACGAGCAGGGATGTTTCGAGGTGATAAACACCGAACTGTCGCTCGACAAGGAGCACAATCCCATGACGAAGACCGTCTACGGGCAGACGGTACAGGTGCGGGAGACCGAGCGGATCAAGGTGCGCCCCGACGCGCTGGTGTTGCCCCTCGATCAGCTGCTCGGCGAGTTGCCCGAACCGTCGGAGGGGGTGCGCTACGAACTTTCGGGCGACGAATATGCCATACCGTTCGACCTGCAACCGGGCGCGACGCTGCCCGATCTTGCGATCGTCGTGGCGATGACCAACGGCGAGAAGCGTTTCGAAATCAAATTCAACGTCTTCGACCGCAAAGTCTCCGCCCGGGAGCGGATCACGACGCCTGCCGGGGAGTTCGAAGCCTTCAAGGTCGGTGAAGCGATCCGATTCGGATTCTCGATTTTCAAAATGACGATGCGCCACAACGTATGGTATGTGCCTGGGGTAGGCGTCGTGCGCGAGGAGGAGCTCTCCAAGCGCAACAAGCTGGACGGGTATACCGAATTGGTCGCCATCCGTCCCCCGGCGGAGAAATAGACGCTTCCCGAACGCGTAGGCCGACGGGGCTGCGATGATGCCTTCGAGAAGGGACGGATCGCCGCCTTTCGGTTATGCTGGCCTTCTTCCGGCCTGAAATCTTCCGACCCCTTGTCGGGAGATTTTTTTCATGCGCTCAAATCGCCCGAAAAGGGGCGAAAAACGACGGCCGGAGCAAAAATATCGCCCGGAACGACACGTTTTTCTGCCGCAAAGTTGCTCAGATCGGAAATAAATCGTATTTTTGTTCGTTAAAAGGATGTAATTTCAATAGGTTTACATGTTGACTGAAGAAGAAAAGAATGCCGGTTTGGTCGGACGAATCATCCCGATCAATATCGAAGAGCAGATGAAGTCGGCGTACATCGATTATTCGATGTCGGTCATCGTGTCGCGAGCGTTGCCCGATGTGCGGGACGGTATGAAACCCGTGCACCGGCGTATCCTCTACGATATGAGTGCCGAGCTGAATCTCTATTCCGATAAACCCACCCGTAAGTCGGCGCGTATCGTCGGCGACGTGCTGGGTAAGTTCCACCCCCACGGCGACTCGTCGGTCTACGACGCGATGGTCCGCCTGGCACAGGATTGGTCGATGCGTTATCCGTTGGTGGACGGCCAGGGTAACTTCGGTTCGATGGACGGCGACTCGCCTGCGGCCATGCGTTATACGGAGGCCCGCATGAAGAAGATCACCGACGAGGTGATGGCCGATATCGACAAGGAGACCGTCGACTGGACGCTCAACTTCGACGATACGATCCCCGAGCCTACGGTGCTGCCGACGAAAATTCCGCTGCTGATCGTCAACGGCGCGAGCGGTATCGCCGTCGGTATGGCGACCAACATGGCGCCGCACAACCTTTCGGAGGTGGTGGACGCCTGCTGCGCCTACGTGGACAATCCCGAGATCACGGGCGAGGAGCTCCTGCATTACGTCAAGGGCCCCGACTTCCCGACGGGCGGTATCATCTACGGCTACGAAGGGGTCAAAGAGGCGATGCTTACGGGCCGCGGCCGCGTCATCATGCGTGCCAAGACCGAGATCGAGCATACCCCCTCGGGTCGCGAGTGCATCGTGATTACCGAGATTCCCTACATGATCAACAAGGCCGAGATGATTAAGAAGATCGCCGACATGATCAACGAAAAGAAGATCGAAGGCATCTCCTATATCAACGACGAATCGGACCGCAACGGCCTGCGTATCATCATCATTCTGAAGCAGGACGCCGTGGCGAGCGTCGTGCTCAACACCCTGTTCAAGAATACGCCGCTCCAGACGTCGTTCGCCGTGAACAACATCGCTCTGGTGAAGGGACGGCCGCAGCTGTTGTCGATGCGCGATTTGATCCGCTACTTCATTGAGCACCGCCACGACGTCGTGGTACGCCGCACGCGTTTCGACAAACGCAAGGCCGAAGAACGCCTGCACATCGTGCAGGGTTTGTTGATCGCTCAGGATAATATCGACGAGATCGTGCGGATCATCCGCTCGTCGCAGACGCCCGATATCGCCAAGCAGACGATGATCGAACGCTTCTCGCTCTCCGACATCCAGGCTTCGGCCATCATCGAAATGCGACTGCGCGCCCTGACGGGACTGGAGCGCGGCAAGCTCATCGCCGAGCGCGACGAGCTGATGAAGCTGATCGAGCACCTCACGGCCGTTCTCGCGAATGTCTCGATGCAGATGCAGATCGTCAAGGACGAACTTCTGGAAATCAAGGAAAAATACGGAGACGAACGCCGTTCGGAGATCGTTTATGCTTCCGAGGAGTTCAACCCCGAAGATTTCTATGCCGACGACGATATGGTCATCACCATCTCGCATATGGGCTACATCAAGCGCACGCCGCTGGCCGAATACCGCACGCAGAACCGCGGCGGAGTTGGCGCCAAGGGCAGCGCTACGCGCGACGAGGATTTCATCGAGCATATCTACGTCGCCTCGATGCACAACACGATGCTCTTCTTCACGGAGAAAGGCCGCTGCTACTGGCTCAAGGTCTACGAGATTCCGGAGGGGGCACGCTCGTCGAAGGGCCGTGCGATCCAGAACGTGATTCAGATCGAGCCCAACGACAAGGTCCGCGCCTATATCAACGTGAAGCGGCTGGATGATGCGGAGTACGTGAACAACAACTACATCATCATGTGTACGCAGGACGGTACGATCAAGAAGACGAAGCTCGAAGCCTACTCGCGTCCGCGTCAGAACGGAGTCAACGCCATCGTCATCCGCGAGGGCGACCAGCTGATCGAGGCCAAGCTCACGAGCGGCCAGGCCGAGGTGATGATCGCCGCCCGCGAAGGCAAGGCCATCCGCTTCAACGAGCAGACCGTGCGTCCGATCGGACGTGTGGGCGCCGGCGTGCGCGGTATTTCGCTCGACGAGGGCGACCAGGTGGTCGGCATGATCTGTGTAGAACCCGATTCGAAACAGGACGTGCTGGTGCTGAGCGAGAACGGTTACGGCAAACGGACCGATCTGGACGAGTACCGCATCACCAACCGCGGCGGCAAAGGCGTGAAGACCATCAACATTACGGAAAAAACAGGCAAACTCATATCGATTCAGGCTGTTACGGACGATAACGACCTGATGATCATCAATCGTTCCGGACTTACCATACGTACCTCCGTCGAGCAGATCCGCCTCGCGGGCCGTGCTACGCAGGGCGTACGTATCATCAACCTGCGCGAGGGCGACGCCATAGCATCGGTCATGGCCGTACCTGCTGCCGGGGAAGAGGAGGAGATGCAGAATACGGACGGCGCAGCGGATGCAACCGACAGTTCCGCAACGCCCTCCGCAGAGTAACGAAAAAGACAGGCAATAAAAAACTTTAAAATTTCAGTTCATTATGAAGAAAACGATTTTGTCGGCTTTTGCGGCCCTGCTTCTGGCAGTTCCCGCCGCACAGGCCCAGAAAGTGAACAAGGATGCTCTGCTGGCCAAGATCAGCAAGAGCGACGCCGACATCGCCGATGCGAAGAAAAACGCGAAGGCCGCTACGTGGCTCAATCGCGGTAAGGCTTTCTACGAGGCTGCCGCAGAACCCACGAAGAGTCTGTTCCTCGGTATGGAGGCTACGATGCTCAAACTCGCCGTGGGCGATCCGAAGAGCACCGGAACGGCTGAACTCAACGGTACGCCGTTCGAAACTTGGGTTTATCCGTACTTTACGGTCTACATCAAGGACGGAAAGGTCGTTACGTGGAAGCAGACCCAGTGGATTCGCGAAGATGCTCCCGAGAAGGCGATCGAAGCCTATAACAAAGCTTACGAACTCGATCCGAAGGTAGCTCCCAAGGTGAAGGAGGGTCTGAAGCAGATCAGCGATTTCTGCTCGCAGGCAGGAAACACGGGTCTCGACGCCGGCGATTACGTCAGCGCATCGGATTCCTACTCGACGGCCTATGCCGCACAGTCGAGCCCCGCATACGGCGAAGCAGATCCCGCGCTGCTTTACTATGCCGGTTACCTGCGTACGGTCGACGGTGCGAACAATCCCCAGTCGTTCGAACTGGGTGCCGACTATCTCAATCGGGCCATCGAACGCGGCTATGCCGATGAGGAGGGCAATATCTACTACTACCTGTTCCACTGCTACTACGGTCAGAAGGATAAGGATCGGGAGTATATCATGAAGGCGAAGGACGCTCTGCTGAAGGGTATGGAGAAGTTCCCGAAGAACTCGCGCATCCTCGAAGGTCTCATGCAGCTCTATACCTCGGAGGAGGGCGTGGGCGATCCCGCAGACCTGGTGACCATGATCGACAACTCCCTGGCCGAGAATCCGAAGAACGTCGATCTGTGGTTCGGCCGCGGACGTATCTTCTATGCGTTGAAGAATCCGGACGAGAGCATCGTTTCGTTCCAGAAGGTCGTAGAACTCCAGCCCGATCTGTTCGAGGGTAACTATTTCCTCGGCGTATTCTATACGATCAAGGCCGAAAATCTCCTTACGGAGATCAATGCCAAGCAGTACAGCAGTCAGGCTGCTTACGAGGAGGACTTGAAGGCCGTGAATGCGATCTATATGGAGGCTATTCCCTGGTTCGAGAAGGCGCATGAACTGAATAAGACGGATGTCAACACGCTCGATTTCCTGAAGTCGATTTGCTTCCGTCTGCGCGACGAAAACGCCGATATGAATCAGAAGTACGAAACCTATAACACGCTGTTCAAGCAGGTCCAGGCTCAGTAACGACGCTCTCAGGAACCGTCTGAATTCAGGCTGTTTCTACGAAAATCCCTCTCTGTCGGAGATATCCCGCAGGGAGGGATTTTCTATGTTATCCGCGTACATACAGGAGCCGGCATCACTCGGCCCGGCAAGGCGGGTGGCCGGAAGATACCGGATTGGAGAATCGTGGAGGCACCGTGTAAATCCTGTCTCGGAGTGGATATCGGTTCCATTCTGCGGCGGTTGGATAATCGCTTTTTTCAATGCGATCGAATCTACGACACTCGTGTCGTACAAAAGTCTTCGGTTTATTGGAGCCGTAGCGAGGGACCGCATAGCCGGTATCGGGCCGACGAAATATCTTGTTATTTGGATATCGCTTCGTACCGACGAAAAGAAATCGAAGAAAAAAGTATGAATTTCTTCGATTTTTTCTATCTTGCGAACTTAAATCGAAGAATCGGCCCCGGTACTATGAAAAATAAAATCCTATCGAAATCTGTCGGCCTGTATGCGTTGTCGCTGCTGTTTTGCTGCGGCGCGATACGGGTGGCGGATGCGCGGCCCATATCGGAGAAAGAGCCGCCGGGTACCTATTCGGAAGGGTATGCTGCCGGGTATTCCGATGGCTATGCGGCCGGTTACCGGGCCGGACGCTTCGGAAACAAAGCCCCCGAATCCGAACCGTTGCCGTCCGATGCGCATGAGCCGGTCGCCGGTGTCGCGGAATGCGGCAGGGTGATCCACAGTGTGGGGGCCGAATTCCGTCCCGAATATATTTTCCCGACCAATCCGTTTCTCAAGGGTGAAAATGCGAGCGGGCGACCACTCTCCGTGGCACTCTCGGCGCATTTGCGCTACGCGTTCCGCCATGCTTCCGGATCGGCTGTCGATCGGATTATTCCGGGCGGCTATCAGGGATTGGGGTTCGCACGCTACTTCTTCGGCGATAGCCGGGAATTGGGCGATCCGCTGGCTGTTTATCTGTTTCAGGGGGCTCGGCTCGCCCGTCTGTTGCCGCGTCTGTCGCTCAATTACGAGTGGAATTTCGGCATTTCCTGGGGATGGAAGCCCTACGATTACTACGACAATCCGGCGAATATCATGATGGGATCGAAACTCAACGCCTATCTCAATGTCGATTGTTATTTGCAATGGTTGCTCACGCAACGCCTGTCATTGACGGCCGGTCTGACGCTTTCGCATTTCTCGAACGGCAATACTCAGATTCCCAATGCCGGTTTGAACACCGGCGGAGCCAAATTCGGCATCGCCTATCGTTTCGGACCCGCCGACGGCTTTTTCCCGACTCGCATTCCGCGGGCATTGCGTCCCGAGTTCCCTCGCCATGTCAGCTACGATTTGGTGCTGTTCGGATCGTGGTGCCGCAAAGGGGTGGACTACGGCGGAAGAGTGATCGTGTCGCCCGAGGCCTATACGGTCGTAGGTTTCAATTTTTCGGCGATGTATAATTTCGGCTATAAGTTTCGGGCCGGAATCTCGGCGGACGGAGTATACGACCGGAGCGCGAATCTCTATACGAAGGATTACATCGTCTCCGTGGGCGGTGATGATCCCGGATATAAGCTATACAGCCCCGACTTCAGTAAGCAGATCGCCCTCGGCCTTTCGGCCCGCGGGGAGTTCGTGATGCCTTATTTCACGGTAGGCGTGGGAATCGGGTATAACGTATTGCAGGCGGGCGGCGATCTGAAAGCGCTTTATGAGGTCGTGACGCTTAAGATCGCCGCGACGCGCAACGCCTTCGTGCATGTCGGTTACTGTCTTCGCAATTTCCGGGACCCCAATTACCTGATGCTGGGCGTGGGGTATCGGTTCAACAACAAATATCCGCGGTTGCGCTGAGTTTCGATTCGCCACAGACGCTTGCTTTTGCCCTCGTTTATTCGAACTCTGGTTACACCGAAGATACTCTCGCTCGGCAATGTTCAAATAAATTTGCCATTGCACTCGCTTATTCGTATCTTTGTCCCAGTCTACTACGACTCTCTGAGTCCCGGCTGCGGACGCAGCTGTCGAAAATGATTGCAGGAACGGAACTCGACGAGATGCTGTATACAATTACTAAAATAAACGATAAAGATATGGAAAACAAAACGGTTTATACCTGCTCGGGCACCTGCTCGCGAGCGATCGAGATCGCACTCGAAGACGGTACTATCCGCAGCGTAGAGTTCGTGGGCGGATGTCACGGAAACACGCAGGGCATAGCGGCGCTCGTACGAGGCATGCGAGCTTCCGACGCGATCGCACGCCTCGAAGGCATCGACTGCCGCGGCCGGGGAACATCGTGCCCCGATCAATTGGCGCGTGCCCTGAAGCAGATGACCGGACGCTGATTCGGCTCTTCCTCGGATTGTTCTTCCGAAATTCGGACGCGAATGTTCTTCGGGCCCGGATTTTGCAGGATGGTTTCCCGCAATCGTAAAAACGGGAAACTATGTATTTTATCTGGTATCTGCTGATCGGATTGACGGCGGGATGGATCGCCAATCTGATCGTCAAAGGCGAAGGTTCGGGACTCGTCGTGAATCTTGTCGTCGGATTGATCGGCGGCGTATTGGGCGGCTGGCTATTTTCGGCCGTGGGACTCGTGCCGACCGGCAAGTTGGGCAGTCTCGTGACGGCCGTGATCGGCGCGATCGTACTGCTGTGGATCGTTTCGTTGCTCACCCATAAAAAAATCCGAAACTCATGAGCTGCCCGGAATCTTCGGCCGAAGACCGGGCCACAATGGAACTGTTCGGCGAACGGATCGACCGTTCGACGCGTTGCGGACAAACATCCGATTCTACCGCTCCGACGGAGAATCCAGCCCCGAAGCAGAGTCCGGAAAACACGATCACTCCGCAGCCCGACTGCGAATCGCACGATTCCGTTCGGGCGGATCGCTCGAACAGCCGGTGATTCGTCGCGAAGCCCCCTGAAATAAAAGGAGAAGTCTCGAAAGACCTCTCCTTTTTGCGTTGAGCTGCCGGGATTCGAACCCAGAACGACAGAACCAAAATCTGCTGTGTTACCATTACACCACAGCTCAAGCACGTGCTCGTAAGCGGCACAAAGATATACAAAAAATAGTAAATATGCATGTTTTATGCTGTTTTTTATTTTCGGGGCCCGATTTCTGCTCGGAGCCGAGCGGATGCGCATGTCGGCGCGCCGAATGAAAATCGGCCCCGAAGATAAGGCATCGGAAAAATACGAATGGCAATGATATACGATTTTACACGTCGGTTCAAACCCCTATTATTTTGCGGGCTGCACGCTTAAGCCTCTCCCAAGGGAGAGGTGGAGTCCAATTTGTAAACGCGGCCCTCGGTCTCGAAACTTCGACCGGCCTAAGCGAAATAACGGCCGAGCACTCAAGACGGTGTAAAGTCGGATATAGTTACCCAACGAATTATCCTCAAGACCCACGAACATGATTACCTGGATGATCTTGCTTTTCATCGTCGGATACCTGTGTATCGCACTGGAACACAAAATCCGAATCAACAAATCGGCCGTCGCGTTGCTGATGGCGGGAGTACTGTGGACGATCTTCAGTCTGCGGGGACACGATGCGCATATCGCCGACGATCTGGTATCGTCGCTGGGCGACACGTGCGAGATTCTGATCTTCCTGATCGGTGCCATGACGATCGTCGATCTGATCGACAGGCACGGCGGCTTCGGCGTCATCACACGCCGCATCACTACGCGCAACAAACGCAAACTGCTGTGGCTGCTGGCGCTCATCACCTTTTTCATGTCGGCGGCGTTGGACAACATGACCACGACGATCATCATGATAATGGTCATGCGGCGTCTGGTCGACGACAACCGCGAACGATGGATCTTCGCCAGTATGATCGTCATCGCAGCCAACAGCGGCGGCGCCTGGTCGCCCATCGGCGACGTGACGACCATCATGCTCTGGATGCGCGGCAACGTCTCGGCCGGAACGCTCGTCGCCGTGCAGTTCGTCCCCTGTCTCGTTTCGGTGATCGTTCCCGCCGCCATCTGCGCGCACTTCGTCCGCCGCGAAGTCTCGCCGGCGCCCGCAACCGCATCGACCGACGTCGGGACAGCACCGCTGCCGCCGGGCGTAACGCCGCGTCTGAGTCATACGATTCTTATCGCGGGGGTGCTGAGCCTGCTGTTCGTCCCGGTGTTCAAGACGCTGACCCATCTGCCGCCCTACATGGGGATGATGGTGTCGCTCGGTGTCATGTGGGTGCTGACGGAAATCGCCTACGACCGCCGCCGCGATATCGAGGAGTCGATACAGAACCGCGTTTCGAAAGTCGTCAAGCATATCGACATGCCGACGATCCTCTTTTTCCTGGGTATCCTGCTGTCGGTCTCGGCCCTGCAAAGCGCCGGCGTGCTGGCCGATCTGGCCCAATGGCTCGACAAACACATCCATTCGGTATTTCCGATCGCCGGAGTCATCGGATTGCTCTCCTCGGTCATCGACAACGTACCGCTCGTGGCGGCCTGCATGGGAATGTATCCGCTGCCCGATGCCGCGGCGCTCGCCGCAGCGTCCGATCCCGCCTATTTGCAGAACTTCGCGGCCGACGGCCTTTTCTGGCAATTGCTGTCGTTCTGCGCCGGAGTCGGCGGCAGCCTGCTCATCATCGGTTCGGCGGCCGGTGTCGTCGCGATGGGACTCGAAAAGATCGAATTCGGCTGGTACTTGCGCCGCATCGCCCCGGCCGCACTGGCCGGCTACCTTGCGGGCATCGGGCTGCTTTATTTAGAGCACCTGCTTTTCGGTCTCTGAGAAGCCGTTCAATCCTTGCGGATCTTGGCGAGGAAGCGTTCCCGGTCGACGACGTAGCGGACGTGAACCCCTTCGCCGATCAACCCCTCCTCGTCGCGCGCCCCGACGTTGAAAGTCAGTTTGCGCCCCTCGACGCGGGTCAATACGGCCGTGGCCGTGATCTCGGCACCGAGTCCCGAAGGTTTGATGTGCGAACAGTTCATTTCGGAGCCTACGGTGGTCGCACCTTCCGGCAAAGCCTCGGCCACGGCCCGCATCGCCGCATTCTCCAGCAACGCCACCAGGGCGGGCGTAGCGAATACGGGCATGTCGCCCGAACCCATTTCCGCTGCGGTATTCGCTGCGGCGACCGTCGTTCGGCTCTGGGCCGACAAACCTTTTTCCAGTATCATCGTTTATCCATTTAAAGGTAATTATATGCACTTTTGCACTTCACCGGCTTCTCGACTCGCTTAGGACGGTCGTGTGCTCGCGGCCTTAGGCCGCGTTGATAAGTCTGCCCCCATCCCAGCCCCTCCCTCGGGAGGGGCTTAAGGGTGCAGCCCACTAAGCAACAAGACTTTAAAGACTATTTAATGTATAATTACCTAATTTTCAGACACAAGAACAACTTTAAATCCTTATGCCTTACGACGTCCCCCACCCTGCCTGAGACATGGGGGGGGGCGCAAGGCTTCAACCGTCCAAAGCGAATTCACGGTCGAAAGGCCGAATCGTTGTGTTGTTCTCCATGCATTACTTCTCCCCGAGGTAGCGCTGCCGCTCGGAGATATATCCGGCCAGCTCGTAGAACAGCGCCCGGTCGCGGGAATCGGTCGACTCTTTCAGCATTCGCAGTCCGTCGCCGCTCTGGTAGTAGGCCAGACGGCGATCCAGAATGCCGTGCTCGCGGTAAGCGCGGATATAATCGCTCAACCGTCCTGCATAACGTTCGTCGAAACCGGAACAGCAGCGCATCTCCGCCTCGCCGAACTCCAGTTCCATCGAGACGTCGAACCGGCGGGCATAGTCGCAAATGTCTTTCAACGAAGCATAGTCCCGGTCGAGCCGGAACGCATAGCTGGGTTGCAGGAAGACGTTTTCGCTCTCGAAGCCCAGTTCGCGGTGCTTCTCCACGGACCACTCCTCGTCGCCGTAATAGGGAATCCAAAGCATCGGCACCTGTTTTTCGCGCAGGTAGGCGTTGAGTTTCGGAAGCAATTCCCGACCCGAATACATGATCTCCTCGATCCAGTAGAATCCGCCGAACCCCACGTTCTCGAAATGTTCCGCCTCGAACATCTCCAGTGCCCGGTCGATGTACCATTTGCAAGCGGTGAAGCGATCCTCCTCGTCGTTGAAGTCGAGCGGACGACCCTCCACGCTGCCCCAGTTGGTCTGGCCGATGATCGGAATCGGAATCATCAGGCAGATTTCCCGCCGGTATTTCGGCTGGCCGAGTTCCGCGGCGGCCTCACCCACCGCCTCGTCGAGCAGATGGGCCGGCATGCCGGGGCCGAGCGTCTTGTCCAGCCATCCCTGCCACTCCTGTTGCCGGGCTCCGTGGTCGTCGCGCGATTCACCCGAATGGAGCAGACGCGCCATCTCGAAATGACGGTCGTCGGAAGCATCGTAGAACTCCAGGAACAGGAACGTATCGAACAGCCAGTGAGCCCCTCCCGTGGAGTCCCGGTAGGAGACGTTGGCAGCGCATTGCTCCCGGTTCCAGGCATTCCGCCGCTGTCCGCCGCCATAGTAGCAGAGCGTTACGTCGTTCAGTCGCCCGGGCAGCGGTTTTTCTTCCGCCTGCTGCGAGCAACTCTGCATCGCGGTCGTCAGCAAAAGCGACGCCACGAACAAATTCCGAAAAAGTGAGTTTCTTCCTTTCATATTCCAAATTGTTTGGTTTAGACAATATCGCACACTCCTTCCTCTCCGTCTTTTTCGGCGAAGAGGGCGAGCCGAAAGGAAGGAAATTGTCCGAGACCGGAATGCGACAAAAAGCGCCATGGGGAGATATACCCGAAAGCCGGATATGTCCGACGATCTCGACTGCGAGGGCGAAAATACGTTTTTTTCGCCGCATTCCGTCGTATCTTCGAAAAAAAAGTAACTTTGGCTTCGTCTTAGATACTGCGCCTCGGAAAAAATGCAAGCGAGCTTGCTTTTTTCTCTCGGCTTATTCGTATCTTTGTACACTGATTTTATGCGAGCAACATGAAAAATATCCGCAACTTTTGCATCATAGCCCACATCGACCACGGTAAATCGACCCTCGCCGATCGTCTGCTGGAGAAGACCAACACGCTGAACCAGCGCGAAATGCAGGCGCAGGTGCTCGACGATATGGACCTCGAACGCGAGAAGGGCATCACCATCAAGAGCCATGCGATCCAGATGGAATACACGGCCCGCGACGGCGAGCGTTATACGCTCAACCTGATCGACACCCCGGGTCACGTTGACTTCTCCTACGAAGTATCGCGCGCCATCGCTTCGTGCGAAGGGGCGCTGCTGGTGGTCGACGCTACGCAGGGCATTCAGGCCCAGACCATTTCGAACCTTTACCTGGCCGTCGGCCACGATCTAGAAATCGTTCCCGTGTTGAACAAGATCGACATGGATTCGGCGATGATCGACGAGGTGAAGGACCAGGTGATCGACCTGATCGGCTGCAAGGAGGAGGATATTCTGCTCGCATCGGGTAAAACGGGCTTGGGGGTCGAGGAGGTGCTCGAAGCCATCGTACAACGTATTCCCGCGCCGAAAGGAGACGAGAACGCTCCTTTGCAGGCGTTGATTTTCGACTCGGTGTTCAATCCTTTCCGCGGCATCATCGCCTATTACCGCGTCTTCAACGGCGTGCTGCGCAAAGGAGACCACGTGAAGTTCTTCAACACAGGCAGCGAATACGACGCCGACGAGGTGGGTGTGCTGAAACTCAAGATGCAGCCCCGGCAGGAGATCAAGGCCGGAGACGTGGGGTACATCTGCTCCGGAATCAAGACCTCGGCGGACGTGAAGGTCGGCGATACGATCACTTCGGTGAGCGATCCCGCCCGCGAGGCGATCGCCGGATTCGAGGATGTCAAACCGATGGTCTTCGCGGGTGTCTATCCCGTCGAGGCCGACCAATACGAGGACTTGCGTGCTTCGCTCGAAAAGTTGCAGCTCAACGATGCGTCGCTGACGTTCGAACCCGAAAGTTCGCTGGCCCTGGGCTTCGGTTTCCGCTGCGGATTCCTCGGGCTGCTGCACATGGAGATCATCCAGGAGCGTCTTTACCGAGAATTCGACATGGATGTCATTACGACCGTGCCGAACGTTTCCTACCGCATCACCACCACGCAGGGCGATATCCTGGAGGTGCACAACCCGTCGGGACTTCCCGAGATCACGAAGATCGCCAAGATCGAGGAGCCCTATATCCTGGCGCAGATCATCACCAAATCGGACTTCCTGGGCAACGTCATTAAACTGTGCATCGACAAGCGCGGAGTGCTGAAGAACCAGACCTTCATCACGCAGGATCGCGTGGAGGTCAATTTCGATATGCCCTTGTCGGAAATCGTTTTCGACTTCTACGATAAGCTGAAGAGCATTTCGAAGGGCTATGCTTCGTTCGATTACCATCGTACGGGTTTCCAGCTCTCGAAACTCGTGAAGTTGGATATCCTGCTCAACGGCGAGCCGGTCGATGCCCTTTCGTCGTTGATCTATGCCGACCATGCGTATGATTTCGGCCGTAAGATGTGCGAGAAACTCAAGGAGTTGATTCCGCGTCAGCAGTTCGACATCGCCATCCAGGCGGCCATCGGGGCCAAGATCATTGCCCGCGAGACGGTGAAGGCCGTGCGTAAGGACGTGACGGCCAAGTGTTACGGCGGCGATATCTCGCGTAAACGCAAGCTGCTCGAAAAGCAGAAGAAGGGTAAGAAGCGCATGCGCCAGATCGGCAATGTCGAAGTTCCCCAGTCGGCGTTCCTCGCCGTCCTGAAAATGGATTGATATGAAAAAGACCATCATAGACCTCTTCGAAGCTTCCGTCGCGAAATACGGGACCAAAACTTTCCTGCTCGAAAAGAAACACCGGAAATTCGAGCCTACGACTTATGCCGAAACCCGTGTACAGGCGCTCGAAGTCGGAGCCGGATTGGCCTCGATCGGCATACGGCCGCAGGAGCGGGTGGCGCTGCTCGCCGAGGGTAGCAACGCCTGGATCATCTCGGAGTTAGGTATGTTCTACGCCGGAGCGGTCAGCGTTCCGCTGTCGGTCAAACTCGAAGAGTCGAACGACCTGCTTTTCCGCCTGCGCCATGCGGGTGTGAAGGCGATTTTCGTCTCCAAATACCAGTTGCCGAAAATCCGGCGCATACGTCATGAATTACCCGAGGTGGAACACGTCATTGTCTTGGGAAATATCGCATTGGAACCGGGAGAGACCGCTTATGCAACTTTGCGCCGTTTGGGACGGGATTACCTCGCCGGGCACGAGAAAGAGTTCCTGTCGATCGGACAATCCATTCGCAATGAAGATTATGCGACGATTACCTACACCTCCGGAACGACTGCCGATCCGAAAGGTGTCGTGCTGACCCACCGCAACTACACGGCCAACGTCGAACAGTCGCTTTCGCGCATCGATATTCCTTCGTCGTTCCGCACGCTGATTATCCTGCCGTTGGACCACTGTTTCGCCCATGTTGTCGGATTCTATATCATGATCGCCTGCGGCGCTACGGTTGCAACCGTGCAGGTGGGAGCCACACCGATGGAGACGCTCAAGAATATTCCGCAGAATATCCGCGAGGTGCGTCCGCATTTCCTGCTTTCGGTACCTGCTTTGGCCAAGAATTTCCGCAAGAGCATCGAAAGTTCGATCCGCGCCAAAGGGCCCGCTACGGAACGGTTGTTCCGCCTGGCTCTACGCACGGCATACGCCTACAATCAGGACGGTTACAGCAAGGGGCGCGGCTGGCGGTTCGTGCTCAAACCCGCTGTGGCACTGTTCGATCTGCTACTGTTCCGCAAAGTGCGCCAGGCGTTCGGCGGATGCTTGCAGTTCTTCGTAGGCGGCGGTGCGCTGCTCGACGCCGAACTGCAACGTTTCTTCTACGCTGTCGGCATGCCGATGTTCCAGGGTTACGGGCTTTCGGAGGCTACGCCTGTCATTTCGACCAATTCCCCCAAATACCATTGGCATCGCTTCGGATCGTCGGGTAAGATTTTGATTCCGCTCGATCTGAAGATTCTCGACGAACAGGGGCGCGAACTCCCGCGCGGAGAGAAGGGCGAGATCGTCATCCGGGGCGAGAACGTCATGGCCGGATATTGGCGGAATCCCGAAGCTACGGCCTATACCGTACGCGACGGATGGCTGCACACGGGCGATATGGGCTATGTCTCGGAGGATGAATTTCTTTATGTCTTGGGCCGTTTTAAGAGCTTGCTGATCGCTTCGGACGGCGAGAAATACAGTCCCGAGGGCATGGAGGAGGCGATCGTGGATAAATCGCCGTTCATCGACCAGATCATGATCTACAACAATCAGAGTCCTTTTACCGGGGCGATCGTCGTTCCCAACCGTGAAGCACTGCGCCGCGAATTGGACGCACGAGGGATGGAGGGTGCGCAACGCGTCGAAGTCGCGGCCGAGATTCTCGGCGGGGAGATCGACCGCTATCGAACCGGAGGCTCTTTTGAGGGGGCTTTCCCGGAGCGTTGGCTGCCGGCGGGTCTCGCGATCGTCGACGAAGCCTTCACGGAACAGAACGGGCTGGTGAACAGCACGATGAAAGTGGTGCGCGGCAAGGTCGAAACCTATTTCAAAACGCGGCTCGACTATCTTTATACTCCAGAGGGTAAGCAGCTGAAGAATCCGAAGAATCTGGCTTCGCTGAGAAAAATCGTCGGTTGATTCGAAATTTTGCAGCGAACGACTTGCAATATCGAAAAAACGGAGTAACTTTGTACTCCGAATGCGGAAGTAGCTCAGTTGGTAGAGCATCAGCTTCCCAAGCTGAGGGTCGCGGGTTCGAGTCCCGTTTTCCGCTCACGAGGTCCTTTTCGAAGGACCTTTTTTGTTTTTGGACAATTTTGCGGTTTTACACGAACACGGATTCAAGCCCCTATGGCTTCGCGATTTGCGTCCAAAGCCTCCTTCTGAGTAGAGGACTTCCGGAGGCAGCCCGCAAAGTGATAGAAGTTCCGTGTAATATTAAATAAATAATTCCCAGCCTCGACAAACGGTTATTGTTCCCGGAACTCGGTGGGTGTCATGCCCGTATGCCGGCGGAAATAACGCCCCAGATAGGAGGTCGAATCGAAGTGGAACCTGTCGGCGATCTCCTTGATCGTCAGGTCGGTCGTGGTGAGCAGATGTTTGATCTCTACTACGATTTGCCAATCGATCAGTTGCTTGGGCGTCGCTGCCGCGATTTTGGAAGTTATCTTCGAAAGGTAATAAGGCGTGATGCAGAGCTTGTCGGCATAGAATTTCACCTCGTGCTGCGAATCGCAGTTTTCCGTTACCAGTTTGCAGAAGCAGTTGAAAAGACGGCGCGAGGAGGAGATGGATCGGACATTTTCGGGCGGAGCATCGAAAACCAGCTTGACCTCCATCGCGAGAAAGAGATTTTGCAATTGATTCCGAATCATCATACGGGCCGATTTCGCGATGGAACATTGCACATAATGGTCGATATGGGCATTCCACATTTGCAGCAATATCCGCTGCTCCTCGGTGGTCGGCAATATCGGCTCGTCGTAAATGCGTTCGAAGAATGCCGACGAGAGGGGAAGGATGACTTCATCTGTGAGTGCGGGCGATATTTCGATCGTGCGTACCCGAAAATCGCTGCATGTTCCATGTACGACGAACAGTGTGTCGGGAAAGATTACGGCAATGTCTCCACGGCGAAATACCCGTCGTTCGAGGTTGGCCGAGACGATCGCCCGGCCTTGCAGGCAAAAGAGCAGCAAACATCCCTTTGTTCGAATCGCGGTGCCGAGCGATTCGCTCAAATCCGACGTCACGATTCGATATTCTGCTTCCCGATTCGGTTCCATAGTTTTGATTTTTCACGTGCAAATATAGCATAATCCGGCAAAATAGCCCGATGTTGTTTCTAAAAGTCGCCTTGTTGTTTGGATTTGTATACCGGAAGAACATCGGGCGAGCCGTATTTTTGCACCTTGAAAAACGAAAAGGAGCCATGAAACAGAAATTATCGATTGCGGCGCTCTTATTGGCCGCGTGTCTGGGATCGTGTCGGGAGGCCGCCGCACCGCAACAGCAGATCGGCTATTCGGTGTTGACGGTCGAACCGTCGACCGTAACGCTTACGGAATCCTATTCCGCCTCGGTGCGCGGACGTCAGGACATCGAAATCTATCCGCAGGTATCCGGAACGATCCAGCGCGTCTGCGTCAAGGAGGGTGAAAAAGTGCGGCGGGGACAATCGCTCTTCGTCATCGACCGGGTGCCGTATGAAGCGGCCCTGCGTACGGCCGTGGCTAATGTCCATGCCGCCGAAGCGCAGGTCGAGACGGCGCGCATCACTTTCGAGAGCAAACAGGAGTTGTTCCGGCGCAGCGTCGTCTCGGAATTCGACCTTTCGACCGCCCGCAATGCGCTGGCCGTCGCCGAGGCCTCGTTGGAGCAGGCGCGGGCCGAAGAAACCAACGCCCGCAACAGCCTCTCCTATACGGAAGTGAAAAGCCCGGCCGACGGAGTGGTCGGCACGATTCCCTATCGAGTGGGTGCACTGGTCGGCCCGACGTCGGCACAGCCGCTCACGACCGTTGCGGACAACTCTGAAATGTACGTCTACTTTTCGATGTCCGAAAACCGGTTGCAGGAGTTGGTCATGCGTTACGGTTCGCTCGATCGGACGATCGAGAATATGCCCGCTGTGCGACTGCGGCTGAACGACGGAAATATTTACGCCGAGGAGGGGCGCATCGAAAGCATCAGCGGCGTACTGAATGCTGAAACGGGCAGCGGGTCGCTGCGCGCCGTCTTCCCCAATCCGAACCGAGTGCTGTTCAGCGGCGGTACGGGCAACGTGGTGATTCCACGACGGCTGGAAAACGCCATTGCCATCCCGCAGGAGGCGACCTACGAATTGCAGGACAAGATTTTCGTCTATCGCGTCGTCGACGGCCGGGCTGTCGCCACACGGATCGAGGTCAGCCCGATCCATGACGGCGTACGCTACACCGTGACGAAAGGCCTCTCGGCAGGCGACCGGATCGTCACGACGGGCGTGGGCCTGCTCAACGACGGGGACGAAATCACGATAACCGATAACGAAGGAGGTAACGCATGAATCTGCGATTTTTCATAGACCGGCCGATTTTCTCGATCGTCATTTCGATTACGATCGTCTTGCTGGGCGTCATCGCCTTGACGACCCTTTCGGTCGAACAATATCCCGACATCGCACCGCCGACGGTGCAGGTAACGACCTCCTATCCCGGAGCCAACGCCGAGACGGTGCAGAAGGCCGTTATCGTGCCGCTCGAAGAGGCGATCAACGGGGTCGAGAATATGTCATACATCCACTCCGAGGCGTCGAATACGGGCGAAGTGACAGTGAACGTCTATTTCCGCCAGGGTGTCGACGCCGACATGGCTGCCGTGAACGTGCAGAACCGCGTGTCGAAGGCACAGGGTCTACTGCCCGCCGAGGTGACGAAAATCGGCGTGCAGACCCTCAAGCAGCAGAAGTCGCTGCTGAAGGTGGTGGCGCTGTACAGTCCCGACGACACCTACGGCATGCAGTTCATCAACAACTACATGAAGATCAACGTCGAGCCGCGCATGAAGCGAATCGCGGGCGTGGGCGAGTTCAACGTGCTGGCATCGAACTACTCGATGCGTATCTGGCTCAAACCCGACGTCATGGCGCAATACAAGTTGATACCCTCCGACGTGACGGTCGCCCTCGAAAAGCAGAACCTCGAATCGGCGACGGGTGCTTTCGGCGAAAACCACGCGAACGCCTACGAATATACCATCAAATGGAGCGGCCGCCTTTCGACTCCCGAGCAGTTCGAGCAGATCGTTATCCGCTCGCTGCCGAATGGCGACATCCTGCGTCTGAAAGATATCGCCCGCGTGGAGATGGGCGACGAAGCGTACACCTATCGGGCCCTTACGGACGGACATGCCGGCTGTATCGGCGAGGCGTACCAGAGTGCGGGTTCGAACGCTACGGAGGTGGTGGAAAATATCGACGCTCTCATCGCCGAGCTGACCGAGGAACTGCCCGAAGGACTGGCATTCGCCGACCTGCTGAGCGTGAACCGTTTCCTCTACGCCTCGATGGAAAACGTGCTGTGGACGCTCGTCGAAGCGATCCTGCTGGTGGTATTGGTCGTGTATGTCTTCTTGCAGGACATTCGTTCGACGTTGATTCCGACCATCGCCATCGTCGTCTCGCTGGTCGGTACGTTCGCCGTCATGTCGCTGTTAGGATTCTCGATCAACCTCTTGACGCTCTTTGCTCTCGTGCTGGCGATCGGTACGGTGGTCGACAACGCCATCGTGGTGGTCGAGGCCGTGCAGGCGCGTTTCGACGTGGGCTACAAATCGGCCTACATGGCGACGAACGATGCCATGCAGGGCATTACGGGCGCGATCGTCACCTCGACGCTCGTCTTCATGGCCGTCTTCATCCCCGTGTCGATGATGGGCGGCACGTCGGGCGTATTCTATACGCAGTTCGGTATCACGATGGCCGTTGCCGTCGGTCTTTCGGCCGTCAACGCTCTGACGCTCTCGCCCGCGCTGTGCGCTTTGATGCTGCAACCCTATGTGGACGAGGAGGGTAACGTGCGCGAGAACTTCGCCGCCCGGTTCCGCAAGGCGTTCAACGCCGCTTTCTCGGTCATGGTGCAGCGCTACGTGCGCGGCGTCGTCTGGTTCGTGCGCCACCGCTTCGTGGCATGGGGAACGCTTGCCGCAGCCGTCGTGCTGCTCATTGTCTTGATGAAGAATACACAGACGGGCCTGGTTCCCGATGAAGATACGGGTTCGGTCATGGTCAGCGTTACGACCAAGCCCGGCACGTCGCTCTACGCCACGACCCGCGTGCTGTCGCAGCTCGAAAAGGAGATTCAGCAAATGCCGCAGGTCGAGCACTATGCCACCGTAAGCGGTTATTCGTTCAGCGGTTCGGGTGCGAGCGCGGGCATGATTATCCTCTCGCTCCGCGACTGGTCGGAACGCTCCGGCAAAGGAGACGACGTGCAGTCGGTCATCGACCGCATCAACGCCCTCTCGGCGAAGATTCCCGACGCGCAGATCTTCGCCGCCGCACCGCCCATGATTACCGGCTACGGCATGGTCAACGGCTTCGAACTGCACGTGCAGGACAAGGCGGGCAAACCCGTCGCCGAGCTGGACGAGGCCACGCGCGGATTCATCGCGGCGCTCTCGGAGCGTCCCGAAATCGGTGCGGCTTACTCGTCGTTCTCGTCGGGCTATCCGCAATATACGCTCGACATCGACGCTGCGCGGTGCGAACGGTCGGGCATTTCGCCGTCGGACGTGCTGGCGACCATATCGGGTTACTACGGCGGACAATACGTCTCGAACTTCAACCGCTTCTCGAAGCTCTACCGGGTGATGATTCAGGCCGACCCGTCGTATCGCGTGACGCCCGAGTCGCTGAACCACATCTACGTCCGCACTTCGGGCGGCGAGATGGCTCCCGTCGGGCAGTTCGCACGGCTGACCAAGACCTACGGCCCGCAGTCGCTCAACCGTTTCAACCTCTACGGCTCGATCGCCGTGAACGGTGCCGCCGCCGACGGTTATTCGTCGGGCGATGCCATCCGTGCCATCGGTGAGACGGCCGCCGCGGCGCTGCCCAAAGGGTACAGCTACGAGTTCGGCGGTATCACGCGCGAGGAGAGCACCTCGACGAGCAACACGGTCGTGATTTTCGCCATCTGCTTCGTGCTGGTTTACCTGATTTTGAGTGCGCTGTACGAAAGTTTCCTCATCCCGCTGGCCGTCGTGCTCTCGCTGCCCTTCGGTCTGTTCGGCTCGTTCCTTTTCGCGCAGTTGATGGGGCTGGAGAACAACATCTACATGCAGACGGGTATCATCATGCTCATCGGTCTGCTGGCCAAAACGGCGATCCTCATCACCGAATACGCCGTCAAACGCCGCGAGGCGGGTATGTCGCTCATTCAGGCCGCTGTCGGAGCCGCCAAAGTGCGTTTGCGCCCGATCCTGATGACCGCTCTGACGATGATTTTCGGTCTGCTGCCGCTGATGGTGTCGACGGGCGTCGGCGCCAACGGCAACCGCACGCTCGGTTCGGGCGCCGTCGGAGGTATGCTGGTCGGAACGTTGGCCTTGCTGTTCATCGTTCCCGTGCTGTTCGTCACCTTCCAATGGTTGCAGGAGAAAGTTCGCCCCGTGCAGTTCGAGCGGGCCGACGAATGGTCGATACGGGCCGAAATGGAGGATTTGAAGAACCGGAAAAAAGAGGAATGATGAAAAGGATAATCACGACAGCGATGACCGCATGCCTGTTTACCGCCTGCGGCATCTACAAACCATATACCCGCCCCGAAGTGCGAACCGACGACCTTTATGGCGCGGGATACGCGACCGCCGACACCGCATCGATAGCCGACATGGGGTGGCGCGAACTGTTCGCCGACCGGCAGCTGCAACGGTTGATCGATACGGCACTGGTTCACAACACCGATTTGCAGGTCGCACGGCTGCGCATCACGGAGGCTGAAGCTACATTGAAAGCGGCGCGATTGGCCTATCTCCCGTCGTTCAACCTCGCACCGACGGGCGGCGCGAGCAGCTTCGACGGCTCGAAAGCCTCGTGGACGTACAGCGTTCCCGTTACGGCGAGTTGGGAGATCGATGTTTTTAGTCGCCTGACCAATGCCAAACGGCGTTCGCGTGCAGCTCTGCTGCAAAGCCGTGCCTATCGCGATGCGGTGCAAACACAATTGATAGCCAATGTAGCCGACTATTACTATCGGTTGCTGAGCCTCGATGCGCAAGTCGCTGTTACGGAGCAGGCCGTGGAACGCTACCGCGAACAGGTGCGCGTCATGCGGGCGTTGAAAGCGGCCGGCAATGCGAATGAAGCGGGCATCGCCCAGACCGAAGCGACGCTCTATGCCGCCGAAACGACGCTGCACGACTTGCAATATTCGATTCGGCAGACGGAGAATTCGCTTGCGCTGCTATTAGGCGATACACCGCATACGATTGAGCGCACAACGCTCGCAACGCAGTCGGTGCCGGCAGAACTGGCCGTCGGCATTCCGCTGCAACTGTTATCCCGCCGCCCCGACATCCGTCAAAACGAACAGGCGCTCGTGCAGGCATACTATGAGACGGCCGAGGCACGCGCCGCGCTCTATCCGTCGCTGACGCTGAGCGGCTCGGCCGGCTGGACGAACAACGCGGGGGCCATCGTCGCCAATCCGGGAAAACTGCTGCTCTTGGCGGCAGGCTCGCTGCTGCAACCGATCTTCCATGCGGGGCAGAACCGCGCCCGCGTAAAGATCGCAAAGGCGCAGCAGGAGGAGGCGCGACTCGCGTTCCAGCAAGCCCTGCTCAATGCCGGAGCGGAGGTGAACAACGCCTTGGCGCAGGTACAGACCGCACGTGCCAAAACGGAGGACCGCCGCGAACAGCTCCGCTCGCTCGAACGGGCGGTCGAGAGTACGCAACTCTTGATGCGATACGGTTCGACGACCTATCTCGAAGTGCTGACCGCGCAACAGACCTTGCTATCGGCTCAGTTATCGGCTATCTCCGACCGTCTTTCCGAATTGCAGGGCGTCGTCTCGCTCTATCATGCGTTAGGAGGAGGGCAGTAGTACGTCCGGATTTTACCGTTTTTCTCGCATGATGATCGCAAACAGGCTGAGATCGGCGAGGTATCGAATATGAACGAGAGTCGCAAATGCGACTCTCGTTCATATCGATTTATGCCGTTCGGCCCGCGATCCATGCGCGGATTCGACGGTTATAGCTCGGTCGGAAGACCGCACGACTTCCGGGAGCATGGGAGAGCCCGATATTTTTACAATGCTGCGATAGCTCGGTGCCATTCCGGCCCCGGTTCCCGACAATAAGCGAAATACCGAGGGTGCATTTCCGACCGTCGTAAGCGGCGGTGCCCCGTTATTCGCCATTGCGTGTCAGTTGCCGGCTGCTCTCTTTCGGTCCCGCATGATCGGTTCCCGATTTTCCAAAGCCCACCCGATTAGGGAATTGATGTGCGGCAGCAGCGATTTCGTTCTCCCGGTCAGCGAATATTCCACACGCGGCGGCACTTCGGGATAGATGGTGCGTGTCACATAGCCATCTTCTTCGAGTGTGCGTAGCGTTACGGTCAGCATCTTCTGCGATATGTCCGGAATCCGGCGCTGCAACTCCTTGAAGCGGACGGGTGCTTTTTCGGACTTGTCGAGCGTATAAATGACCAATAACGACCATTTGTCGCTGATCCGTGCCAGGATATTCCGTATGGGACAGTCGGGGAATAGGGCATCTTCTATCGTCGTTCGATTCATAATCCAATGTATTTCAATTCACTCTACAAAGGTAATCAAACTCCTTTTAGGATGCGAATGAAAATTTTTCAAAAAAGTTCGTGTTGTAATATTCAGATAATCAACAATGGTTACATCGTAGTAACTAATTGAGGTCCAGGTGTCTACTTGCGAGATAAAAACCGGCGTCGTATATTTGCAGCGTAAAAGAGATAAAGACACTTTTAGTAACTAATAAAAAATAACCATGAAAAAGACATTATCTGTTTTCGCATTGAGCCTTCTGGCGCTGGGTGCTTCGGCACAGAACAAGGGACGTTTCGAGACGCACGAGTTCGACACCTTCAAACTGCACGTTTACTACACCAACGATGTCATGGCCGACGCCAGCTATATCGTCGAGGGACGCGACGCACTCGTTACGATGGAGCACCCGCTCTTCAAGGACAACGTAGCCGAGTTCGATGCCTATCTCGCCGGACTGGACAAGCCCGTAGAGCAGCGTATCACCGACTATCATGTAGGCGGCACGGCACACCACGACGTAGTGATGCCCGAAGGCATGCCGGAGTTCGCGAAAGGCGAAGTATACGGTGGCATGATGCAGCATTTCGGACAGTTGTTCGGCGATGCTATGACCGCCATGCCTACGGGCAAGGCTTCGGAAGTGGCATTCGGTGCGACCAAGACCTATGCAGGGGTTCCTTTCGAGTTCCGCCACGGAGCTTCGACGGACTTTCCCGGAGCAAGCATCCTGATAGGTAAGAAGGTGTACTACACCCACTGGACGCCGGCGAAAGCGCACATCAGCCACCTGCAAGTATCTTCGCCTGCCGCTATCGACGCCGAGATTGCCGAGAGCGAAAACTCATTGAAGTCGGGAGCGACGCTGTTCATCGGCGGTCACGGCGGCGCGACGAAAGCGGATGCCGTACAGTTCAAAATCGATTATCTGAGAACGATGAAGAAATTGCTCGCTGCAAACAAGACGGCCGATGCTTTTGTGGAGGCGATGAAGAAAGCCTATCCGGACCTGCCCGGAGCGGAAGGACTCGGAGAACTGGCAAATGCATTGTATAAATAATCGATACCGATATGTTCCGCTTTCCTGTCGGGAAGCGGAATGAATCTCAGCAAACGAATAAGGCTCCGAAGGGGAACTGAATGCGGCGTACGATGCAAGAAGCCGGCCGGCTCGGGGCCGTTCCAGGCGAAAACTGAAAGCGGGGCGGATACGCTTGCGTCCACACGCAAAGAGGGCCGGCATGCATCGCGCATGTCGGCCCCTCTTCTTCATTTATTCGGGTAGCTCGGGCTACTTCTTGATATTGGGCAGTTCGAGACCGTAACCTTTCTTCTTGTCTTCGATCTTCAGGTAGAAGCTGAAGATGAAGGCCAGTACGCCGAACGACGAGAAGATCAGCATCGGAACGATATATCCTCCCGTGGCGTCGAGCACCTTACCGATCAACAGCGGCACGAGGCACAGGCCGATGTTCTGAATCCAGAAAATCAGACAGTAGGCCGAGCCGAGAATCTTTTCGTCGATGATCTTCGGCACCGAAGGCCACAGGGCGGCCGGAACCAGCGAGAACGATACGCCCAACGTCACGACCAACAGCAGAGCCAGCGCTTTCGACGGGAATGCCGGGAGCAGGAAGGCGAAACTGAGGTGGCAGCAGATCATGATAATGGCTCCGACCATCAGCATCGTAGCGCCTTTGCCCTTGAAGTCGAGCAGTGCGCCGAGGAACGGCGTGAGGATCATGGCCAGAATCGGGAAGCAGCTGAACAGACGCGAAGCCGCCTCGGCATCGATATTCAGCGTCACTTCGAGGAAGTTGGGCGCATAGCGCTGGAAGGGGAAGATTGCCGAGTAGTAGAGCACGCACAGCAGGGCTACCATCCAGAACATCTTGCTGGCGAAAATTTTGCCCAGATCGCGGATCTGGAACTCCTCGTCGGACGATTTCTCGGCCTTCATTTCACCGGCGGCGATCAACTGTCGGTCGAGCTTCTTATCCATATAGACGAACACCGTGTAGCACAGCATGCCGACCACCAACAGTGCCGAGCAGAATGCTACGGGAGCCAGCACCGACTGGTCGAAGCGGTTGGAGATCATCGGGGCGATCCACATCACGGCGAAGACGCCCAGACGGGCGATCGCCATCTCCAGACCCATCGCCAACGCCATCTCTTTGCCCTGGAACCATTTGGCGATCGCTTTCGAGACGGTCGTTCCGGCCATTTCGGCACCGCAGCCGAAGATCATGAAGCCCAGCGACGCCATCTTGGCACTGCTCGGGAACGAGGTCCACCAGCTGTCGAGCCAGCCGCAGAACGCCGTCGTCTGGAACCACTCCGTGATGCCGATGAATTTGATCGAGGCACCGATGACCATCAGTCCGGCCGACAGCAGACCCGTGAACCGGATGCCCATCTTGTCGAGGATGATACCCGCGAAGATGAGGAAGAAGAAAAACACGTTGAGAAAATACTCCGAAGCGGCATAGGTTCCGAAGGTTCCGCTGTCCCATCCGAGGGAGGTTTCGAGCAGCGACTTGAGCGGCGACATGACGTCGACGAACATGTACGCGAAGAACATCATCGATGCGATCAGCACCAGCGCCGTCCACCGGGCGATGGCCGAATCGTTGATCTTTCGTTGGATAGTTTCTGTCATAATTCGAGTATTGGGTTAAAAATTAATTTTCGGTGTGCGCATAGCGTTTGAGCACTTCGTAAGCCTCCGGGATGCCCAACTCCCCGGCCTTCGAGATGTCGAGACACCCTTTGCGCGTGTCTTTCATGAATATCTGCACGATGCCGCGGTTGTAGTAGGCCTCGGCGAAGGCGGGATTCAGTGCGATGGCCTTCGTATAGTCGTCATAAGCCTCGGGCAGACTGCCCGAAAGGGCCAGCAGGTTGGCGCGGTTGTAATAGACGTAGGCGAAATCGGGGTAGAGCTTGGCGGCCTTGTTCAGGTCGGCCACGGCCTCGTCGTAGCTGTACGTGCGTTTCGAATGGTTGTTCAGCCGGTTCGCCGGGTCCGAATCGATCGTGATCCGCTGGTAGGAGTTGTCGATCGACGAAATGAAGTCGATCATCTCGGCGCGTGTGGTCGAACGATTCAGGTACAGGAACGGATTCGAGGGATTCTGCTCGATAGCAGCCGAATAGGTGTTCACCGAATTGGTATACTGCTTGATGAGCGACTGCGTGATGCCGCGTTCGAAAAGCAGCGTCCACGACTTCTCGTCCGTGCGCAGCTCCTCGGCATAGCGACGGTCCAACAGCACGAGCGAGTCGGGCGCGATGTTGCTCTCGCGCCACGAGAGTGCAAGGTATTCGTTGTCCAGGCGTCGTTTGAAATCCTCGACCCGTTGCAGGCGATAACGTTCGACGACGATCGCCGTATCGGGCTGCATGAGCGTGAATTTGAACAGCGGCAGCAGGCGCATCTCCTCCTGTCCGCCGTTGTGTCCCGCGATCCGGTCGAACGTGCTGCCCGAGAATTTGCTGTCGAACGACAACAGCCTATCGAAACGCTGCGTGGTATCGGCATAGATCGAATAGGTGCTGTCGCTCAGCCGCGAGCGGTATTCGGCGATCTTTTTCCGGGCGATCTCCTGGTCCTGCCGGGCCCCCTTCGGATCGCGCAACAACTGCCGCAGCTGTCCGCGGTAGATGTAGGCGTTCGCGAAATCGGGGTAGAGGTCGATGGCCGAAGTATAGTCCGCTACGGCTTTTTCGATCTCGCCCAACTGGGCGTAGACACTTGCCCGGTTGTAGTAGACCAGCACGTTGTTGGGCGAATAGAGCGCCACCTTGTCATAATCTTCGAGCGCCCGGTTGTAGTCGCCGATCTGCGTGCGCAGCATGGCGCGGTTGAAGTAGGTGAGCGAGTTGGTCGAGTCGAGCCGGATCACCTTGTCGAAGTCGGCCAATGCCAACATCGGGCGGTTCGTGTCGGAGTAGACCAGCGCCCGGTTGAAGTAGGAGAGCAGATAGGTCGAGTCGCACGATATGGCTTTGTCGAAATCCGCCTCGGCCTCCTTGAAATGCTTTTGCTGCATGTGGAGACTGCCCCGGCGGTTGTATCCGTTGGGATTTTCGCGATTGGTGCGGATCGCCGTGTCGAAATTCTCGTAGGCGCGCGTCGTGTCTTTCAGGTGGAGGTAGCTCAAGCCCCGGCAGATGAAGGCGTCGGCCACTTTGTTCTCCTGGCGGATGAACTTGTCGAAATCCTCGATCGCCAATTCGAACTGCTGGTTCAGCAGCCGCGTGACGCCGCGGCTGTAATAGGGGCCCGGCAGGTCGGGGCGCAACTCGATGGCTTCGCGGAAATCCTGCAACGCATCGTCGTAGTTGCCCAGCCGCGAACGCGTCACGGCACGATAGGTATAGGCCTGGGTGTAGACCGGATTTTTGCGGATCGCAGTCGAGAAATCGGCTTCGGCGCCGATCAGATCGTCGAGATTGTATTTGGCGATGCCGCGCAGGAAATAACCTTCGTAGGCGTTCTCGTCGAAGCGGAGCAGGGTATTGAGCGTACGGATGGCTTCCTGGTAGTCGTTGTTCATCATGCAGCGCTGTCCGACCCAGAAAAAGTATTCCCGATTGTACTGCGCATGCGCCCGACTGCCGCACAGCAGCATGACCGTCGCGATGATTCCGAAGATGTATTTTCTCATTTTACCTGCTTTCCTCGTCTCTATGAACGTCTCTTCGCTCGGTTTTAGTATTCGTGGCAATGCTTTTCGGACTACTCCTGTTCGTAGCCGAACCTTTTCAACTGTCGTTCGTCGTTGCGCCAGTCGTCGCTGACCTTGACGAAAAGTTGCAGAAAAACCTTCTTCCCGAGGAACGCCTCCATATCTTCCCGGGCGGCTTTGCCCACGCGTTTGAGTTTCTCGCCCTTGTGGCCGATCACGATTCCCTTCTGCGAATCGCGCGAAACGTAGATCGTCGCCGCGATACGGTCGATTTCGGGCTCCTCCTTGTAGCTGTCGATCTCGATCTGGCAGCAGTAGGGTATCTCCTTGTCGTAGTTGCGCAGGATCTTTTCGCGGATGATCTCCGAGGC